>JAJYXI010000028.1 GCA_021791055.1 Nitrospirota bacterium | reverse complement strand
AGCAGCAAGCTTGCCTTTACGCTATCCTCAGGCATTGTTAATACTATCAGATGGTTTATCAATTTTTCAAGAAGCAGCGGACATTTTCAGGGCTCTCCAAAAAATTTTTACAAAAAAACTTTTTGGAGGGGAGTAGTGGTAAATTTTATTTTAATATGCTACTATACTGAAAATATTTAAAATAGTATATATTTACAGGTGTTTATGATATACTTTTTGTTAATAAATTTATAATAAAACTAATCCTTTTACAGGGGGTTTATATGATAAGAGGCATTGTGAGGTCACTCATCTTTCTGCAACTGATTATAACCATAATAGCAGCAGTCCCTTCATTCGCATATTCAGGGGAGATTATAGTAAAGCCCGGAAAGTTTGATCACTTTAATGTTTCGATGCCGGACAGGATAATTGCAGGAGAAGAGACATCCATAAAATTGCAGGCAGTGGATGCATTTAATAACATCATTACCAATTTTGGAGAGACAGAGAGGGAGTTTCAGGTGTCGGTTTCCGGTTCAGCCGTAATAAGACCTTCTTCTTTTAAGGCATCCTCTTTTGCAAACGGAGCGCTAACTATAAGCATAATGGATAAGGTTGCAGAGGCCGTCAATCTGTCTGTGAGAGAGAGCGGCATCCCCCTTCCTATCCTGTCAAAGGATCTGTCCATATCCCCGAACAAGCTTAACTCCTTTGTGATTAAGGGGCCGCGTGCTGCGCAGGCAGGCGAGAAGTTTGATATAAAAATAATTGCAAAAGACTCCTTTGGGAATACTGTTTCAGAGCAGATTTTGGGGAAAAATCTGAATCTTATATTCAAGGGCAATGCCGAGCCAAAGATTGATATGGCTTCGATTCCTGATTTCAAGAATGGAATGTGCGTCGTTTCTCTAATGTCCCAGAAAGCAGGAACAGCAATAGTAGAAGCAAAGGATTTAATAACAGGGAGCTTTGGGGCGAGCGAAAAGATTGAGATACTCAACGGTCATGTGAATTCATTTAGGGTATTTGTCCCTAAAGAGGCTATTGCCGGAGAGCCATTCGAGGTAGTCATAGCTGCCATTGACCGCTTTAATAATGTCGTATCAAACTATTCAACAACCGGAAACGGAATAGCGATTACAACCTCAGGAAAATTTAAGCCATACCCTTCCACAATGGCTGCATATGAATTTGTAAACGGACAAACAAAATTCGATCTCAGATACGATGCTGCTGAAGATATTGCCATTGTCGTCACAGAGATCGGCAAGGCCCAGAAAGGCACCAGCGATCTTGTAAAGGTGATTTCACCCATACCCGAGAGGTTTGAGATTACAACCCCTGATTCAGCAGTTGCAGGACAGAGGTTTAAAATAAAGATAACCGTATATAATCAGCTCGGTCATGCGATCAAGAATTATAATATAGTTGGTCCTGATGTCCAACTGTCAACAACAGGAACAGGAGCGCTCATACCAAATAAGATACATGCATCAGAGTTTGTGAATGGCACGGCAGTTGTGGAGGTGCAGTACAACAAGTCAGAATCCTTTGCAATCACTGCAGGGCCTGTAAAAACTGTTGTACCTGCAGTGAAGAAACCTGCTGTCGCAGCGCCGGCCAAAACAACGAAGGCTGCGCCTGCAAAAGAAACGAAGAAGCCAAAGAAGGCAAAGGTAAAGGAAGAGGCAAGAAAAGAGAAAAAAGCAGAGGCAAAGGCACTTGAGATTACAAATGTATCCCTTGTTGAGCCAAAAAAGAAGTCCACCATCTCAATACATATTCCCAACCTCGATGCAGCCATAAAATACAGCGCATCTGCAGAGACGATCGGGGGCAAAAAATGGATTGTTATCAAAATAAAACCGGCAGTGAGCAAGATAGAAAAGGCCGTGAAGTTCGAATCATCCTTTGTCGGTAATGTTGTGGTAGAGGAAGATAAGAAGGAAAAGGGCGCCGTGCTCGTTAAGATCGAACAACTAAAACCCACAAAGTTTCATGTAGTAAAGGAGAAAAACTCCCTCACCGTTACTTTGAAACACGATAAGTAGGAAGTAAAGAGCAGGAAATGAGCACTTTCTCACTTTAATCTATCATGGGATTCTTAGACAAATTAAAAGCCGGCCTTACAAAGACAAAGAAGAATATTGTCGAGAGAGTTGAGTCGATCCTTTCCGGCAGGACCATCGACGATGCAGCCATCGAAGACATCGAAGAAGTGCTCATCACATCGGACATAGGAGCCGAGGCCACAAACGAAATAGTCAGACTGCTTAGAGAAAAGGTAAGGGCAGGCGAGGTAAGAAACTCCGATGATGTGAAGTCCTATTTAAAGGACGAGATGGCTCTATTGCTCGGCAAGTCCCAGTCCCTTGTAACCTTCGGAGAAAAGCCATTTGTAATCCTCACCGTCGGAGTCAACGGTGTCGGCAAGACCACAACCATAGGCAAGCTCGCATCACGATTCATCTCTGAAGGCAATTCTGTTATCATTGCTGCTGCAGATACATTCAGGGCTGCTGCAATAGAGCAACTCGAAATATGGGCGAAACGCTCAGGAGCGGATATAGTCAAGCACCAGAGTGGCTCTGACCCTGCTGCCGTTGCCTTTGATGCTGTGGAGGCTGCAAAGGCACGCGGAATCGATATAGTTATCATTGATACCGCAGGAAGGCTCCACACAAAGAGCCAGCTCATGGACGAGCTTAAAAAGATTAACCGTGTTATCAAAAAGTCCATACCCGATGCACCACAGGAGATTCTTCTCATAGTGGATGCGACTACAGGGCAGAATGCTTTGAGGCAGGCGCAGATATTCAACGAAGCAATAGGCATAACAGGCATTGCCCTTACAAAACTCGATGGCACTGCAAAGGGCGGGATTATCTTTGCTATAAAAAAAGAGCTTGGAATTCCTGTAAGGCTTATCGGCATAGGCGAGGGAGTTGACGACCTCAAGGACTTCGATCCCGAGGATTTTGTTACTGCCCTGTTTGAGTAAGGCTTCCTATTTTTCTGATCTTTTTATATCGTTCTTCTATTAATTTCGCAGGGCTTTTTGTTTGAATGGATTCCAGAGACTTTGTGATGCACTCCGCTATTCTTTTTGCTATTGCATCAGGCTCCCTGTGCGCGCCGCCGAGGGGCTCGGGAATTATGTCGTCTATGACCTTAAAGGATTTCAGATCGTCAGCAGTGAGCTTAAGTGCATCTGCCGCCCTTGAGAAGTCATCAGTGGTAAGTTCTCCACCCTTTTTCCATAGTATGGCTGCACACCCCTCAGGAGAGATTACAGAATACACGGAATGCTCCAGCATATAGAGTCTATCGGCAACGCTTAATGCGAGAGCGCCGCCGCTTCCGCCTTCGCCAATGACGATAGATATTATGGGAGTCTTAATCCTCGACATCTCCATGAGGTTTGTTGCTATTGCCTCTGCCTGACCCCTCTCCTCTGCGCCTATTCCGGGATATGCGCCGGGAGTATCTATGAAGGTTACTATGGGAATCTTAAACCTTTCTGCCAGCCTCATCAATCTCAGGGCCTTTCTGTATCCTTCCGGGTTGGGCTGCCCGAAGTTTCTGAATATCCTCTCTTTTGTACCCCTGCCTTTCTGGTGTCCGATAATAAACATGGGAACGCCATTAATCTTTCCGACCCCCCCTACAATGGCAGGATCGTCTGCAAACCGTCTGTCGCCGTGAAGTTCGATGAAATCCTCGACTATCATACCGATATAATCAAGGGTATAAGGCCTTTCGGGATGGCGGGCTATCATGGTCTTCTGCCATGGTGTGAGATTGGAAAATATTTCAGAGCGCAATTCCTTCGTCTTTTTCTCGAGACGCTTTATCTCTGATGCTATATCTATTTCTGTGCCGTCAGAGAGCTTTTTTAATTCTTCAATCTTTGTCTCAAGCTCTTCCAGCGACTTCTCAAAGTCAAGGTAATAACCCATAGTTGCTCCTTAATATGTCTTTACGCTTACTCCTGCGATCCTCTCTGCCTCTATTGCAAAATTACTGCATGGCTGAAGCTGTGAAGCTATAATAACACAATAATCAGGAAGATAAAACTTGAATGCCACGCTGTCTTTACCGTTAGCAGCATCACTCAGAAGTTTTTTCATTGTCCTGAGCTTTTCAGCAGTATCTTCAAAGGTGGCGCATTTCAAGGCCACTTCATATTTCGTGCAGAGTTCCATGCCTGTGAGGTTCTGTATCTCCCTCGCCATGACCTTTGCTCCCTTCTCCGACTTGAACACCTGCCCTTTTATCATGAGCAGATTGCCTTTTTTAAGAAGGTCTGAACTCTTTTTATAAAGGTCGGGAAATGCGAGCATCTCACAACTTCCCGTCTCGTCCTCCAAGGTCAGATAGGCTGTGACACCCTTTTCTTTTGCCCTGATCTTCATCTCGCTTATGACGCCTGCCACGCAGATATCAGATCTTTCATCCTTGTCTTCTACGGCTGAAAGCTGTATTACATCCATTGCAGATAATGTCCTTCTATACCTTGTCAGTGGATGGCCCGATATATAGAAGCCGAGCGCCTCTTTCTCATAGCTTAACAATGCAGCCTCATCCCAGGGCTGGACTGTGTCAGCTACGGTCTCATTGTCTCCGAAGAGTCCCGGGCCAAAGCTGTTTGCCTTAGAAGACGATGTTAAAGCATCCATAGCCTTTGCCCGTGCCGTGAACCTATTGTCAGAATACAGGGAATCGAATGCACCGGCCTTTATCAGGCTTTCCATAACCTTTTTGTTGACCCTTTTATTATCCACCCTCGAAAGGAATTCATCAAAGGATTCAAATGGTGCGTTTTGTCTTTCCTGAAGAATTATTTCTATTGCAGATGAGCCCACTCCCTTTACTGCCTCAAGGCCGAACCTCACAGAGCTTCCCACAATCTTGAACTCCCTTTCGCTCTCGTTGATATCAGGAGGCAATATCTCTATGGACATGTTCCTGCATTCATTTATGAGCTTGACGATCTTGTCCGTATCACCCATGTCTGCGCTGAGGTTTGCTGTCATGAACTCAACGGGATAATGTGCCTTTAGATATGCTGTCTGGTATGCCAGATATGCATAGGCTGCAGAATGGGACTTGTTAAAGCCGTATTCTGCAAAGAACGCCATAAGCTCAAAGAGCCGTGCAGCTTTCTTTTCAGGGATCCCATTTGCAATTGCACCGCTGATAAAGACCTCCTTTTGCTTTTCCATCTCCTCGGGCTTTTTCTTTCCCATTGCCCTTCTGAGGAGATCTGCCTGTCCCATAGAAAAGGTTGCTATCTTATTTGCGATCCTCATGACCTGTTCCTGATAAAGGATTACTCCATAGGTCTCATCAAGGATCTCCTTTAATTGCGGCAGCTCATACTCCACCTCTGTCTCGCCTTTTTTCCTCTTTATGAAGTCGTCTATCATTCCGCTTCCTATAGGGCCGGGACGGTAAAGGGCAACGAGGGCGATGAGGTCTTCAAACCTGTTCGGCCTCATCTTGACGAGTATATCCCTCATTCCTGCGCTCTCGATCTGGAATATGCCGGTTGTCTCTCCTGAGCTTAAGAGCTTGTATGTTTCTTTGTCCTCAAGCGGAATCTCAGATAGGATTATCTCTTTACCCTGCTGCTTTATATAGTCAACGGTCTTCTCGAGTACTGTGAGCGTCTTTAATCCTAAGAAATCGAACTTGAGAAGTCCGACACTCTCCACAGATCCCATGTCGAACTGCGTTGTAATGGTCTCTTCAGAAGGGTTTTTATAAAGGGGCATAAAATCTGTCAAAGGCTCAGGCGATATAACAACACCTGCTGCATGGGTGGAGGCGTGTCTTGATAATCCTTCAAGCCTCTTAGCGATGTCCAGCAGCTCTTTCACTGTCGGATTGCTGTCATATAATTCTTTCATCTGCGGCTCGATTTTCAGGGCTTCGTCAATGCTTATATTATGTCCCGGGACTAACTTTGCTATCTTATCAACCTCGGCATAAGGAATATCCATTACCCTGCCAACATCCCTTATGGCTGCCTTTGCAGCCATTGTCCCGAATGTGATTATCTGTGCTACATGGTCGCTGCCGTATTTTTCCGCGACATAATTGATCACCTCCGGCCTCCTGTCCTTGCAGAAATCCACATCAATATCAGGCATGCTTATTCTTTCGGGATTGAGGAATCTTTCAAAAAGAAGGTTATATTTAATCGGGTCTATCTCTGTTATATCAAGACAATAGGCAACGAGACTTCCTGCTGCAGAGCCTCTTCCAGGGCCAACAGGAATGCCGTTTTTCCTTGCATAGCTTATAAAATCCCATACTATCAGAAAATAGGATGAGTACCCCATCTTTCTTATCATCCGAAGCTCCATCTTAAGCCTATCAATGTAACTCTGGGACGGATCCCCTCTGAATTTAGTTTTAAGGCCATCAAATGCAAGTTCTTCAAGATAAGAATCGGGTGAAATGCCGTTGGGCATATCATACTTTGGAAGAAGGCTCTTTCCGAGGACAAAATCGAGATTGCACCTTTCAGCAATCATCCTTGTATTCAATATTGCTTCAGGCATCTCATGAAATGCCTGAAGCATCTCATCAGGGGATTTGAAATAGAACTCATTGGTGGACATCCTCATTCTCTTTTCATCTTTCACCGTCTTTCCTGTCTGTATGCAGAGAAGGATGTCATGCGCCTTTGCATCATCTTTTCTGAGATAATGGCAGTCGTTTGTTGCAACAAGGGGGATATGGAGTTCCTGCGAAAGCTCAATGAGCTTTTTATTTACATCCTCCTGCTCAGGCATTCCATTGTGCTGTATCTCAAAAAAGAAATTCTCGGGGCCGAGGATGTGCTTATACTGTAAAGCTGCCTCACGGGCACGCTTTATCTGCCCGTATTGAAGATAATAGGGCACTTCTCCTTTGAGGCATGCGGTAAGGCCTATAAGCCCTCCGCTGTATTGTTCAAGGATCTCTTTATCTATTCTTGGCTTGTAATAGAAACCCTCTATGTATGCTTTTGAGACAAGGGTTGTCAGATTTTTGTAGCCGCTATTGTCTTTGGCAAGGAGTATCAGGTGAAATGCTGCCTCTTCCGAGAGGCCGTTGTCCATATTCGTTTTTGCCCTGTCAAGCCTGCTGTTTGGGGCAACATAAACCTCGCAGCCGATAATGGGCTTTATGCCTTTTTTTATGGCCTTTTTATAAAAGTTGACGGCGCCAAAAAGATTGCCGTGGTCGGTGATGGCAACAGCAGGCATTTTATAGGCAGATGCCTGCTCAACAAGCTCATCAATCTTTATTGCACCGTCCAAAAGGCTGTATTCTGTATGCAAATGGAGGGGGACAAAATCAGAATGCTGCATGAAAAATTCTACCCTTATAAAAGAGGTTTAGTCAAATATTAAAATATGCTATCCTCTAAATTATGAAAGGTCTTGTCTTATGGATAACAGGTTTGCCGGGAAGCGGGAAGAGCACCGTTGCCGACGGCGTAAAAAGGCATTTCCCTGATTTTTTTATTCTCAGAATGGATGAACTGAGAAAGATTGTGACGCCGAAACCGACCTATTCTGAAGATGAAAGGGAGATGGTCTACCGCGCTATTGTCTATATGGCAAAGACCCTTTCAGAGCTTAATCGCAATGTCATTATTGATGCCACGGGAAACATGCGCAGGTGGCGAGAGCTTGCAAGGGAGCTTATCCCAAGCTTTGCTGAAATTTATCTGAAGTGCCCCATAGATGTTTGTATGGAGAGGGAAGTCTCTCGCAGAAAAACACGCGGAGCGCCGAAGGGCATATATAAAAAGGGCAGGGCCGGATGGCCTGTGCCCGGAGTGCAGGTACCATATGAAGAGCCATTAAATCCTGAACTTACCATAGAAACAGATAAGGCCTCCCTTGAAGAGGCCTTATCTGTGATTTGCGAGTTTTTGTCAAGGCATTAGCTACTCAAACCTGAATTCGTCTATGGTTGCCTTGAGCTTCTGGGACAGGGCGTTCAGTTCATCGAAAATCTTCTTTAGATGTTCTGTGGATTCCTGTGTCTTTTTTGCGATATGAGATATATCCTCGATATTCCTTGCTATTTCCTCGGATGCGGCGGATTGTTCTTCCACAGAGGCGGCTATCTGTGCTATCTCATCTGCTGTTTTCTGAACGGAGCTCACAATATGACCGAGGGATTCACTTGCTGTCTCCATAAATGTAACTCCTTCAGTCACATGGCTTAGCGCCCTCTCCATCGAGTGTGCGGTCTGGCCTGAATCGACCTGAACAGCCTTAATCTTTTCCGATATCTCGGTTGTTGCCTTCATGGTGCGCTCTGCCAGCTTCCTGACCTCATCAGCTACCACAGCAAAGCCCCTTCCCTGTTCTCCTGCCCTTGCAGCCTCTATGGCGGCATTGAGTGCGAGGAGGTTGGTCTGGTCTGCTATATCGCTTATTACAGAGACTATCTCGCCTATCTCCGTTACCCTCGAATTCAGCCTCTCTATCATGGATGCCAGCTCCTGTGTTGCGCTGCCTGCTGAATTTATCTTGTCAACGGATTGAACCACAACATCTTTTCCATTATGCGCAACACTGATTGCGTCCTTTGCAGAATCAGAGGCAGAGGCACTATTCCGTGCAATCTCTGTTACTGTCTGTGACATCTCCTCTGCAGCAGTCGCAATCTGTGCTGCCTGCTGTGCCTGCTTGTTTGTGCCGTCTATTGTCTCATCTATGGCTCCCTTAAGCACCACTGCATGTTTTGATAGGTCGGCTGCTGCATGGGCAACATTTCTCATGGCATTTGATAGCTCACCTGACATTTTATTTATAGATTCTGAAAGATTACCCATTTCATCGAGGAACTTTATCTGAAGCCTCTCTCTGAAGTCCTTATGTCCTGCGCTTTCGACTACTCTTACAATATTTCCAAGAGGTCTTGTAAGGAAATTGGAAAGGATAAAGTAGATTACACCTATGCTGCCGACAGAAAGAAGAATTGTAATGACTGCAATGAGGATTTTTGTTCTTGCCACTGCATCTTCTGTTTTTTTCATAGAAACGCTGATACTGAGGGCTCCAAGAACATCTCCTTCCTTTGTTCCTTCGCTGTGACACATCAGGCAGTTTGTTCCCATGTAGTCCTTGACATTTACATAAGGGAAAATCCCCCTGAGATATGTCTCTCCTTTAATAGATTCAGTCTTAAAGGCAGGTTTGCCAGTCTTAAACACCTCTTTTTCAAGGTCATCCCTCGGATATTCTTCTGCTGCCTTCTTACCATATTGTTTATCCAGAATCTCTCCCCATATCATACTTACAGGAAGCATCTTGTTCATATGGTCAAGAAAAGTTTTTTTGTGGGTAGCCATCATGCCGGTTGTCATATAGCCCGTCATTACTCCAAATACCGTCTCCGATAAATGTGTTAAATCCCTCCTGCTCTGTTCGGATGAAATCTCCTTAACCTTCATTCCCATCCATATTGTGTTGGCAATGCCTATGCCCACCATGATTATTATGATGGGTATCATCAATTTCCATTTGATGGACATTCCTTTGATTTTCTCTATAGTTGACATATATCAACCTCCCTCCTACTCTTATTTTAAATCTATTATTTAGATGCTAAAAAAATAATACATCAATTAGAAACTGTTGACAATGTAAATTGTCTGTAAAGCCCTTTGACCGCAATCCGTAAACATGGATACCTGCTATCCTGTATTTAGAAAGCTTCTTTACTGATTATGGTTTGAGCGATCTCGAAAAATGATATAATATCGCAATATTTAATTTATTATTGCCCAAAGGAGATTATTTATGAACAGATTTCTTCTCGATAAAGATAATACAGCATTATTGATCATAGATATTCAGGACAGGCTTGCGAATGTAATGAAGACGCGGGAGGAGGTCGTTAAAAACTGCCTCCATCTCATCGAGCTTGCAAAGATGTTGAACATCCCTGTAGTCCTGACCGAGCAGTATCCAAAGGGCCTTGGCCCAACAGTGAACGAAATAAAGGAGCAATTGCCAGTATATCAGCCTATCGAAAAATTGACCTTCAGCTGCTGCGAGGAGCCCAATTTCTTGAATGAAATAAAGAAGCTCAACAAAAAGAGTATTATACTGACAGGCATGGAGACCCATATATGCGTGCTTCAGACATGCATCGGCCTTCTAAAGGAAGGCTTCCATGTCCATCTTGTGAGGGATGCGGTCTGTTCAAGGGAAAAGGAAAACTGGAAAACAGGCGTCGAATTCATGCGCGATGCAGGCGCAGTAGTCACATGCACAGAGACGGTTTTGTTTCAATTGCTTAAAGTAGCGGGAACAGAGGAGTTTAAGGCGATTTCAAAGAGGATCAGGTAAGCAGACCTTCAACGTTTCATTCCTTCAAGTAGAGAGTCGGCCTCTGCAAGAACCACGTCGAGGTCATAGCCTTTGCCCACATCGACTCCTTCTCTCCAGAGGCAAGGAGCCGAAGAATCTCAAGCTCATGCTGTGTGTGCTCATATGTTTCCATGCTGACCATCACTGCTGCTGCTCTTCCCCTCTGCGTTATAATGAGCGGCTCGCGGGAAGATGTCACACGCTTTACGATTGAAGTTGCATCCTGTCGAAGGTCGGTGATCGGAACTATATTCGGGATTTTGGCCATTGGTGATACCTCCTATGTTAGTTTTAATGATAGTGAATAGGCAATTTTATTTTTCGCCGAACGCTAAGCTCAGTGAATCGAGCCACTGAATGACTTCAACATGCAAAAAACTGATTTGCAAACCCCATACTCTAACCTGCCCAAACAGCGCCGTGTGGTTCGATTTCACTGCAGCGCGTTGTTATGCAATTCTTTTCTGTTTTTTAATGATCTCAGCTAACGATCTCAAAGCCTGATTCACAGAATCATGATCCGGGAAAAACTTCGCAACATCAGGCTCAATGACAATAACATTTGTTCCTTCCGCATACCTTTTTGCATATTTTCCCCGAATGCCTTTGCTGAAATCATATTCTTCAAGCATGTCTGAATCTTTCCGCATTCTCTTCATATTGTTTCCTTTCATTCTTTGTTGCTTTTCTTGCGCTTATTATTCTGATTTTATTTCCTCTTTCGGTATGAACAACTACCAGAAGACGATTTTTACAGGAAGTCCCAATTAATATCAACCTGTCTTCTTCCTCAGAATGCAGAGGATCGTAAATCGTCAATGATAAGTTATCTCTGAAAGATGTGCTTGCTTCATCAAAAGTTACTTTGTGAATTTTAATGTTCTTTATTGATTTATTTTGATCCCATTCAAATAAAAGCATATCTTATTATAGCCTGTGAATAGTAGCCTGACAATATCTCATATGAATTGCTTATGCATAACAAATCCCCTAGTTCAGGGATGATTTATATGCTGTTGTTAAAAATGTACGCAAGAACCAAAATAGACCACCTCGTTTTCCATGAATACAAAGGGCTTATTAGGACTTTCAACATACTCCAATATATTAAGTGCATAAATATTTGACCCAACTCCTGCACCTTCTTCTACCTTCATCGTTGTGACTACTTTGTAAGAATTATTCAGTTTTGAACCACGATCGATGACTTGTGGCTTAGTGACATACGAGTTTTTCAGCGCACCAGACATTAAGCCAGAGTTACGTTCTACAGTGAATTCTTTTCCAATGTAATTTTTTATATACATATTGTAAATGTTTCCAGAATCGCCTTCAGCTAAAGAGAGTCTAATTATTTTACACTTATAGTCATCACCAGCATATGCAGTCGAAAAAACCAATAGCATAAAAATCACTAAAGCAATATTCCTAAAATATCCCATGTCCAATTTCCTCCTATGCATAACAATTACTATACGAACTGTCGTATTTTCCGAAAACTATTTAAACTATATCACAGCCGAAAGATTTTTAAAACAGAAAAATCGTATAAAATCAATTATGTGATATTTCAACAATTCCGTATTTTGTGATATTACGGACTAAAAGCGAAAGGTCGTAAAACATGGCAAAATCGTCCGGCTCTAACAAAGAGACCCTTCTGGGGGAGCCGTTTTTTAGCTTATGCCGGAAAGAAGAAAGCGCCAATTTAATTGAGAGCCTGTTAAATACCTTTTACCCCCACCTTCAGCATCTGCTCCTTCAATTCTTTTATCCTGTCCCTTATCTGTGCTGCCCTTTCGAAGTCGAGATTTTTCGCCGCCTCTTTCATCTCCGACTCAAGTTTCTTGATGGTATCTTCGCTTAATTCGTATTCAGCCTTCTCTTCAGCAGCTACAGGGACTGTAAAGTAATCAGATTCATAAATAGAGCCGAGGATGTCCTTTATCTCGCTCTTTACGGTCTCCGGAGTTATTTTCATTTTCTTGTTATATGAAGACTGGATTTTTCTTCTCCTCTCTGTCTCGTCCAACGCCATTTTCATTGAGCGTGTTATTCTGTCTGCATAGAGTATTACCTCTCCATTTACATTTCTTGCTGCACGGCCTGCTGTCTGGATTAAAGAGCGCTCGGAGCGGAGAAAGCCTTCCTTGTCAGCATCAAAAATTGCAACAAGAGACACCTCCGGAAGGTCGAGTCCTTCCCTGAGAAGATTAACGCCTATAAGCACATCGAATTGTCCGAGCCTCAGGTCTCTTAATATTTCTATCCTCTCAAGCGTGTCTATGTCTGAATGGAGATACCTTGCCCTGACGCCAAGTTCGGTATAATAGTCCGTAATATCTTCTGCCATCTTCTTTGTTAATGTCGTGACTAAAACCCTCTCTCCCTTTTCTGCTCTAATTCTTATCTCTCCAAGAAGGTCGTCCACCTGACCCTTTACAGGCCTCACTGTCATCTTCGGATCCATCAAGCCTGTGGGTCTTATAACCTGCTCTACAATCCTTCTTCCGGATTTCTCAATCTCGTATTCAGCAGGAGTTGCTGACACATATATCATCTGATTCGTGCGATGTTCGAATTCCTCAAATTTCAATGGCCTGTTGTCAAGGGCAGAAGGCAGTCTGAAACCGTAATCCACAAGGGTCTGCTTTCTTGAGCGGTCTCCTTCATACATTCCGCCGATTTGCGGGACAGTGGCATGGGATTCATCAATTACCATGAGATAATCTCCTCTGGAAGGCCCGCTTATGAGATAATCTATAAGTGTGTACGGCGGCTCACCGGGCAGTCTTCCGCTGAGATGTCTCGAATAATTTTCTATTCCGTGGCAGTAGCCGAATTCCTTTAGCATTTCCAAATCGAATCTTGTCCTCTGTTCGATCCTCTGTGCATAGAGCAGGTCTCTGTTGTTTCTGAAGTATCTCATTCTCTCTTCAAGCTCCTTCTCTATGCCCTTAAAAGCCTTTTTTAGCTTTGGCCTTGGAGTAATCCAGTGGCTGTTGGGATAGAGGACGAGCCTCTGCAGTCTTCTTATTTTCGCGCCTGTTAATGGGTCGAATTCGTGAATTGCATCAATATCATCTCCAAAAAAATCTACTCTTATTGCCTTGTCGAGTGAGAATGCCGGATAGATTTCTACGATATCCCCCCTTACCCTGAAGCTCCCCCTTTTGAACTCTGCATCAGAGCGGACATAGAGCATCTCAACCAGTCTTTTTAAAAGCTCATCCCTTTTTGTCCTCATTCCTTCCTCAATAAAGAGATGCATCCCGAGATAGTCTTCTGGCGAGCCTATTCCGTATATGCATGAGACAGATGCCACAACAATTACATCTTTCCTTTCGAGGATCGACATGGTTGCAGAATGTCTTAGCCTGTCAATATCGTCATTTATAAGGGCGTCTTTTTCTATGTATGTATCGGTTGTCGGTATGTATGCCTCTGGCTGGTAATAATCGTAATAGCTGACAAAGAACTCCACTGCATTATTCGGGAAAAGCTCTTTAAATTCTCCGTAGAGCTGTGCAGCGAGCGCCTTATTGTGTGCAATGACAAGGGTTGGCTTGTTTACATTGGCGATGGCATTCGCCACTGTAAATGTCTTTCCAGAGCCGGTGACGCCCAAGAGTACCTGATGCTTGAGCCCTTTTATTATGCCTTCGGTTAACTGCTCTATTGCTCCCGGCTGGTCGCCTTTTGGAGTGAACTCTGTTTTTAGCTTAAATCCATCCATAGTTTTATGTTAAAATAATTCCACATAAAAGGTAAAAGAGGAACACATCTTGGATAGTAATATCCATCCAAAATTTGCTTTTCACGACATCCACGAAGAATGCGGAATATTTGGTGTGTACGGCCATCCGGAAGCTGCCAATCTCACCTATTTGGGACTCTATGCGCTCCAGCACCGCGGACAGGAAGGCGCAGGCATATGCTCGTCAGACAGAAAAAACATTTATATCGAAAAATCTTTAGGGCTTGTTGCAGACATATTCACGGAAAAGCGGATAAAGCGCCTTCCAGGCGACATTGCAATAGGACACAACAGGTATTCAACTGCAGGCGGCGGCGGACTGAAGAATGTCCAGCCCTTAATGGCAAATTATGCATTGGGATCTATCGCAATAGCGCACAATGGCAATCTCGTTAATGCGGAGCAGCTGAAAGATGACCTCGAAGGCGAGGGCGCAATATTCCAATCAACATCAGACAGCGAGGTAATACTTCACCTCATTGCAAGGTCAAAGAGCGATAATCCATATGAGCGCATAGCAGAAGCGCTTGGCAGCGTAAGCGGAGCCTTCAGCCTTCTTTTTCTAAGGGAATCGGAGTTGATAGCAGTAAGGGATCCGTATGGCGTAAGGCCGCTTTCTATAGGGCAGGTGGACGGCGCTTATGTGGTTGCTTCAGAGACATGCGCCTTTGACCTCATCGGAGCCGAGTACATCAGGGATGTTGAGCCGGGAGAGATGATAGTCATAAACCATAACGGGCTGCATTCCATCAAGGCATTGCAGAGCCATAGAAGGGCATTCTGCGTATTTGAGTTTATATATTTCGCAAGGCCAGACAGTTATATCTTCAACCATACAAACGTTAATGCAATGAGAAAGGAATTCGGCAGGCAGCTTGCAAGGGAGTCGTTTGTGGATGCCGATATAGTAGTACCCGTACCAGACTCAGGCGTGCCTGCTGCCATTGGTTTTGCCGAAGAAGGTATGATACCTTTTGATTTCGGATTAATAAGGAATCATTATATTGGAAGGACATTTATAGAGCCTAAGCAGAGCATAAGGCACTTCGGTGTAAAGATAAAGCTGAATCCTGTGAGGGATCTCCTGAAGGGTAAAAGGGTTGTTGTCGTGGATGATTCCATTGTCAGAGGAACTACAAGCAAAAAGATCGTTAAGATGATAAGGGAGGTAGGCGGCGCAAAGGAGGTTCACATGAGGATATGCTCTCCTCCTACAGTGGGGCCGTGTTTTTACGGGATCGACACACCCACAAGGCAGGAGCTGATTGCATCGAGCCACATGACCGAAGAGATAAGAAAATATATAACTGCAGACAGCCTTTCATACCTGAGCATCGAGGGGTTGAAGAGGATTGTTCCAAACCCTGAAAATTACTGCACAGCATGCTTTGACAACAACTATCCTATCCAGTTTCCGCGCGAAAGATTGGAGCAGATGGAACTGGTATTTGCATGAGATGATTACAAAGACCATCGGTTCTATTTACAGGGTCAATCTTGGCGTTAAAAGAGACGAAAGGGTCATTATTTTTACCGATAGAATCTCGCCGACAGAAATCCTTCAAGAAAATGACCTTTGCAGACGGGAAAGGCTCAGGGATATAGCATTATTAACCGCAGAGATCGGCAAGGCATTCACGAAAAAAGTTATTTACCACGAATACGCTGCAACAGGAAGCCACGGCGCAGAGCCTCCCGAAGAATTATGGGAGATAGCCTTTGGGAAAAAGACTGTAAGCGAGCTCAAGAAATACAGGCTTCTAAAGCTGCTCCTTAAAAAAGAAATCAATGATAATGGAATAAAAAAGGCAGAGGCTATTATTGCTGAAAATAAGAAGTCCGCTGTAAATGGAGTAATCGCCCTCTCGAATTATTCCACGAGCCATACGAGGTTCAGGGACTTTTTAACAAGGGTCTGCGGCTGCCGCTATGCAAGTATGCCGATATTTGATGTCTCCATGCTCGAAAGCTCCATGAATGTTGACTGGAAGAGGCTTTCAAAAAGAACTAAATCTGTAGCAAAGATTGTCAACACAGCCGAAGCCATAGAGATAAAAACGCCTAATGGCACTCATATCACCATGTCAAAAAAGGGAAGGCAGGCATTATCAGATGACGGGATATTAACGAAGCAAGGCTCATTCGGCAATCTGCCTGCAGGAGAGGTCTTTCTTGCACCGGTTGAAGGAAGCGCTAATGGAAGACTCGTTTTAGAGTGGGCTCCTACAAGGGAGTTGAAATCACCTATAACTCTGATTGTTGAAGACGGTATTGTAAAAGATGTCATCGGCGATGAGCCTTATGCCGACTATCTAATGGCTAAGCTAAATGAGAGGGAAGAAAACAGGAATATTGCAGAGCTTGGAATGGGTACAAACGATATGGCAAAGAGGCCTGATAATATCCTCGAATCAGAGAAGATTCTCGGGACGGTACACATTGCACTTGGAGATAACAGCTCTTTTGGGGGAAAGGTAAAGACGCCCTTTCATCAGGACTTTGTATTTTTCAAGCCGATGGTTATTTTAAAGACAAAGGATGGGAGCGAGATTTGTCTTCTCAGAGAGGGGGTATTAACCGAATAATTTTACTTCAAGTCAGCCCAACCCCGCTGAAGTATGGATTCAGGTGAACGGTTACTAATTTCATATCAGTTTTATGGTTATTACCAGAAAAAGAATTATCCTGCTAATCGGAATAGGATGCATCCTCTGGGGCTATCACCAGCTTTTTGTAGTAGACATGGAAGAGTCATTCGTCAATAAACAGGTAACAGTTTTAACTGCAGAAGGAGAACTCACAGGGAAGGCTGTCACTATTAAGAACAATGCAATAGCCGTATCACATAACGCAACCATTATAGAGGTGCCAAAGCATAGTATTGTCAGGGTTGAAGGCCTACCGCCAGATGCCTATGAAACCAGAAGGGTCTTATATGCAATAACTATTTCGGTATTCGGCGGAATTATTATATGGATTGCATTATTCTTTTTATGATGGAGGTTTTATGGAAGCGATTGTTGTTTATATAACCGCACCCAATGAAGATGAGGCAGCAAAGATTGCAAAGACCATTGTTGAAGAAAGGCTTGCAGGCTGCGTGAATATTGTAAAGGGTATACGCTCTATTTATAGCTGGCAGGGGAAGATGGAAGACGATTCGGAAGCCTTAATGATTACAAAGACACAGCGGCATTTATTTGAACCTCTTAAAAAACGTGTTAAAGAGTTGCACAGTTATACCGTGCCTGAGATAATTGCCATGCCTGTAGTCGAGGGTTCGGAGGATTATCTCAACTGGCTTAAAGAAGCAACCAAAGGCATGGAGTAATGAAAAGCGGAGTTTATACAGACATTATTTGCAAGGGATTTTGCAAGTATTACAAAGAGGGCAAGGAAGAGTTTCACTGCGGCGGCTATACATTTCTGAGGGATAATTTCACGCATCAGGAGTTGAAATCCATGCTTGACTTATCAAAGCCTCAAAAAGATATGAAATATGAAATCCCCGCTGAAAATAAAGAATTAACAGACCTTGTTTGCAGAAAATGTGATTTCTTTACAGATGAATGCGATTATACCGACAACCGCTCAGGCCCCCCATGCGGAGGGTATGTAATTATCAGCCTACTATGCGGCTAATCTGTCTCTGCCTTGAATTTTCGGGTCTTGTATTTTCAGCAGCCCTGTTTGTATTCTGGTATGCCTGTATTGCTCGATTGGATTCGATGTTTCTTGTCTCTTGATCTCTCTGTTGCGATTCTGTATTAGGTGTGTTTGCAGTCTTATTTGTTGTCTTTGCTCTGTCCTGTCCGGTTAATGTCACCCTGACATCTTCCGAAGAAGGATTGTTTTTTTCTGCATTCTCTCTCTCCTGCGCCTGTCTCTGAGTTTGCTGTGACTGCTGATTCCTCTGCTTTTTCTGTATGTCATATCTCGAAACCATATCTGTCTGTATCTGGTTATTTGATGTCTGATTTACCGGCATGTTAACCTCCTTTGAGCATAAGGTGGACTTCGTTCCCCTTATGAAATCCCCCTAATCTTATTCTAATTGTATTTGCGTGTGCCTCAAGCCCTTCTATATCTGCAATGGCCTCTACAGTATCTGATAAAAGCATAAACCCTTTTTTGTCAAATTGCAAGAGGCTCGTCCTTTTGATGAAGTCATAAACTCCGAGTGGAGACGAAAACCGTGCAGTGCCTCCTGTCGGTAGAGTATGATTCGGGCCTGCGGAATAATCGCCGAGAGGCTCTGGAGTCCACTGTCCCAAGAAAATAGCCCCTGCATTTCTTATCATCTCTGCATCCTTTTCAGGATAGCGTGTCATTATCTCAAGATGCTCTGGTGCAATCTCATTTGCTATATCTACGGCTTTTTTAATATTTTTTGTCTTTATTATTGCTCCGAACTTAGCCAATGATTTTTTTGCTATGTCCTTCCTTTTTAGTTGTTTAAGTTGAGTATTGAGTTCCTTAATGACTTTTTCTGCGAGATTTTCCGAATCTGTTATCAGTACGCTGGATGCCAGTTCATCATGCTCTGCCTGACTCAGCATATCGGCGGCAACAAATAATGGGTTTGCAGTCTCATCAGCGATTATCAATATCTCGCTCGGCCCTGCGATCATGTCTATGTCCACTTCTCCGAATACCATTTTTTTTGCAAGGGCAACAAAGATATTTCCGGGGCCAACGATCTTATCAACTTTCTTTATGCTTTTTGTCCCATATGCCATTGCACCAACAGCTTGGGAGCCGCCGATTCTGTAAACTTCCTTAACTCCGAGAAGTTCTATGGCCACCATGACATAAGGATTTATCTCTCCGTTAGGTGTTGGGACGCATAGGGCTATTTCTTTAACTCCAGCAACCTGAGCTGGAATAACATTCATCAATACGGTTGAAGGATACGATGCCTTTCCTCCGGGCACATAAACACCGGCCCGCTCTATCGGCCTGATTATCTGTCCAAGCAATGCCCCGTCTTTTTTGAACGACCATGACTTTTCCTTCTGTCTCTCGTGGAAATCCCGTATTCTTTTGGCAGACAGATCCAATGTCTTGACAATCTTTTTATCTGCCATTTTTGCATGCTTTGCGATATCAGAAGCTTTAAGCCTTGGAGGAAGGTCATGTTTGTCAAATCTGCGGGTGTATTTCTCTACTGCAGAATCTCCATTTTTTCTCACATCTGAAAGTATATTTCTTACTGCCTTTTCTATTTCAGGACTGACGCCCAACGCCCTTTTTCTGAGGAGTTTGAGAAATGCTGCTATTTCTTTTTGGTTTTTGAGAATTTTCATGATTAAAAATTATACCATAAGGGAGGCGTTTTGCTGTTTAACGACCTGTCTGTTATAATTCCCATAATGATAAGAAAGGCGCTGCTTCTAAAGATCTTCGATGCCGCCTATATGCAGAGGTGGAATGACAAAGTCCGGCCTGTGGATCTCATCGAGATGGACAAGCAGGCGCATAAGATGGTCATTGCCTATTTCCTCGGTAAATTTGAAGAGGATACCAGAGGCTTTGACTGGATAGAAATCATCGAAGGCGGCATATTCGAGTTGTTGCAGCGTATTGTAATCACTGATTTAAAGCCTCCCATATTCTATAGAATTAAGCAAGACCCTGTTAAATACAGACAACTCAACGAATGGGTATATAAAGAGATAGAGCCGGTCATATCACCCCTCGGAAAGGATTTCTCTAAAAGGTTCAAGGATTATTTCCTTCATGGAGAGGAAGACCTTAATAGAAGGATACTGAGCGCAGCCCATTTTTATGCAACAAGGTGGGAATTTGACATCATAGAGCGGGCAAACCCGGAAGGCTATGAAATAGACTACATAAAGCAGTCATTGTTAGGCAAGCAGGAAGAATACTCGGATTTAAAAGGGATGTCACAGTTGACACAGCATACGAAATACAGAAACTTTATCGATCTATGCGGACAGTTGAGATTCCAGACGAGGTGGGCAAATCTCCACAGGATACCGAGGACATCAGTAATAGGACATTCGCTGTTTGTAGCAATCCTTTCCTATCTCTTTTCACTCGAAATCAAGGCATGCAAAGGGAGATGCATCAACAACTACTTTACAGGATTATTCCATGACCTGCCCGAGGTGCTCACGAGGGACATTATCTCTCCTGTGAAAAGGGCTATTGACGGCCTCAGTGAATTGATAAAGCAATACGAAAAGGAGCAGATGGAAGATGAGGTTTACAGCCTGATTCCTGAGAAATGGCACAATGAGGTAAGGATGTTTACAGAGAATGAATTCGACAGCATTGTGATAATAAACAGGAAGGCAAAGAAGATAAGCAGTGACGATATTAATGAAAAATACAATGACGAGAGATTCGATCCCAGGGACGGAGAGATTGTCAAGGCCGCAGACAGCCTCGCAGCATTCATAGAGGCATACATGGCAATAAAAAACGGCAGCAACAATCAGGAGTTTCAGGAGGCAAAACTGTCATTCAGAAATACCTACGGACGTACAACCATCGCAGGCATCAACTTCGGGGAGATATATGCGGATTTTGAGTAGGGATATAAATAAAAAGAGGGCGGGATTTTCTCCCGCCCTCTGTCAACCTTTGCCTTTTACAGCCTACCCTTCAGAAGGTCATTAACAACTGACGGATCTGCAAGTGTAGAGGTGTCCCCTAAATCCTCCACATCTCCCTTTGCAATCTTTCTGAGGATCCTCCTCATTATCTTGCCGCTTCTTGTTTTTGGCAGTCCGGGCGCAAACTGGAGTTTATCAGGTGTTGCAATGGGCCCAATGACAGTTCTGACATGGCCGACAAGTATCTTTTTAAGCTCTTCAGTCGGCTGCTGGCCTTCTTTCAGCGTGACATATACATAGATGCCTTCTCCCTTAATCTCGTGGGGGAAGCCGACCACTGCAGCCTCAGCAACTGCCTCGTGGCTGACAAGCGCCGATTCAACCTCTGCGGTGCCCAATCTGTGGCCAGAGATGTTGATGACATCGTCTATTCTTCCCATAAGCCAGTAGTCGCCGTCTTCATCGAATCTCGCACCGTCGCCTGTAAAGTATTTCCCCGGGAACCTTGCAAAATAGACCTCTTTTACGCGCTTGTTTTCAGGGTCTCCGTATGTACCCCTTATCATTCCGGGCCACGGCTTTTCAATCACAAGGTATCCCCCTTCGTTAACACCGGCAGGTGAGCCGTTTTCCTTGAGGATTGCAGGTACTACTCCCGGGAACGGCCTGTTTGCCGAGCCTGGTTTCAGTGTCATTGCGCCGGGCAGCGGTGTTATAAGTATTCCGCCTGTCTCTGTCTGCCACCATGTGTCCACTATTGGCAGTTTGCCTTTGCCAACATAGGTGTGATACCACATCCATGCCTCGGGGTTTATAGGCTCACCAACGCTTCCGAGCAGTCTCAGGGATGATAAATCATGCCTTGTTACCCAGCTCTCTCCCTCCCTCATGAGCGCCCTTATTGCAGTAGGCGCTGTATAGAATATATTCACCCTGTGCTTGTCGCATATCTCCCAGAACCTGCCGGGATTAGGGTATGTGGGAACACCTTCGAACATGAGACTCGTGGCTCCGTTGCTCAGCGGGCCGTAAACAATGTAGCTGTGTCCTGTTACCCATCCTATGTCTGCAGTGCAGAAATGTATGTCTTCATCGTGATAGTCGAATATCCATCTGAATGTGAGATTTGTAAAAAGCATATATCCGCCTGTGGTGTGGAGGACTCCTTTCGGCTTTCCTGTGGAGCCTGATGTATAAAGGATAAATAACGGGTCTTCAGAGTCCATCCATTCAGGCTCGCAATAGTTCGCAATGTCTGCAGCATTCATCTCATCATGCCACCATATATCCCTGCTCGGCTCCATGTCTATAGCCGGATCCGTTCTTTTTACCACTATCACTTTTTCTACAGTAGGGCATTCATGGAGCGCTTCATCGGCATTTGACTTAAGAGGAACAAATCTTCCACCCCTAACTCCCCTGTCCGAAGTAATTAATAGCTTTGACTGACAGTCCTGAATCCTGTCCTTTAATGCCTGTGCGCTGAATCCACCGAAAACAATGCTGTGGATTGCGCCTATCCTTGCACATGCAAGCATTGCGATGGCAAGCTCCGGTATCATCGGCAGATAGATGGTTACCCTGTCTCCCTTTTTGATCCCGTGCTTTTTTAGCACATTGGCGAACCTGTTGACCTCATAGTACAACTGCTGATATGTGTATGTCCTGTATCCTCCGCCATCCATCTCCCATATTATGGCAGCCTTGTTTCTTGTTGGGGTGTTGATGAACCTGTCGAGGCAGTTGTAGGATGCATTGAGCTTGCCGCCTATGAACCATTTGATTTCCGGTTTTTCGAAGCTCCACTCCAGTACTTTGTCCCATTTTTTGAACCATGTCAGATTTTTTTCTGCCATTTCCGACCAGAAGCCTTCAGGGTCTTCAATAGACCTCTTATACATCTTCTCGTATTCCTTCATGCTCTTGATGTGGGATCTTTCGCTGAATTCCTTTGCCGGCGGGAATGTCCTTTTTTCCGCCATCAAAACATCAATGCTCTCTTTAGTAGACATTCCTGTAGTCCTCCTCTCTATGGTAAGTTTTAGATATTATATATTATTCTGCACCGATTCCCACATATGTCCTGAGTTTTTCTTCTTCAAACTTATCCTCAGCCTCTTTCTCTCTGCCCGCAAGGGATAAGAGTATGCCGATCAGGAATGCCGCACCCATTGATATAACAGCCGGATTCTTCATCGGGAAAATAGCCTTTGGCATTGCAGCCTTTAACTCTTTAGTTTGTGTCTCTAACTGTGTCTTTTCCCGGGCTGCTTCCAATGTTTTGCCCTCTTTTTCCATGGCCTCTATTTTCGGCTTTTCCCGGGCTTCAAGGTCTTTTATCTGTTTTTCTACAGCAGCCTTTTCTTTTGCGTGTATTACATCAACCCATACGGTAGGGCTCAATATTATAAGACTTACTGCAAGCACAAGGCCTGTATATATGCTTGCCACCGCACCCTTTGTTGTGAACTTCTTCCATGTAATGGACAACAGTAGGGCCGGGAAGTTGGCACTGCATGCAACTGCAAAGGCAAGTCCCACCATAAAGGCAACGTTCTGTCCCTTAAAGAGGATTCCAAGCAAAATAGCGGCAACGCCGAGGCAGAGGGTGGCAATCTTTGCAACCTTGACCTCTTCCTTCTCAGCAGAAACACCGCGTCTTATAACACCGACGTACAAATCATGAGAAAGGGCAGATGCTCCGGCAAGGGTCAATCCTGCAACAACAGCTAAGATTGTAGCAAAGGCTACCGCAGCTAAGAATCCGAGGAACGGGGTGCCTCCGAGGGCCTCTGCAAGGAGAGGCGCTGCCATGTTGCCGCCCTTATCTATTCCCATGATAACCTTCTGTCCGACAAGCACTGCTGCTCCAAAGCCTATGGTAACGGTAAGTATATAAAAATACCCGATGAATCCTGTTGCGTAGAAAACGGACTTCCTTGCCTCTTTTGCATCAGGGACTGTATAGAACCTCATGAGTATATGGGGAAGTCCTGCAGTACCGAACATAAGGGCAAGTCCTAATGAGAATGCCTCAAGGGGGCTGGTTATCAGGCCTCCGGGCTCAAGAAACTTATCGGTATATTTCTGTACAGCCTGACTGAAGAGTTCTCCGTAACTGAAGCCGAACTGGGAAAGGGTAAGGATAACAAGAAGGGTGGCTCCGCCGAGGAGCAAGACCGCTTTTATAATCTGAACCCATGTTGTTGCGAGCATTCCGCCAAAGAGGACATAGGCTACCATCAGCGTACCGACGACTACAATAGCAACCTCGTAAGGCAGACCGAACATAAGTTTGATAAGGGTTCCAGCGCCCACCATCTGCGCTATGAGATAAAAGAGAACAGTGACGAGGGAACCGCCAGCGGCAGCGGCTCTTATAGGCCTCTGGTTCAGCCTGTAGGCAACGACATCGGCAAAGGTATATTTGCCGATGTTTCTCAAAGGCTCTGCAATGAGAAACATGACAATAGGCCATCCCACAAGCCATCCCACCGAATAAATGAGGCCGTCATAACCCTTTGTTGAGACGAGACCTGCTATTCCTAAGAATGAAGCAGCGCTCATGTAATCGCCTGCGAGGGCAAGTCCGTTCTGAAAGCCGGTAATGCTTCTGCCTGCAGCATAAAAGTCCTTTGTTGTCCTTGTCCTTTTTGCTGCCCAGTAAGTAATACCGAGTGTAACAAGAACAAAGAGGATAAAGAATATTATTGATGTTGCATGTACCTGTCCTATGGTGGTCTGTTGCATGATTAACCTCCTACCTTCTCTTTGACCTTCTTGACTAAAAGGTCGTATTTTTTATTGGCCCAACGGACATAAATTCCGGTAAGCACCCATGAAAGCACGATGGTTCCTACTGCTATTGGAATGCCTATGGTGATTGCTCCTGATAGTTTTGAAGATAGGAAAGGCCTGTTATAGGCTATAAGGCCTATGAATCCGAAATAAAGGACCAGTTCCAGTATTGTCAGAACAACCGATATGGAGTTCTTCTGACCTGCCAGCGACTTGAAATCAGAGTCCTCCATGATTTCATGTGCAGTTTTCTTTGTCATGTTAATGCCTCCTTCCGGGACATAAGAGGGACTCCGTCCCCCTTATGAAATCCCCCTGATTTTTCTAAGGTTGACTCATTTCATTGGAATTATTAAAAGTTGCTTATCTCACTCGTTACCCTTAGGCTCTCACCTCCTCTTAAGGGATTTCCCACTCTCAAAAGGTCTTCTGTTTTTTCTATCCCGGCCGCAATGAGCATGGGGATGAACCTCTGAAAAACCTGTGCAGTGGTAAAGGCATCCATTATTGCGTTATGGGCGCCGTTGACAGGAATTCCGAGGCACTTCGCTATCTCGTATAATTTATAATGCTGCGGGCATGCTATTTGACCCCTTGCCCTGAGCCATTCGTAAATGACAAATGTATCAAGAACAGGATTCTGTATAGGCGGGCCGTAGACCCTTTTCTTTTCCCTGTTTATAAAACTGAGGTCTATGGATGTGAAATGGCCGATGATAATATCATCACCGCAGAACCGGAGGAAGTCGGAGAGAACCTTTCCGATCTCCTGTTCTCCCATAACCTCTGAAGGTGTTATCTCGTGGACGATTATGCTCTCCCTTCTGATTGTTGTTTTTGGTTTTACGAGCCTGTAAAATGTATTCCCCATGTCTATTCTTCCGCCGTGCATTTTTATAGCCCCGATGGAGATGATGGAATCACGCTTTTCATCGAGACCGGTGAGCTCTGTATCAACAACAACATAATTCTCGCCGGTAATTAGTCGCTGTTTGTCTGCGTACACTCTTTTTTTCTTTATTAAGCTCAGCATATTCTCACCATATCATTGACTTGTAAAGCTCTATTATCATGTCCTGAATCTTTGATATCAGATTAAAGGCCTCCTTCAGGCTCTTCTTTTCGAGGCTGCTCAATTTGTTCGGGTTTATGAAATTATCGGGGGTCCTGCCTGACTTTATCTGTTCGTATTGGAGCTGGATCCTGAGGAGCATAATGAACTCGAAGGCCTGCTCAAGCTCTTCCGCATATTCCTGTACTATTGTATGTTTGCCCCTCAGTGCATTTATCCTTTCGAGGGTGGATGTCTCCTTTATGCCCTTTTCGAGGGCAAAGAGCCTGACAATGTCTACTATTGGTGCGATTCCCTTTACCTTGAGATTGAGCTCGTCTTTATGCTCGCCGCTCTTTTCCACTACAAAGGTCTTCAGAAATCCGATGGGTGGCCTGTTCTTTATTGCCATATTCGCCATATACCCTAAAAAGACCTTCTGGTCCTTGAGCATGGATATCAGGGAATCCCTCAAGGAATCGGAGAGGCTGACCTCGCCGTACATCGGCCTGAAGTCAAAGAAGGTTATCGAATTCAGTACTGCATCTGCAGTAGGCGTGGATATCCAGTTTGAGAAATATCTTTTCCATGCCTTGAGGGGCTGGCACCACCTGGGGTTGCTCGCCATGAAATCGGCAGGACATAATGGAAAACCGCACTTTATAAGGCTGTCCCTCACAAAGAGGGTGAAGGCAGAGAAATATTTCTTAACCCTTTCCTCTTCCTCAGGCGTTGTATCCGCATAAATAATCGCATTGTCCTGGTCTGTTTTAAATGTCTGCTCCTTGCGTCCTTCGCTGCCAAACACTATCCAGCAATACGGGACCGGAGGCTGTCCATATTTCTTCTCCGCAATCTCCAATACCTTTCTAACAAGTCTGTCATTCAATTCGGTAATAATCTTTGTGATATTGCTCGCCCTGGCGCCTTCATTTAAAAGCAGGCCTATTATTCTGGTTATCTTTTCAGATACAGGGATTAAACCTTCGATGGTCTGCTGGTTTTCTATGTCCTTTGCAAAGGAGAGAGGAGAGGCGCCCTGAAGGAGCATGAGGTCATGGTTGGTTAGGACACCCTCCAGAGTCCCATCCTTGATAACAAGGATGTGGTGGACATTATGTCTTATCATCTTCAGTACGGCTTCAAAGCAGTAATCCCTGTAATCCACTCTTATGAGGGGCAGGCTCATGATACCTCTAACAGGCTCGGAAACATTACGACCTTTTGCTACAACCTTTTCCCTGAGGTCCCTGTCCGTTAAAATTCCAACAGGAAGTTCCTTATCATCCACAATCACCAATGAGCTTATCTTGTTCTTTGCCATTATCTGAGCTGCTTCCTGAATTGCGGCCTCTTCTCTAACAGTAACAACTTTTCTTGTTGCTATCTCGCCAACCTGAGTTGTAAACAGCAGACGGTCGCTGCCTCCGTAGAACAGGCTTTTGTTGTGCATCTCTTTATATGTCCTGTCTATGTATTTTGTGAGGTGGGATTTAAGGAAATACTCTGTAAATACAGGGTTTGAATCGAGGAGTTTTAGGGCTGTGTCTTTGTCTACGAGATAGCATATGGTGTCATCGATGGCTGTTACATTCGCCCTTACCCTGTCTTTGCCTACAAGGGATAGAAAGCCGAAGGTATCACCTTCTCCCCTGTAATCAATAACTACCTCTTCTCCATCCTCAGAAACCATAGAGACCTTTACTCCACCTTTTTTTATAATCCTGAGGTATTCGCTTGGCAGTCCATCCTGTTTCA
Organism: Nitrospirota bacterium; assembly: GCA_021791055.1. Taxonomy (GTDB): domain Bacteria; phylum Nitrospirota; class Thermodesulfovibrionia; order Thermodesulfovibrionales; family Dissulfurispiraceae; genus Dissulfurispira. The sequence continues at coordinate 83,592 of JAJYXI010000028.1, read as the reverse complement.
AAATAAGGGTATTTTGGGGATAAAACTCCATAGAAACCTTTCCAGAAACTGTCTTTAAAGTTGCTTCATCGAGGAACTGAAAGGGCGGCACATTCTTTAAAAAACCTATGACATCTTCTATAAGCATTTAGCTGCCTCCATGGTTTTATGTGTTTAGCAAATAGAATACCAGCCCCTTAGCTTAAAAAGTTGCTTTAAATCAAGGAGTTAAAACGGGGACTGAAAACAGAAGACTATAATTTTGTAACTAAAAGTAATGGGCAGGCTTTTTTGTTACTATAGGTAACGCTGCTTGCTACTGTTTGTGCTTATTTGAGAATGGATTGCTCTTTGATTTCTTTGTACGAAAACACAGGGCCGTCTGTGCAGATATATTTGGGGCCTGCATAGCAATGTCCGCATTTTCCGACCCCGCACTTCATGTGGGACTCAAGGGTTGTGATTATCCTGTCATCAGGCATGCCTAAGAAAAACAGGTCTCTCATGGCAGCCTTTATCATAACTTCGGGGCCGCATATATAGGCTACTGCATTCTTAAAGTTTGTGCGCACTTCTGGCCAAAATCCGGTTACAAGCCCTATATTTCCATTCCAGTTATCATTCCCCTTATCCACGGTTAAGACCACTGTTATTCCGCTCTTTTTCCAATCTTCCACTTCATCCCTGAATATAATCTCATCAGGTGTCCTTGAGCCATAAAGGAGGGTCACTTTCCCTGTTTCATTCGGCTTTTTTATGAATTGCTGTATAAGCGGCCTGAGCGGGGCGATGCCGATACCGCCGGCAACTATCACCACATCTCTGCCCTTTGATATATCCATGGGAAAGCCGTTGCCGTAAGGCCCCCTTAGTCCGACGAATTGTCCTGTCTGTAGAGAATGGATTGCAGTAGTGACAACGCCTGTCTTTCTGATGCATAACTCAGGCATCCCGTTTTTTTCAGGCAGCGATGTTACGGATATGGGAATCTCTCCAGATCCCCAGACAGAGATCATGAAGAACTGACCGGGCTTGTAATCAATGGGTATTTCTGTCTTTGCCTTGAAAAGCCTTACATCGCTCGTGAGTTGTATAATCTCCTCAATCCTTCCATTCAGAGGGATGTATATATTTCCGTTTTTCTTATTATTTTTCAGGTTGCCCTTCATTCTTCCTCCTCGTTAAGGACAAGCCCCTTAAGCCTTGCTGCAATAGAGGCCATATCAATCTTTCCGGGGCAGGTGATGGTGCATCTCCCGCATCCCACGCATCCAAAGCCTCCAAGGGACTCGGGATAATAAATCAGCTTATGGTAATACCAACGCTTTGTCCTTTTAACCATTTTTTCATTGGGCAGGACTCCGCCTGCCATTCTGGTAAAGCCTTTGAACATGCATGTATCCCAGAGCCTTACCCTTTCAATGCCTTCAGAATATGTCCTGTCTGTTACAGTGAAACAGGTGCAGAGTGGGCAGTCATAGACACATCCTCCGCATTCAAAGCACCTGCCGGCAACCCACTGCCAGAAGTCGTCTTTAACTTTTTCCTCAAGGATCATCTGCCTTATTCCTTCAAGGTTTATTCTTTTGTGGAACCGTGCCTTTGAACTCAGAAAGACCTCATATTGGTCTTCATAATCCGTTTTCTGCGGCCTTCTGAAAAGAAAGGACATTGCCTTTACTGTTTTAGCGCCTTCGTGAGAGCCTATTTGTACAAAATACCTGTCACCGAGGTCTGTCATCTGTATGTCAAATCCTTTTTCAAGATAAGGCCCTGTCCCAAGTCCGATGCAGAAGCATGTAGGATCCGGATTGTTGCATACGATGGATATAAAGAGGGTGTTCTCCCTTCTCCTGGCATAATACGGGTCTTTGTGTCCTTCGATGTAGAATTTATCCATGAGGCTTAATGCAGAGATGTCGCATGATCTTACGCCAAATATGACCCTTTTTGTTTTGTCTGACAGGTCTTCAATTGCCTTTTCTGACAAAGACACCCCCCCCTGCCCCCCCTTGGTAAGGGGGAGGTGTAGGGGGGTAAATCTGAGCATGGACTCGTATTGAGGGAAAAGGAATTCCTTTGGCGATGGCAGTGATGCCGGACAGTCAAGAACAAGTTCGTGGATTTTATCAACACTTTTAAAGACAATGTCCTTCCCGCCGTCCATCAAAGGCCCGATAAGCTCCCTGCTTTTTCTCATCTGCCTGAGCCAGTAGGAGAGATGGTTTCTATCCAGTATAAATTCGCCCTTCATGTAATCCTCAATGCCTCTAAATCCACAGAAGGAACCCTCTTTACTTTTTGAGGTCTGACAAGGGGCTCTACTTTTACTGCGCATACCTTATATTCTGGTATCTTTGCACTCGGATCCGTTGCAGGGTTCGTGAGTATATTTGCTGCAGCATCCCTGAAATGGAATGGGATAAAGACAATACCCAGGGGAGTTCTATTTGTAACATATGCCTTGAGCTCAATGGCTCCCCTCCTTGAACTAACCTTCACCATTGACCTGTTCCTTATACCCAGTCTTTCTGCGTCATCAGGATTTATCTCCACAAAGGATTCGGGCTCTTCCCTCTCAAGCACAGCAGTCCTTCCGCACATTGTCCCTGTGTGATAGCGGAAATAGACACGGCCTGTTGTGAGCAGGAACGGATATTCATCATCAGGCGGCTCATCTGGCGGAACAAAATCCACAGTAATGAATGTGCCGAGACCCCGGGCAAACTTCTTCCTGTGGAGATATTGTGTTCCTGAATGGTTTATATCATGACATGGCCACTGTAATCCAAAGCCTTCCTGCAGCCTGTGATGTAATATGCCGCCGTAGGAAGGTGTGAGAAGGGCTATTTCCTCCATTATCTCATAAGTCCCCCTGTAATTCATTGTATATCCCATCCTGCTTGAAAGGTCGGAGATTATTTCCCAGTCCGGCCTCGATTCGCCTACGGGCTCAATGGCCTTTCCGAGAAGCTGAACCCTGCGCTCTGTGTTTGTGAATGTTCCGTCTTTTTCTGCGTAAGACGATGCAGGGAGTATTACATCTGCATACTCCGATGTCTCGTTTGGGAATATGTCCTGAACCACTAAAAATTCGAGCCTCTCCAGCGCCTCTCTTACATGCGTGAGGTCCGGGTCTGAAATCAAAGGATTCTCCCCCATTATATACATTGCCTTCAGTTTTCCTTCGTACGCCCTGTCCATCATCTCCATCAATGTGAGCCCGGGTTTTTCAGGAAGCCTCCTCCTCCATGCCATCTCAAACTTCTTTCTCGCCCCCGGGTCCGTTACTGTCTGGTAGCCAGAGTAAACATTGGGAAGCCCCCCCATATCGCAGGCTCCCTGAACATTGTTCTGTCCCCTAAGAGGGTTGAGTCCCGACATGGGCAGTCCTATATGGCCTGTAAGCATCACAAGATTGGCGCATGCCCTTACATTGTCGACACCTGTTATATGCTGGGTAATGCCCATGGCATAAAAGAGCATGGATCGCTTTTCCATGGCATAAATCCTTGCGACCCTTCTTATGTCACCTGCCTTAACGCCTGTAATGCCTTCAACAATATCCGGAGAATAGCGTCTCAGGGTTTCTTCGAATGTATCGAAATTCTCTGTCCTTCTCCTTACAAAGTCCACATCCACAAGCCCTTCATTTACGATGGCATTCATTATTCCCATGAGTAGGGCAACATCCGTGCCGCTCTTTTGTCTTAAATGGATGTGCGCAAACTCGGCTATCTTTGTCCTTCTTGGATCCGCCACTATCAGCGTGGCGCCTCTATCCACGGCCTCGAGCATATGCATTCCGATCATCGGGTGCTGCTCTGTTGTGTTTGAACCGATGACAAAGAGGACCTTTGCATCAGCAATCTCGCTTATGGAATTGGTCATGGCGCCTGAGCCGAATGCTGCTGCAAGCCCTCCAACGGTGGAGGAATGGCAGAGTCTTGCGCAGTGGTCTATGTTGTTCGTCCCCAGGACTGCCCTCGCAAACTTCATCATCAGATAGTTCTCTTCATTTGTGCACTTTGCAGAGCTTAGAATTCCTATGGAGTCGGGGCCGTGTTTTTTCTTAATCTCATCGAGTATGGCAGCCACAAGATTCAGGGCCTCATCCCACGATACCCCTGAAAATCTGCGATTTTCCGGGGACCCCCGTCTATTTTTTCTAATTAAAGGATATTTCAGCCTGTCAGGGTGGGCAATGAATTCATGGGCATTCCATCCCTTTACGCAGAGGCTTCCCATGTTTACCGGATGAGACCTGCTCGGAGAGACGCCAACAATCTGCCCATTTTCCACATGGAGGTAGAGGCCGCAGCCGCAGCCGCAATATGGGCATACAGTGAGTATCTTGTTCATGTATTTATTCCCTCGTTATTCCCCATCGCTTTCTCTTTTCCCAGAGGGATTTCCTTGTAATGCCGAGCATGTCCGCAAGCTGCTGCTCATTGAATTCATTCTGGTATTTCTGTATAAATGCCTTGGTGTAATCCTCAATGGAGAGCTTGCCGGTAACGGCCTGATGCAGAAATGACCCTTCTGCCTTTATGCCTTCGGGTAAATGCTCGACTTTAATAATGCCGTCCTCCGATATTAAAATTGCCCTTTCGATTATATTCTGCAGCTCCCTTATATTGCCATGCCAGTGATATGTCTTGAGAATCTTCAATGCCGCATCGTCTATTTCATTTACTGCCTTGCCGAGATCTTTCGAATATTTTTGGATAAAAAATCTGACAAGAAGTTCTATGTCTTCCTTCCTTTCCCTCAAAGGCGGAAGCTTTATGGTAATAACATTTATCCTGTAAAAGAGGTCTTCCCTGAAACTGCCTTCTTTTACAGCTTTCTCTATATCCCTGTTTGTGGCGGTAATAAACCTGAGATCAACCTTAATACTCTGTGTTCCGCCAACAGGCCTTATCTCCTGATCTTCCAGAACACGCAGTAGTTTTGATTGGAGCCCAATGCTCAAATCCCCTATCTCATCAAGAAATACCGTGCCTCCGTTTGCCTCTTCAAAAAGCCCTTTCTTTGAGGTTATCGCTCCTGTAAAAGCTCCTCTTACATGGCCGAAGAGCTCTGACTCAAGGAGATTTTCAGGGATGGCGCTGCAGTTTATGGGTATAAAAGGCTTGTCCGCCCTGCTGCTGTTAAAGTGGATAGCCCTTGAAACGAGTTCTTTTCCTGTCCCTGTCTCTCCCAGCAAAAGCACATTGCTCCTTGCATCTGCAATCTTCTTTACCTCGTTAATTATCTTCTGCATCGAGGGACTTTCGCCTATAATTCTGCTGAAGTCGTATTGTCTCTCTATCTGCTTTTTAAGGAGGACGTTTTCTGCCTGAAGCGCCCTCTGTTTTAGGGCATTCTTCACAATCTGCTTTATCTCTTCATGGATTATCGGCTTTACAACATAATCATAAGCGCCTGCTCTTAGCGCTTCTACAGCGGTCTCCAGAGATGCGTATGCCGTGACTATAATTACAATTTTTTCAGGAAATTTTTCTTTTATTCTTCTCAGGAGCTCTATGCCGTCGATTCCCGGAAGGATGATGTCTGTTATTATGAGGTCGTAAAGGCCGTTTTCGAGCATTTCGAGCCCGGACTCTGCACTGCCTGAGGTATCCACCTCATAGCCGTCCCTTAAAAAAACCCTTTTCAGGGATGCGCTGAGCGTCTCTTCATCTTCAACTATAAGTAACCGTTCAGACATTGGATTGCACTGGAAGCCTGATTACAAACTTAGTCCCTTCTCCCCTTTTGCTCTTTACTGTTATTGTCCCGCTATGCTCCCTGATTATACCATAGCAGATGCTGAGGCCTAATCCGGTGCCTTTGCCAAGGGGCTTTGTGGTGAAGAACGGATCGAATATTCTGTCAATCACTGATTCGTCAATCCCGACACCTGTATCGCTGAAGACTATTTCAATAAGATCTCCTGTCTTTTCCATTTTGATATTGAGATTGCCGCCTTCAGGCATTGCATCGAGGGCATTGAGCATGAGATTTAAAAATACCTGCTGTATCTGGTCGGGATTGATCACTAACCCGGGAATATCCCCTATCTCGGTTACAAGCTGGATATTCTTAAACCTCTTGTCGTATTTCACCAAGTTAATGGTGCGTTCAAGGATTTCCGAAATATCGGATGCTGTTTTTTCTGCAGAAGATATTCTTGCAAAGTCGCCGAGACTGCGGACTATCTTTGCAATCCTTTCTATATGGCTGTTTATGGTCTTCAGTGATTCCTCTGTAAATTCTGCATCGCCATACCCCGGAAAATTTTTCTCTGAAAAATTTTCCGCAGACCCCTTTTCTTTGGATTTTATTTGTAATTCCTTGAGTTCTTGCACCAGGGATGAGATGGAAGCAAGGGGATTACCGATTTCGTGGGATATGCCTGCGGTCAGTTTGCCTATGCTTGCGAGCTTTGATGTCTGCAATAACTGCTCCTCCATCTTTTTCTTTTCTGTTATTTCTTCGAGGATAACAACATATCCTCCTGCCAAAGATCCAGATGAATCTTTAAAGGGGCTGATATTTATATTAAATGTCTGGTGGTCAGGGGTCTGGAATGATATCTCTTTCTGTTCATTCCGTAAGAGTATATCGACGGGAATCCACGGCATTAATACTATTATTGATTTATTGTATGCATCCGATCTCCTTATGCCTGTGATTGTCTCTATTTCTCTGTTCCAGTAATTGACCTTCAATAACGCGTCTATGGTGGCAATGCCTACAGGTGCGCTCTCTATGATGTTTTCGCTGAACTCCTTAAGATACGACAGTTCTCTGTTTGCTGATGCAAGCTCCTGGCGGGAAAATCTCAGGCTCTCTGTAATGTGCTTGATGGACTCTGAAAGCTCTCCCCTTTCTTTTTCTGTTAAAACGAGTTTGTTTTCGAAGATAATCGCTGCAATGGAGGAGCCTATTGCTCCTGAGAGAATCTTTTCTGACTCGTCTCTCAACTCAAAAAGCTCTTTTGATGTGAGCTCATCGCGCTTTTTGTTTTTCCTCGACAAAAAACCGAATATCGCCTCCCTTGCATCTGTCCTGCCAAGGTATTGTGCGAGAATGTCTTCTATGTCATTAACAGTGTAAGAGCCTCCGCCGGCAAGCTCTTTTACGCTTTCATAGGATTCCACAAATATAAGTGACTGGATCTCTTCGTCCTTTGACTGCCTCGTAAATACAGATACTCCGACATAAAACAAAAGATTAAAAAACATGCCCCAGAAAAGGGAGTTTCCCCATTTGCCGAGCTCATGAACGCCGAATAAGCTGTGAGGATTGAACATCTCGGAGTTGGCGAGGATTGCGACAATGCCTATATTTTTTACAATGCCTGCCTTAATCAATGCAGGTACTATAAGGGTGTAGAACCATACGCTAAAACCGGCAATAAGCCCTGCCGTCGCTCCCATCTTTGTACCTTTTTTCCAGTAAAGGCCTAAAAAGAATGCAGGAGCAAAAAGTGTCACTGCCTCAAAGGATTTAAGACCCATATCCACGAGGCTGTAAAACTCGCCGATGGATGTTGCGAAAAAGTAGCCTGAAAAGACAATCCCCAAGATGACGAGCCTCTTTATATTCAAGACTACCGACGGGAATTTAGGGGCATCATGAAAATTTATGAGCGCGGGCATGATTAAGCTGTTCATTACCATGGTGCTTAAAGCCAGAGCTTCGACAATTACCATGCCTGTTGCAGCAGAAAATCCGCCTATAAATGCAAGGAGCGACAGGTATTTCTCCCCATTATTCAGAGGTATGGTCAGGACAAAGTAATCTGCCATTTTTTCTGTGCTACCCTGTAAAAGTCCACCGAAGGCTATTGGTAATACAAAGATGTTTATGAGGAAGAGATAGAGCGGGAAAAGCCATGCAGCCTTTGTTATGTGTTCTTCGTCATAGTTCTCTACAACCGCCATCTGGAACTGTCGAGGAAGAAACATTATTGCCATCATGGAAAGAAAGAGGAGCGCAAACCATTCGAAATAGGTCGTTCCTGTTCCTGTCCCAAGAAAAAGCAGAACAGAGTGCTCTGAATTCTTAATCCTGTCAAATATATCGCCAAATCCGTCAAACAGTCCAAATGTTACAAAAACACCAACTGCAATAAATGCAATAAGTTTAACAATCGATTCAAAGGCGATTGCAAAGACAAGTCCGCCGTGCCTCTCTGAAGAATCGAGCCGTCTGGCGCCAAAGATGATTGCGAATATCCCGAGTATTGATGTAATAAAAAGTCCTGCTGCCGCACTTCCCTTTATCTCTCCGGATATAATCGTGAATGTGCTTATAATTGCCTTTATCTGCAATCCGAGGTATGGAATAATGCCTACCACAGCAACAATTGTGACCAGTGCAGAAAGGAAAAGGGACTTGCCGTATCTTGACCCTATAAAGTCCGATACTGTGGTAATCCTGTTTGCCTTTGCAAGCCTCACGATCTTCTTCAGTACAACAAGCCATATGGCGGCCATGAGGGTAGGGCCCATGTATGTCGTAAGGAACGACAGGCCTGAAGTGGCTGCCTTGCCAACGCTTCCGTAGAATGTCCATGATGTGCAGTATACAGCGAGGGAAAGGGAATAAATATAAGGATTGTTAACAATGCTTCTGCCTGCCTTCTCCTTTTTCTCAGCATAATATGCTACTGCAAAAAGGAGAATGAGATAGCATAAAACTATGAAGAAAAGATTATATGGCGCAAACATTTCTATGTTTCAGGCTAAAGGCAAATAGTAAATGAGTATATGGGTATATGAGTGAATGAGTTTTTACCCATTAACCCATTAACCCTTCAACTCATTAACTCTAAACTCTGAACTTAGCCTTTTCTCTTCAGCCTTATAAGTCGCAAATGCCACAAGGATTATAAAGAGTGCCCAGAATACGAAAAGGTATGTCACAACCTCGATGCGGAATATTTCGAGAAGAGGCCAGTTAAGGCCTAAAAGACCAAGGATAAATATAAACAGCCAGATTTCGGTATTCTTCAATCCTCTATAACCCTCCCGATACTCACAATCCTGTCCTCAGGATCCATGTCCATGAGCCTAACGCCCTGAGTATTCCTGCCCAACAATGAGATATTACCTGCCACTGTTCTTATCAATTTTCCAGCGTTTGTGATCAGGACTATCTCATCCTCATCCTTTACCTGGAGAAGGCCGACCGCATTTCCGCCTCTCTCAACAACCTTTATCGAAATAACACCCTTTCCGCCCCTGTTGTGAACAGGATACTCATCTATCTTTGTCCTCTTTCCGAGGCCCTTTTCCGTAATTGTCAGAAGGTTCATCCTTTCCTCAACCACATTGGCAGAAACAACCTCATCCCCATCTGAAAGCCTTATGCCGATGACTCCCCTTGCAGTCCTTCCTACAGACCTGACATCATCCTCTTTAAAACGCGCTGCAAGTCCGCTCTTTGTGCCTATTATGATGTCATTATTGCCGGTTGTCCTTTTAACAGCAATCAGCTCATCGCCCTCATCAAGGGTTACCGCTATTATCCCCTTAGCCCTCGGATTGCTGTATTCATCCAGCTTTGTCTTTTTTACAATCCCTGCCTTTGTAAACATCACGAGATAGCCTTCCTTGAAATCCTTGACATTGATCGCTGTTGTAATCCTCTCGCCCTCTGAAAGGGAAAGGAGATTTACAAGCGCCTTGCCTTTAGCCGCCCTGCCTGCCTCCGGTATCTGGTATATCTTCATCCAGTAGAGCCTGCCCAGGTTGCTGAAGAAAAGCATATAATCATGCGTTGAGCCGATAAAGAGCTGTTCAACATAGTCCTCTTCCCTCGTCTCCATTCCTGTCAATCCCTTGCCTCCGCGGCGCTGGCTCCTGTAAATAGAGAGCGGGTTCCTTTTGATGTAACCGTTGTGTGAAACCGTTATAACCATATCCTCTTCAGTAATGAGGTCTTCTATTGTCAGGTCAATGGTTTCTGTTACGATCTCTGTCCTTCTTTCGTCAGCATATTTTGCCTTTACCTCTGAAAGCTCCTCGTTGATAATCTTTGAAACAAGCGCCTCGCTTCCGAGGATTTCCTTTAATCTCTCTATCTCTTTTAATGTCTCTTCATAATCCTTTACAATCTTATCCCTTTCAAGGCCTGTCAACCTCTGGAGTCTCATGTCCAGGATCGCCTGCGCCTGTATCAATGTCAGCGGATAATTGGTCATCAAGCCGTTCTTTGCCTCTTCAGGTGTCTTTGATTTTCTGATCAGGCTTATAATTTCATCGAGATGGTCGAGGGCGATCTTCAGCCCCTCGAGGATATGTGCCTTTTCTTCAGCCTTTCTCAGCTCGAACCTTGTCCTGCGAAGGATTACATCCCTCCTGTGCTGTAAAAAGTGTTTCAGCATTCTTTTAAGGTTAAGGATATGCGGCTGGCCTCCGACAAGGGCGAGCATTATGACCCCAAATGTAGATTCCATCGCAGTATGTTTATAGAGGTTATTCAGAATCACCTGAGGCACTTCTCCGCGCTTTACCTCAAGAACAACCCTTATGCCGTCCCTGTCAGACTCATCCCTTATGTCCGAGATGCCTTCGATTCTTTTTTCACGGACAAGCTCTGCTATCTTTTCGATCAGTCTCGCCTTGTTAACCTGGTACGGCAATTCAGTAACAATGATGCTGTCGCCGCCTCTCGCCTCCCTGTCAATCCTTGCCTTTGCCCTCACCTTTATCAAGCCCCTGCCGTTGGTATAGGCATTAACTATTCCCTCTGTTCCGTGGATAATCGCACCTGTAGGGAAATCGGGTCCCTTGATAACTGTCATCAGCTCAGGAATCGTCACATCAGGATTCTCAAGGAGCATTATTAAACCGTCAACCACCTCTCCAAGATTATGTGGAGGGATATTTGTAGCCATTCCGACAGCAATTCCTGCAGAGCCGTTTATGAGGAGGTTCGGAATCCTTGTGGGCAGGACAACAGGCTCCTCTGTTGTCTCGTCAAAGTTCGGCGTGAAATCTACGGTCTCCTTGTCTATATCGGCCAAAAGCTCTTCTGCTATTTTTGCCAGTCTCGCCTCTGTGTACCTGTATGCAGCGGCAGGATCACCGTCTATGGAGCCGAAATTGCCTTGCCCGTCCACAAGCATATACCTCATATTAAAGTCCTGTGCCAGCCTTACCATGGCATCATAAACAGCAGAGTCACCGTGGGGATGGTATTTTTTCAGAACCTCGCCGACAACACCGGCGCTTTTAGAATACTTCTTGTTAGGGAGAAGGCCTTCCCTGAACATTGCGTAAAGGATTCTCCTCTGTACAGGCTTCAGCCCGTCCCTTATCTCAGGCAGAGCCCTTCCTATGATTACACTCATGGCGTAATCAAGGTAGCTGGATTTCATCTCTTCTTCTATGCTTATGAATGTATTGGGTGTCGGCATAAAGACTGTACCTCTCTTGTCATTAATTATTCTGGTCTGTTATTTTAACACAATGACCCTGAACAAATCAGTCGAGAGCTGATTGAAAGGATTGCTTTATTCCACTTTAATCCGGCAGGCAGACAGGTTTTCTATAAATTTTTTGCTTATGTTCTCCATAGCCTTAGAAGCGGTTTCTTTATCTTGAGCGTCTCCTGCCCTATCAACGAGGTGTTTCATCTCTTTCTGGATAACCTTTAATGAAGTTACATCCTCTCTTGTTTTTTCAATAAACATCTGCAGGGCTTCATTGATTTCCTTTATGTTGTTTCCGGGTATCGTTACGGTGAGATTGCCTTTGCCGATATTTTCCATGGCATCATTTAAGCGCCTGAGTTCTCCGGAGATTTTTTTAAATATGAAATTAGCGAGCAGATATGCAGAAATAACCAGTACTGCAGAGGAGACGACAATGGTCTTTATCATTACTGGCAAAATCGCTTCCCATGGGGTTATCGGCAGGATATGAGACCTGTAAACAAACTTGTCAAAATTCGCTGCTGAAAAATGCCAGATTAAAATAGATGTGCTCAGGGTGACAAATAAGCCGTATATCAGGAAGCAGAGTATAAACCTTCCCTGGAATCCCCGGTTGATGAAATAGTGTTTTCTCTTATTCAAATCTCCTCCTCACACAATATGGCATGATAGGCACAGCGCGCTGCCCTTGTTGCTTGTTACGAGATGTTTCTTTTCCCTGGAGTACATGTTATGACACGAGCCGCAGCCGAGCCTCCCGTTAAACAGCCTTATGGCAGGGTTTATACTGGAAGGATGTTTCAGACGCCCTTTTCTGTATGCCTTCATATAATCGGTACCTATCGGGTGAGAAACACCGTTACCGTGGTTCCATATGCCGGAACCTATTCTTGTATCTGCTGCGCTTCCAAGAATACTGTCGTGACATCCCATGCATTCTTTGGACAGTTTATCCATCGGAGTTGACGGGTCTATGACTTCAAAGCCCATGGTATTTACAGACCTGCCTGAATGCACAGGCTGGTCTGTGCCGCCATGTTTTTCCATAAGCCCTTTATGACATGCGTGACAGAATGCCCTGCCCGGCTTTTCGACTCTCAGGAGATCAGCATTATTGCCATGGATATCGTGGCATGTCGAACATGTGAGTCTGCCTGCCCAGTCGAGAGGGAATTTATCCGGTATGGGCATGGATGGCTTTATGCCTGATGGGTGCGATATAGCTGGCTCTTTGTGACAGCCGCTGCACAAAAAATCTATCTCTCTTACAAAAATCTTTTTACCCTCTGCAAGCGAAAGATGGCAGGATGAACATTTACCCTCGAAGTCGTGAGTCTGTTTTTTTGCTGCTGACAGTAATGGAACTAAAATAATGAGCGACATTAAGAGCCATTTCAAAGGCCTCACATTATAAATGCCCTTTCTAAGGCTTCTAAAGACTGAACTTTTCGATAGCCTTGCCAAGGGTTTCCACCTTTTCCTTCAGGTTTTTCAGCGACTCCGGTGTGTTATCAAATCCTTTTTTTGCCTCTTCAAATTCCTCGTAAGCACATTTAATGGCATCAAAATTTCCTTTGAGACCTTCTATCATGAAACTAAGGCTTCTTGCAGTATCCACAGCCTGATCGCCTTTTCTGAGTTGTATATGTTTTGCCTTTCTCTCAGTCATGACCTCATGGAGGACTTTTTGAAACCTGTACAGAGGTCCTGCTATTTTGTGTGATGCGAGAACAGCGGTCAGGACGACTATTGCGGATATTACAATGGCATCTATTGCTACGGCAATGCCGATAATGCTTGAGAGGGTATCATCGGCTTCTATAAATGCCTGGGAGATCCTCGTATAATCCTTGATGTCGGGCCGTGGAATTGCGAGGAAAAGAATCAGGAAGATTATCCCCAAACCTGCCAGTATGATACCCGCAAATCTTATAATAAATTTCTGTTCAAACCTTTTGTCTATCATATCTTTACTCATTTTTGCATTTACACCAATAGATGTCAAGAGCTCAGATGCCTTTGATTATATTTTTCAATTTCTTAGCGTCTTCTTTTGTAAGCCTTCTGTCTTTATAGAAATTTTCCTCGAACTCTTTTACAAACCTGTATGTCTCATGCTTAAGATCGTCTTCCCTGATTTCTGCTACAAACTCCTCAAGCCCCCGGGATTTCCCTTTTGTATAGCCGTGCCTTTCCATCCTTTTCAGAAATAGTGCAATCAGTCTTTCTTCTTCAGATTTCCTGCCAAAAGCGAGAACATAAAGAGTGAATACAGTTGCAGATAAAACAATAGAAACAACAAGATATTTGATGAGCTTCTCTTTATTTATGGATAATTTAATCTCCTTTAAATATGGCGGCTTTTTTATGCCCGACTGTATTTTATGGAACAGGGATATCTGTTTTTCAAAGTCATAACTTATTACAAAGGCGTTCCAGTAATAATTGATGGTATCCAGGGCGAGCCTTATCTTAAAGAGCATATCCCTTCTATGCGATACAAAACCCTCTATTGATGCAGGTGTCGGGTCTAACCGTATCCACCCCTTATCAATATACGCCTCAACCCATACATGCGCATTTTTCTGGGGGACAAGATAATATTTCCCGATTTCATTGTAGTATCCTCCCCTGTAGCCGCCTACAAGCCTTGCCGGAATATCAGCAATCCTCAGCATGACAGTCATTGCCGATGCAAAGTACTCGCAGTTTCCGCGTTTATGTTTAAAAAGAAAGTCATCAAGAGGAGTTCTGGATACCGGAAGGTTTTCGAGGGAATACTTGTAATTCCCTCCCTTTAAAAAGGTGAGAATGGATTTTACAGTCTCTTCCCTCTCCTTTCCGGAAGTCAGTCCTTTTACCAAAGCTATTATTTCGGGCGATATGTTTTCAGGAAGTTGTAAGTATTTATTTTTATCTATACCCTCTTCAAAGATTACATCAGACAGTATGGATACAGCATCATATCTTATCCTTTTATCCACCTCTTTAGGTAAAGAGAATGTCAAATCACCATATTTTTTTATATCCTTTAGTGTTATTAAGTAGGGCTTATCGAGGGCAAAGAGATACCTGTTTTCATAAGGCTCCATATATATTGTTTGTTTCACCTTTTCCCCCTTCAGACCCATTTCATTACTCATAACCCCCCTTTGTCCCCCCTTATTAAGGGGGGATTTAGAGGGGTTACCCTCTGTGCCCTTCCACGATGTGCCGTCAAAATGGTCAAGGATAATGCCCCGCCAGTAAAGATGCCTTTCGTCAATCTTTTCCATATGCGCCCTGAATATGGCGGTTGCATCCTCCTGAATTCCGGAGACAGCACCGAGCCTTACATTGTCTGTAAATCCTGTCTTTGCCTTTTCTGCCCTGTTGAGGAAGTTAAAGAACGGATAGCTTGTCCTCGGCAGTATTATAAAGAGAAACAGAGTCATCGGTATGGATATTAAGGGTATGAGCAGCGATTTCAATACTATCTTCAGTATAGTGGTTTTGGGTAACTCTAAATCAGGTTCCTGTGAGTAGTATGTGAGCAGCACTATGGATACTGTTAGCAGGAAAATCATGATTAGAAAATAGATAGAGAATTCTATGTCTATTGTGAGCAGGGCAGAGCCCGAAAGCAGAAACAGGGATATGAGATAAATTTGCATATAGTCCCTGAATCGTTTTTCTTCTAAGAATTTGATGCTCAGGAGTATTAATAGTCCCTCCACTGCAGGGACAACGAGGTTGTCGAGGCTTAATCTGAAGAATGAGAGCAATATTACTGCCAGCGCCGTTAAGTTTAAAAACCACCTCGGCATGTGGAAGCTCTTTTTGTAGTCAAAATAAACGGCTGCGAAATAGAGGGCTATGAAAATAGCGGAATAGATGAAGCTTATGTGTTTAAAGACAGATAGAAATCCTATAAGTCCGATAATGTACGTTATTATCTTTACGATATATTCAATTTTTACCCAAACTGAGCGATTTTTAGCCATAAATATATGTCAGGTGCTGCGAAAAGACTTTAAACCACGCACTTGTAAAAACATTTATCTTGTATCCGTCATCTACTACATTGGATACTTGATGGATTATGTATTTATTATCTCTCATATACACTTAAACCAACACTTTTTAAAGTCTTTGAGCAGTGCCTGACATATAAATCGCTAAACTCAGATTTCAGCCATACAACGCCAGTTCCTTTAAAATAGATATTTTATGGGCATTTGAAACATCAGGCCTATAGAATTTATCTCCTATCTTTAATCCCACAGGTATGTTCTTTTTTAATAATTGCAAGATTGTATATGTGATGCACGAAATCCTCTCTTCCATATTCCTTACAGTACTCTTTTCAAAATCGATTACAATGGGCTGAAATGCGAGGGATGAAAGCTCCTTTGTCTTGAGTTCTCCTGTTTTTGCAGTCGCCTTCCAGTTGATATATTTGAAAGGGTCTCCATGAATATACTCCCTGATTGATAGTATCTCTGATTCGTATCCTGCCTTATCCAGATGCCTTTCTCCCTTTGATATCCTTTCCTTTTCAAAACTGCTCAGGAGCTCGCACCTTTTGGGCTCAGGGAAAACAATAAATTCGAAAGACTTATTAAGCCGCTTGCATCTTATGAAAAAATTAAAGGGAAATACAGAGCATATATGGACGCTTTCTATTTTATATCTCCCCCTTTCTTTAAAGGAGATGTTCATATATTTAACAGAACCGCTCTTTTTATCGATAAAAGGGAAAAGGGGTTCATATTGATCCAAGGTGGCAGTCCCTTTTTCTGAGAGGGACTGTCCCCTTATTTTTACCTTCATCAGAAACACGGGAAGAAAGCCCCTTTTGTTTTTAAGGTTTATCTTCAGCGGGAATTCTTTATTGGCGTAAATCTCCTGCGGATACTCCACTTCTATATCAATCTTTGATAAGTTTCTTTTGCCAAAGAACCCCGATATGCCCATAAAGCTGAGCAGTGCTGAGACTATGAGGTAGACGAGATTGTTTCCTGTGTTTACTGCTGAAAAGCCTAAAAATAAGGTTAATGCTATGTATATATAGCCGGTCTTCGTGATTTTAATTACGCCGGGACTTCTATCTCTTCTATTAAAGATTTTATAATCTCCTTCTTGTTAAGGTTTTCATACTCTTCTTTAAACATAACCCTGTGAGGTATCGTGTATTCGGCAAGCTCCTTTATGTCCTCGGGTATTACAAAATCCCTTCCATGGAAATACGCATTTGTCTTTGCAGTATATGTCAGCGCCAATGCTCCTCTTGTCGAAAGCCCTGCATTGAGATACTTGCTGCTCCTTGTTGCCTCGATTATTTTCAGTGCGTAATCCAGTATCCTGTCGGAGATGTATGTATTGCCCCTTATGTCTTCATGGATCTGCAAGACCTCATCTCTATTCATTATGGGTTCGATGGAGTATAGCTCTTCCCTTTTGCTTCCTCCACGCAATATCTCCCTTTCCGAATCGCTCGAAGGATACCCGATGCTTATCTTCATTATGAACCTGTCGAGCTGCGATTCCGGCAAAGGGAATGTCCCGAAATGCTCCACAGGGTTCTGTGTTGCTATAACAAAGAAGGGCTTTGGGAGCTTGTATGTTCTTCCTTCTATGGTGACCTGCTCTTCTCCCATTGCCTCGAGCAGGGCACTCTGGGTTTTTGGCGTTGCCCTGTTTATCTCGTCAACAAGGACAATGTTATTGAAAATCGGTCCGGCATGAAACTCAAACTCGCCTGTGCTTTTGTTATATATAGACAAACCCGTAATATCTGTGGGCAATAAATCGCTGGTGCACTGAATCCTGCCGAAGCTGAGGCCGAGTGCCTTTGCAATACCGATGGCAAGTGTCGTCTTGCCAAGTCCCGGCAGATCTTCTATCAGGAGATGTCCTTTTGAAAAAAAGGCTGCCAAAGAAAGCCTTAATGCCCTCAATTTCCCCTGAAGGTATTTTGATAAAGACTCTATTATGTAATCAATCCTGTCGCTTCTGATTTCCATACTTACCCGAATATCTTTCCCGGATTCATTATTCCCTTTGGATCAAATATCCCTTTAATCCCCTTCATTAATCCGAGCTCTTTTTCTTTTATCTCCATGCCTATGTAAGGCGCTTTTGTAATGCCTATTCCGTGCTCTCCTGAAATCGAGCCGCCGAGCTTTAGTGTTATCTCGAAAATCCTCTTTACAATCTCCATTCCCTTTGCGTATTCCTCTTTATTATTCTTATCTACCATTACATTCACATGGATGTTTCCATCGCCTGCATGGCCGAAGCTTATAATGCTTATACCGCTTTCTTCAGAAAGCCTTCTCAAATCCATGAGGATTGTTGGGATCTTATCCCTCGGCACAACAATGTCCTCATTAATCTTTGAGGGCTTTATGTGATAAAGGGCAGGGGATATAGACCTCCTTGCCTCCCAGAGCCTTTCCCGTGCCATGTCGTCCTCTGCAACTATGGCCTCTCCACCGAGTGTATTGCAGATGTCAACTATTCTCTCTGCCTCTTTTTTGATTGTTGCAGGGTATCCATCGAGTTCTACGAGAAGGATCGCCTCAACATCGGTGGGAAGCCCTGTTGGCTTGTAATTCTCTATAGCCTCTATGGCAAGCCTGTCCATAAATTCCATTGTCCTCGGAATTATCTTTGATGAGATGATCTTTGACACCGCCGTCCCCGAAGCCTCTATATTTTTGAAAAGAACAAGAAGCGTCATTATATCCTCAGGAAGGGGGAGCATCTTCAGTCTTATCCTTGTGGATAGGGCGAGGGTACCTTCAGAGCCTATGAGGAGATTTTTCAAATCGTAGCCCACAGCTTTTTTATAGGTCCTGCCGCCTGTATGTATCATGCTTCCATCCGGAAGCGCTGCCTCGATTCCCATCACATAATCCCGTGTAACACCGTATTTTACCGCCCTTGGCCCTCCTGCATTTGTTGCCACATTGCCCCCGATGGTGCAGACAGAAAGGCTCGCAGGGTCGGGTGGATAAAAATAGCCGAGGTATTCCAGTTCTTTCTGGAGCTTGCCATTTACAATGCCGGGCTCTACTGTTACAGTCATGTTTTTTGTATCAATATCGAGAATCTTCCTCATCTTTTCAAAGCTCAGGACTATGCAGTTGGTGCCTGCTGGAACGGATGCTCCTGCCATGCCGGTTCCTGCGCCCCTCGGAACAACAGAGAAAGCGTTTTCGCTTGCATATTTGATTATCTTGACGACTTCTTCGGCATTTCTCGGCCATGCAACTGCCTGCGGCATTGTTGCCTCTGCGTTTGAGGCGTCAAAGCTGTAGCATATAAGGTCTTCTTTTTCTGTGGAGATTTCTATGCCGGAAAGCGGGGGATTTTTCATATAAGATTATACTAATTGTTCTGCTGTTCTGTAAATTTTAAGACAGGACGAAAAGCAATTCCAAATCAGTGATAAGCAGGATTTGCTTGAGGGCGTGAGCAAATATCAGTCATGCTTATCGCTGGATTTTGGAATTATACAGGATTGATCTTAATTCTTTAGTGTGGTTGCCTGAATCTCAGGGCCTTTATCCTCTTTTTTCTTGCCTCTCTTTGTTTCCGTTTCTCTTTTTCAGAAGGCTTCTCATAGAAACTTCTTTTTTTAATTTCCTTAAAAAGTCCTTCTTTCTGGAGCTGGCGTTTTAGTGCCTTTAGTGCTTTTTCGATATCATTACCATAGACTTTTATATCCAAAATAGTTTATCTCCTTCCCCTTCCCGGACCTCTGCCTCCGCCAAAACCACCTCTCCTTTTTTCAAAACCACCGCGCCTTTCTCTCGGCTGCTGCGGCTTTGCTTCAGCAACAGAAAGTGTCCTTTCCATAAATATGAAGCCGTTAAGGGATGCTATTGCCTTCTGTGCATCCTCTTCTGATGACATCTCAACAAAGCCAAAACCTTTAGTCCGTCCTGTGTGCGGGTCAGTTATTAAGTTGACAGACTCCACCTCTCCATGTTTTGAGAAGAGTTCCCTGAGGTCAGCCTCTGTTGCCTTGAACGAAATGTTCCCTACATAAATTTTTTTTCCCATAGTTTTTCTCCTTTCGATGAAATGAAAAATCCCCAGAGCTTTCCTTTTAAAGTCTCCGAGGATTCCTAACTTTAAAAAAGCTACCTATAGTATAAAACAAAGTTGTTTAATTGTAAATCATCTCTGTAGGATGCGACTTAACTGATATTCCCGACCTCGGCAAATTGCAGTGAGATTGCCTTTGATACCCCCGGCTCTTCCATGGTAATGCCGTAGAGATAGTCTGCAACCTCCATAGTTGTCCTGTTGTGCGTAATTACTATGAATTGAGTTTCTCTTGAGAGTCCTTTTAGCATATTGGCAAATCTTACTGTGTTTGATTCATCAAGAGGGGCGTCTGCCTCGTCGAGGATGCAGAGTGGGCTTGGCTTTATTAAGAAGCCGGAAAACAAAAGGGCGAGGGATGTAAGCGCCTTTTCTCCGCCTGAGAGGAGATTTATGTTCTGGAGTTTTTTGCCTGGGGGCTGGGCTATTATGTCCAAGCCTGAATCTAATATATTTTCTTCATCAGTAAGAATAATATCGGCCTTTCCTCCTCCGAAAAGCATTGTAAAGACCTCTGAGAATTTTGTTCTGAGCGCATCATATGCCTCGCGGAGCTTTCTTCTCGTTGTAGTGTTTATCCTGCTTATTGCCTCTTCCAGTTCGGCGATAGACATGGTCAAGTCCTGCTGCTGTTTTGTCAGGAAGTCATAGCGGGTTTTGAGCTCTTCGTATTCCTCGATTGTGCCGAGATTTACGGGCCCGAGATCCCGTATCTTGCTGTTTAAGTCATCGATTTTATTTTCGTCTTCAGAGGCATCGAATCCTTCTACTTCGATTGCCTCGGCTTTTATATCAAGCCCGTATTTTTGCGATATCGAGTTTTCTATATTCTCTATCCTGAGCCTGTTCTCTACAGCCTTTGAATTAAGCCCTGAAAGCTGTTGGGATATTTCATCTATCTGTGCCCTGATATTTCTGAGTACATTGCCCTTTGAGATGAGTCCCTGATGCTCTGAACTAATAGTATCCTTTAAGATTGTCCTCTCTGTCTGTATTCTTTCAGCCTCTATGACTATTAATTTTATTTCTTCTTCAAGTCTTTGTAGCTCTTCAAAGGACTCCTTTATTTTTCCATCTGCCTCCAGAATCTCTTTTATTGCCTGTTCCTTTTTGTTTTCAAGCTCTGCAATTGTATCGTTGATGTTATCCCTTTCCTTTCTCAGGGCATCTATCTTCTCCCTGTATGAGGCCATGGAGAGCTTCATATCTGTAAGGTTTGACCTTGCCTCCTCGTACTTTTCCTTTATTGTCGAGAGCGATTCCTGTATTGCGGTTATGCCGTCATTTATCTCATTCCTCTCCTTTTCCAAATCGTTTATTTCTTCTATTTTTGACTTCAGGAGACCTTCGAGGGACTCTATTTCCTGAGAGATGGCAGATATCTCTGTGCTTAAGAAGGTGAGCCGTCTCGTATTTCTTTCGAGTTCGTCGCAATGATTTTTCAAGGAGTGATTGTCGAGGGATATTTTCTTTTCTATTTCTATAATGGAGTCTTCGATATTTTTTAGAGACTCTTTTTTGTTTGTTAAAACATTATTGTCGGAATTCAGTCCATCCTCTATCTCTTTTATCCCGGACTGCTGTTCATCAATTGTCCTCTGGAGTTCTTTTATCTCCCTTTTTCTTTTCAGGATATCTTTCCCGTGCCCTGCAAACAGCCATCCATCGCTGTTTATAACCTCACCCTCGAGGGTAACCAAAATCATTGAAGAGTTATGAGTGACGGGTGATGAGTTTAGAATCTCGATGGCACTTTGCAAATCTTTCACAATGTATGTGTTCTCAAGCATAGTGCCTGCTATCTTTTGCGCTTCGCCATTTTCAAGGGTTATGAAGTTAGATGCCTTCCCTAAAATGAGTTCGGAGTTCAGAGTTTGGAGCTCGGATACCCCCCCTTCAATCCCCCCCTTATTAAGGGGGGGCTGGGGGGGTGACCCCTGATAACCGAATCCTGTATAAAGTATTGCCGTCCTGCCGATATTTTTCTCTTTAACAATTTTTACTACTGACATTATATCTTCAATCTTGTCTACTACTATGGAATTGATCTTTTCTGAAAGGACAGCCTCAATGGCTATTTCGAAGTCTTTATCTGCATTTATGATATCAGACAGAACCCTATATCCATGCTCTCCAGACAGAAAATCCATGAGAGACCTGTCTACTATCATCTCTTTTAAAGAGTTAAGTCTCGATATATTTGAGGCAAGGTCTTCTCTTTCTTTGGAAAGAAGTGCCTTTTTGTTTTCAATATCTTCCTTTAATTGTACTATCTCCGAGGCCATGGTTTCTTTTTCAGATTTGAGTTTCAGATGTTCGTCTGTTTTGATTTTTATTGACTCTTCAGCATCTCTAACGGCCTTTTCTAATTCCTCGATTCCTGTTTTTATGGTCTCTATATCCTTTATGGAAACGGACTCCCTGTATTTCAATGTCTCTTGAGAAGACTGGAGCTTGTGCAGTTCATTCTTTTTATTACTGAGGTTTTCGGATGCCCTGAACAGCTCTTTTCTTTTGTTTTCGATCTCTGATTCTTTGTCTGAGATTTTCATTTCGATATCTGCTACCCAGTCTTTCTTTTCATTCAATTCCATAGATATGTTTTCCATGCTGGATAATAGGGCATTTTCGGCATCGTCGAGTTCTGAAATCTTTCCTGACAGATCTTCTTTTTTGGTTTTTATCTCCTCCTGCTGGTTTGTAAGCCGGGTTATATCCGCCTTTTTGTTTTCTATGTTAGTTTTTAACAGGAGTATTTGTTTTTCGGAGTCGGATATTGCCCTCTCTTTTTCGTGCAGGCTGTTTTCGAGCTCTGTGAGGGCCTTTTCTTTTTCTGCAAGCTCAAGCCTCTTTGTCTCTATGAAGTTCTCTAATGTTGAAAGTTCACTCCTCTGCGCGGCATCTGTTCCCCTCAGTTCTTCTATCTCTGATAAAAGCTCGCTTAAAACACCGCTGAGCCCTGTATGCCCTCTTTTGGCTGTTCTGAGCTCAACATCTTTCAATTCCCCTATCAGTCGTTTATACCTCTCAGCCTTTTTAACCTGCCTGTCGAGACTGTTTATCTGGCGCTTAACCTCATATACGATATCGTTTATTCTCTGGAGATTTTGTTTTGATGATTCGAGCTTTGACAGGGCCTCTGCCTTTCTTACCTTGTATTTCATTACGCCGGCAACTTCTTCTATTAGGAATCTTCTGTCAATCGGTTTTGTATTTATTATTTCTGATATCCTGCCCTGATCAAGTATGGAATAGCTTTTTACATCGAGACCCGTATCGAGAAATATATCCTTAATATCCTTCAGCCTGCACTGTTTTTTGTTTAACAGGTATTCGCTCTCTCCCGACCTGTACAGCCTTCTCGATACATAGATTTCATCGGATATGCCTTCTTCGGATGAGCCGTTTCCATTGCCTGTATCGCTCTTTGGCGTTGTCTGGCTTGACTGCGAGAAAATAAGCGTTACTTCGGCCATCCCCTTTTGTTTCTTTGTTGCAGACCCCTGGAATATGACCTCTTCCATCTTCTCGCCGCGCAGGCTCTTTGCGCTCTGCTCTCCGAGCACCCACCTGAATGCATCAACTACATTGCTCTTTCCGCAGCCGTTAGGGCCTACGATGCATGTAATGCCGCTGTGGAGAGGAAATAAGGTCTTGTCAGCAAAGGATTTGAATCCGATAAGCTCGATCTGTTTGATTTTCATAATACCCTTCATTTTACGCAGGAGACATCAAAACGGTCAAGCTAAAGTTTAAAATAAAGCTAATATAGTAATAAGATTTTTTTATTTGACGATTTTTATATTTCTATATTAGCCTGTATTGCCTTTTTGGTGAATCTTTTAAGCCTTTCAAAATCAAATAAAGAGGAGGATTTTATGCCAAAGAAGTATGAGACTCCGCTGTTGGACGAGCTGGAAAAAGGTCCATTCCCAAGTTTTGTAACAGAAATCAAGAAAGCGGCTGCAAGAAGCGATATGGCTGCCGACGAGCTTGGACAGCTTGAGAAGTCTTACAGGGACAAGCGCGGTTACTGGAAGCATGGCGGTATAGTCGGTGTTCGCGGTTATGGTTCAGGTGTTATAGGAAGGTATTCATCCCTTCCTGATGAATTCCCCAATGTTGCAAATTTCCATACTGTGAGAATCAACTCCATCTCAGGTTTTTTCTACACATCCAAGTTCCTTAATGAGATGTGCGATATCTGGGATAAATATGGAAGCGGTCTTACAAACCTTCACGGCTCTACCGGAGACCTTGTTCTCCTCGGAACAAACACCGAAAATCTTGAGCCGATATTTGCAGAGTTCTCATCACGCGGCTGGGACCTTGGAGGTTCAGGCTCTGCTTTGAGGACGCCAAGCTGCTGCGTCGGCCCTGCAAGGTGTGAATGGGCAAATATAGATACTCTCGATATTACATACAGCATAACACAGGAGTGGCAGGACGAGATGCACAGGCCTGCATTCCCGTATAAGTTTAAATTCAAGACAGCAGGATGCGCAGTTGACTGTATCGCATCCATCGCCCGTGCAGACTGCTCAATTATAGGCACATGGAAAGGCAATATAGCAGTCGATCAGGCAGAGGTTGCAAATTATGCAAAGAAGGGCATGAATATTCAGGAAGAGATTGTGAATATGTGCCCCAGCAAGTGCATGAGCTATGACGGAAAGGAATTAAAGATTAATGATGCCGACTGCATAAGGTGTATGCACTGTATCGCAAAGATGACAAAGGCATTGAAGCCGACCGGCGAGAAGGGCGCAACAATCCTTATCGGCAGCAAGGCGCCGTTTGTTATCGGTGCAACACTCTCATGGGTAATCGTCCCATTCATAAAGATGGAGCCGCCATATGATGAGTTTAAAGACCTTATCAGGAAGATGTGGGAGTTCTGGGATGAGTACGGAAAGAACAGGGAGAGGATCGGCGAGCTTATTATCAGAAAGGGAATGAGGGAGTTCCTCGAGTTTATCGGTGTTGAGCCTCAGCCTCAGCAGATAAAAGAGCCGAGAAGAGACCCATTCTTCTTCTGGACAGAAGCAGATTTGCAGAAATAAACATTAAAAACATTAAATATAAGGAGGAAAGTTATGGCATTACCACAGAGAAAAACAGATATAGGCCCGCCTCATTATAAGGATTTTTTACCTCCGGTAATCCAGAAAAACTATGGAAACTGGAAATATCATGAGATCATCAATCCCGGCGTTATGGTGCATGTATCAAACAGCGGTGATAAGATTTGGTCTGTGAGAGTAGCATCTCCAAGACTCCTCAGCACAGATACCATAAGGGATATGTCTGCCATTGCCGAGAAATACTGCGGAGGCTATATCAGATTCACAACAAGGAACAATGTGGAGTTTCTTGTCTCCGATGAGAAGAATCTTGAGCCGTTACAGAAAGAGCTCAAAGATAAAAAATACATGGTTGGCGGTATCGGCAACATGATAAGCAATATCGTTCACACACAGGGATGGATTCACTGCCATTCAGCAGCGTCCGACGCATCGGGCATTGTCAAGGTATTGATGGATGAGTTTGCCGACTACTTCACCACAAAAACCTTGCCGAATAAGGTAAGAATGGCTGTTGCATGCTGCGTTAATATGTGCGGTGCCGTTCATTGCTCCGATATTGCCGTTGTTGCCATCCACAGGAAGGTTCCGACAATTGATCATGACAAGGTTAAGAACATGTGCGAAGTCCCTTCAACAATAGGCGCATGTCCTACAGGCGCAATAAGCCCTGAGCCTTCAAAGAAGAGCGTGAAGATCAATGCGGATAAATGTATGTACTGCGGTAACTGCTTTACCGTGTGCCCTCCGATTGAAATTCACGACCCCGAGTATGACGGTGTTGCAATTGTGGTAGGCGGTAAGGTAGGAAACCTCAGAAGCAATCCCAAGTTCTCAAAGCTGGCCATTCCTTTTATCAAGAACAACCCTCCAAGATGGCCTGAGGTTACTGCAGCAGTGAGGAAGATCCTTGACGCCTATGTTGCAGACGCCAAGAAGCATGAAAGGGTCGGCGAATGGATCGAGAGGATAGGCTGGGAGAAGTTCTTCAAGGTTACAGGATTGCCGTTCACCTTCCAGCACATTGATGACTTTGTTATTGCAAGGGAGACGTTCAGAACAGCAGCAACATTTAAGTGGTAAAAATTTAATAGTGACAGTGTCAGTGAACGGTGTCAGTGAAAAAACAGACTGACACTAATCACTGACACCAATCACTGAAAGGGGTGCAAGATGGAAAAGGAAGAAGTAAAGAAAAAGATTTACGAATTGGTAGAAAAGTCCACGGGGAAAAAGAAACTCAAATCAAGCGATATTCAGAAGACAATCTCTGCCGAAGCAGGCATTTCAAGGGATGAGGTGAAGGATGCGTTAAGAGATTTAATAGACGAAGGCAAGCTTATTTATACATACTTTGGCGGCAGTTTTGTAGAGATCCCCCCCAAATAATAGATTACTTATTATTTCAATTTTAAAGGCAGTCCACAAAAAAGTGGGAGCTGCCTTTTTATTTTTACAGATTAGTTGTTTCGCAGCAAACGATACTTAATTTTAAGTCTTATAGAGTATAATAAAAAAACTTATGAATAATTACCCCCGATTGGTTATTGCCGGCGTCAGGGGCGGAAGCGGAAAAACAACCCTCTCCCTCGGCGTAATTGCAGCATTAAGGTCACAGAAAGGGCTGAAGGTCATTCCATTTAAAAAGGGGCCTGACTTCATAGACGCAGGATGGATGTCCATTGCTGCTAAAAATCCATGTTACAACCTCGACCCCTTCCTTATCTCAAAGGAAAAGGTGCTGGATTCCTTTATTTCCCATTTTAGAGGCGATATAGCAATTATAGAGGGCAACAGGGGTCTGTATGACGGTATGGATATAGAAGGCTCATACAGCACTGCAGAGCTCGCAAAACTCTTAAAATCACCTGTCATACTGATTGTTGACTGTACAAAGATGACAAGGACATCCGCAGCCGTAGTACTGGGCTGCATGAATCTCGACAAGGATGTGAATATAAAGGGAGTTGTTTTGAATCAGGTGGCGGGCAGTCGCCATGAATCGGTGGTGCGTGCATCCATAGAAAAATATTGCTCGTTGCCTGTGCTCGGCGCCATACCGAGATTGCATTCGGGCGAATTCCCGGAGCGCCATATGGGCTTAACACCATACCATGAGCATCATGATACAGAAAATGCAATCTCATTCGTGGAAGAGATTGCAAGGAAATACCTCGACCTTGACAAAATCCTGAATATCGCAATGCAGGCAGAGCCATTAAATCCCCCCTTACCCCCCTTTATTAAAGGGGGGAATGGGGGGATTACTGTAAGGATCGGCGTCATCAGGGATTCGGCATTCCAGTTTTATTATCCTGAAAACATTGAGGAACTGGAAAAGAACGGTGCTGAGATTGTGGAGATAAATGCCCTTTCAGACAGCAGCCTGCCCGATATTGATGCCCTTTACATAGGAGGTGGCTTTCCTGAGACAAATGCATTAAGGCTTGCAGAGAATATGAGCTTCAGAGATTCAGTGCGCAGTGCAGCGGGAAACGGACTCCCCATTTATGCTGAATGCGGAGGGCTCATGTTCCTGGGTGACTCCATTATAGTCGATGACAAGAAATATCCCATGGTGGGTATTTTCCCCATCATATTTGAGATGAAAAGCAAGCCCCAGGCCCACGGATATACCATTGTCGAGGTCGAGCGTGAGAATCCCTTTTATCCCGTTGGAACCGTGCTTCACGGTCATGAATTTCATTATTCGGCTGTTGCCACTCCCCCTCCTTCTCCCCTTATCAAGGGGGGGCAAGGGGAGGTTTATACAGCCTTTAGAATGAAGAGGGGACATGGAATAAAGGATAAGACGGATGGAATTTGTTATAAAAATGTTTTTGCCACATATACACACATCCATGCTCTCGGTGCAGAAGAATGGGTGAGAGGGCTCATAAATAAGGCAAAGGAGTTTAGAAAATAAAATGAACAAGTATCCGCCTGAATGTCCGTTTTGCGGGCGTTATGTTGCCCGTCCAGAGGAAACGAGGACGGAGTTTGGTGAAGTGCTAAGCGGGAAATGCGACTGCGGTGCAGTTTATGTGTGCGACCCTACAGGTCATAACACCGGCGAGGCTTACATGGAGGCACTCGCAATGGCAAAGGGAGACTGGGATATAGACCTTATCGGAGAAGGTGTGGATTATCAGGCCGAGGATATGGAGTATGACTTTAAAAACCATATGAGGCTTTATTCAACAGGCATGGGTGAAGCGGGGGGAAGGCTTGTTTTCGTAAAGCTCGAGGGGCCTGCTATGATACAATCTCAGGGCATTGAGACAAAGGCTTATAATGACATGAATTCAAAAATAGCTGTAGAGACAGGGCAGACGAATAAAAAGGGTGATTTGAAGGGCAGAATCGGGGATCTTCTGAAGACCCGCTCGTATAATGAAATTGCAGAGATAGCAAAGAATGATAAAGGCGTGATAAGGCGCATTATCTCTCTGGCATATGACAAAGATGATGTCATAAGCTGGAGGGCTATAGAGGCTATGGGGGTAGTGGCAGGCGAATTTTCCATTGGGCAGGCCAGAGGCAGAATCGATGTTATCAGGGATACGATAAGAAGGCTGTTATGGTCTATGGGAGAGGAGTCAGGCGGTATCGGCTGGAGCGCTGCAGAGATGCTGGGTGAGATAATCAGAAACAATCCCGATGAATTCAGCGATATTATTCCCATAGTATGGTCTTTCCGTGATGAAGAGATGTTCAGGGCTGGCGTAATATGGGCAATGGGGCGGATAGCTTCTGTCAGGCCGGACCTTGTTAAATTTATATTAAAAGATTTGCAGCTAATGATAAAGGACAGCAATCCTTCTGTCAGGGGACATACCGCATGGGTTGTCGGAATCCTGGGAGAGAAGAGCCTTTCGGAGGATATAAGCAGCCTTGTAAACGATGCCAGCACAATAAATTTTTATCATGATGGAGAGCTGATAAAGAAGACGGTTAGCGAAATAGTTAAAGAAGCAATAAATAAGATAGTTAATAAACAGAATAAATAAAAATAGTAAATATATATATAATATTATTTTATTTGACCTGGCTTATAAGTCTATATTATTTTCTTACCACTTTTGTTTTGAATAAAAACCATCGATAGTAGTATAATCTTCAACAAAATTAAAACAGAGAAAGGAGGTAGCACAATGCCAACAGTTGATTTTCAGGGAAAACAGATTGAGGTGGACGAGGATGGGTATCTTGTAAACCTTGATGACTGGACAAAGGATCTCGGAGAGCAGATGGCAAAGGGAGATGGGCTGGATCTCACAGAGGCCCATTGGGAGGTCATCAACTTCCTGAGGGACTACTATGCAAAGTACCAGATCGCTCCAATGATAAAGATTCTCGTAAAAGAGATCGCCAAGGTAATGGGCCCGGAGAAAGGCAACACAAAATACCTTTATGAGCTCTTCCCAGACGGACCTGCAAAACAGGCATGTAGATATGCAGGACTTCCAAAACCAACAGGTTGCGTGTAGTCACAAATAATGTTTAAGGTTTGGTGCCCCCCATGGATAATAAAATAAATTCATTTGGGGTACCAGCCTTGAATAATTCAGGCCTTGAACTATTCAGACAGATGTACAGCAGAAAAATAATCTATTCGAAGGCGGAGGAGGGGCGTCTTACAGAATATGAACCTGAATGAACTCCTGTTAAAAAAGAGACAGACCATCTTGAAAAAGTGGTTTGATTCAGTGCTGGAAACTTATCCCCAAGACACTGCTAACTTTCTAAAAAGACAAAAAGACCAATTTGCCAATCCGGTAGGCAGCACCATTTACAATGGAATGGATTCTCTCCTTGAAGAGCTTTTAAACGGCGGCGATACAGATAAAATATCAACATTTCTTGATAATATTATCAGGATAAGGGCAATTCAGGATTTCACACCTTCGCAGGCTCTTGCCTTTGTTATCCAGCTAAAAAGAGTTGTCAGAGAAGAGTTGATAAACGAGAACAAAGAATCTCAATTCGCTGATGAGCTGCTTGCATTTGAGCGCAGGGCGGATGATCTCATGTTATTGTCCTTCGATATATATATGAAATGCAGGGAAAAGATTTATGACCTTAAGGCTAATGAGCTCAGGAATATGACTTCCAAGCTGTTGGAAAGGGCAAACCTTATATTTGAGGCACAGTATCGCAAGATTGACCTTGAAGAAGTTTTACAAGGCAATAAATTAGAAAGAGGTGAGTAGATGAAGATCTTGTTTCCATTTGTTGCAGTAATAGCGCTTGTCCTGCTTGCCATGGTGGGTGTAAGCGGAGGAAGTCTGCACTTCCTTTTCGGAGTCATCATCCCTTATGCTGCTGTCTTTATCTTTATCATAGGGGTTATATACCGTGTTTTAAAATGGGCCAAGTCGCCGGTACCCTTCTGCATAACAACTACATGCGGACAGCAGAAATCTCTTCCGTGGATCAAGCAGAATAAACTCGAAAATCCGTCAAGCACACTGCATGTCGTAGGCAGAATGGCCATGGAAGTGTTTTTATTCAGGTCATTGTTCCGAAACCTGAAAGGCGAGATGAAAGACAGCTCCAGACTCGTTTATGGCTCTGATAAATGGCTCTGGCTGGCTGGCATCGCATTTCACTACTCTTTCCTGATTGTCTTACTAAGACATATAAGGCTTTTTGCAGAGCCAACACCGTTTTTTCTGCATCTGTTGGAGACCTTTGACGGCTTTCTGCAGATAGGCGTGCCGAGGTTTTTTATGACCGGCGTAGTGCTTCTATCTGCCGTAACATTCCTCTTCCTGAGGAGGATATATATCCCGCAGGTGCGATATATCTCTCTATCAGCCGACTATTTCCCGCTTTTCCTGATTATAGGGATTGCTACCACAGGGATGCTGATGAGATATTTCTTAAAAACCGATATTGTGGGGGTAAAGGAGCTTGCCATGGGGTTGGTGAGCTTTAATCCTGTTATTCCAAAAGGGTTAGGTGTTATATTCTATATTCATCTGCTCTTTGTGAGCACATTATTCGCATATTTCCCGTTTAGTAAACTGGTTCACATGGGTGGCGTCTTCCTAAGCCCCACGAGAAACCTTCTCGGAAACAGCCGTGAGTTCAGGCATGTCAATCCATGGAATTACCCTGTAAAGGTGCATACATACGAGGAGTACGAGGAAGATTTTAGGGATAAAATGAAAATGGCTGAAATACCGGTAGAAAAGGAGTAAGTATGGCAAAGTTTACTGCAAAACCTGCTGAACTGTTAAAAATTGACTTTAAAACACCAAAGACAGATTGGATGGATACCCCAGTTGAAATCAGGGAGCATATGTATTGCCATCCTTCAAAGGCAAAGGATCTCGAGACCGTAGGCTTTCCGAATATCCACGAATGGAAACCGGTCGATGAGAATTGGAACCTCCCAGAAAACTGGAAAGAGACAGTCATAAATGGCATAAAAGAAAGGCTCCAGAAATACCGCTCATTCCATGTCTTTATGGATATATGCGTTAGGTGCGGCGCATGTGCAGATAAATGCCATTTCTATTTAGGCACCGGCGATCCCAAAAATATGCCTGTTCTCAGGGCAGAGCTTCTGAGGTCGGTGTACAGGAAATATTTCACCACCGGAGGAAAAATATTCGGAAAGACGGCTGGTGCGAGGGAGCTGACAGAGGATGTATTGAAAGAGATCTGGTATTACTACTACCAATGCACCGAATGCCGCCGCTGCTCTGTGTTCTGTCCTTACGGCATTGACCAGGCAGAGATTACAATGATAGGCAGGGAGCTTACCAATCTCCTCGGCTTACAGCTCGGCTGGATTGCAGGACCTGTCGCAAACTGTTACATGAAGGGCAACCACCTCGGTCTTGAGCCGCATACCATCAAAAGCAATATCGAGTTCATGCTCGATGACATAGAGACCCTCACAGGCATAAGAATCAACCCTACATTTAATAGAAAGGGCGCCGAGATATTGTTTGTCACCCCTTCAGGAGACCTCTTCGGCGTACCTGGCGTCTATACTGCAATGGGTTACCTGATGCTCTTCCACGAGTTAGGACTCGACTATACATGGAGTACATACGCGTCTGAAGGAGGAAACTTCGGATTCTTCACATCAAACGAGATGGCGAAAAGGCTCAATTCAAAGATTTACGCCGAGGCCAAGAGATTGGGTGTAAAGTGGATACTGGGCGGCGAGTGCGGCCATATGTGGAGGGTTCTCCATCAGTATATGGATACATGGAACGGTCCTGCAGATTTTCTCGAGGTGCCCAAGTCTCCGATAACAGGAACAGTGTTCGATAACGCAAAGTCAACAAAGATGACCCACATATCGGAATTTACTGCTGACTTGATCAGACACGGCAAGCTTAAGCTCGACCCGGGCAGGAACGACCACTTGAAGGTCACCTTCCACGACTCCTGCAATACCTCGAGGGGAATGGGAATGTTCGAGGAGCCGAGGTATGTCATCAAAAATGTCTGCAACCATTTCTATGAAATGCCCGAAAATACAATAAGGGAAAAGACCTTCTGCTGCGGAAGCGGTACCGGTTTGAATGCCTCTGAAAATATGGAATTGAGAATGAGGGGCGGCTTCCCGAGGGCAAATGCCGTTAGATATGTACATGAGCAGCACGGTGTGAACATGCTTGCAAATATCTGTGCTATTGACAGGGCAACTCTTTCAGCCTCAATGGACTATTGGGTTCCAGGGGTGGGAGTGGCCGGAATTTCTGAGCTTGTAGCCAATGCCCTTGTGATGAAGGGAGAAAAGGAGAGAACTCAAGATCTAAGGCTTGAACCACTTCCCCAAAAATCCGGTGAAAAGGAGGGCGCTGAAAATGTATAATGGCGGCAAGATTCTCTTAGGGATAATTGTCTTTGTGCTTTTTGCGGCATTCCCTTTTTACAACAATATCGGGAAGGTCAGCGCCAAACCGGAGCCAAAATTGGATACCCCTGTTATTCAGCAATTGGCTGAAAAGAAGTGCGTAGAGTCAAAGGAGTTCATGAAGGCAGAGCATATGCAGCTCTTGAATGACTGGAGGGATTCTGCCATCCGCGAAGGCAAGAGGATATATGTAAATTCAGAGGGCAAGGAGTTCAGGATAAGTCTTCAGAATACCTGCATGAACTGCCATTCCAACAAGAAAGAGTTCTGCGATAAGTGCCACAATTATGCAGCAGTAAAACCTTACTGCTGGACCTGTCATATCGAGCCAAAGGAGAAAAAGTCATGAGCATGGATAGAAGACAATTTTTAAAGATAGCCGGATCTTCAACTTTTTTGGCAACCATTGGGATAGGCGCAGGATGGATACTCAGCAAGCCGGGAGATTTTTTAGAGGCTTCTCAATTTTCACAGACAAAGGAACTCCTGAATGCAAAGCAATGGGCAATGGTTGTTGATACGAGGAAGTTCAAGACAGAGGAAGATTATAAAAAGGTAGTTGATGCATGCCACCGTATCCATAATGTCCCGAACTTTGACAATCCAAAGGATGAGGTTAAGTGGATATGGACAGATACCTACAAGCATGCATTTCCGGGGCAGGAAAATGAATTTATGCCCGAACAGATGAAACACAAGCCCTTTGTGCTCCTATGCAATCACTGCGAAAACCCTCCATGCGTAAGGGTATGCCCCACAAAGGCTACATTCAAGAGGAAAGACGGAATCACAATGCAGGACCTCCACAGATGCATCGGATGCAGATACTGCATGGCAGCATGTCCTTTCGGAGCAAGGAGTTTTAATTACAGGGATCCAAGACCATTTATTAAAGAGCCGAATCCTGAATATCCATCGAGAATGATAGGTGTTGTGGAAAAATGCACATTCTGCGAAGAAAGGCTTGCCAAAGGCCAAATGCCTGCATGCGTGGAGGCATCCAACGGCGCATTGGTTTTCGGAGATATTGCAGACCCCAAGTCCGAGATCAGGAAAATCCTTGAGACCAATTATACCATCAGGAGAAAGGCAGAACTCGGAACACGCCCCAGTGTTTATTACATATTAGAGATACCAACTTCAGATATATCGGGAGGTGACAGCAATGCTTGAGAAGGCGTTAGTCGGCAGTAAAAGATACTGGACATGGATATTCTTCTTGCTTGCCGTTGTGGGCATAGGCTTTATTACATATCTTCAGCAGTTTAAAATGGGTTTGGGGATTACAGGGCTGAGCAGGGATGTTTCATGGGGACTGTACATAGGTCAGTTCACATTCCTTGTCGGTGTGGCCGCATCGGCAGTTATGCTGGTCATCCCGTATTACCTGCATGATTTCAAGAAATTCAGCAAGATCGTAATCCTGGGAGAGTTTCTTGCTGTCTCTGCAGTCACAATGTGTATCCTCTTTATTTTTGTGGACATGGGACAGCCGATGAGGATAATGAATGTTGTGCTTCATCCAACACCCAACTCTATCATGTTCTGGGACAGCGTTGTTCTGGGCGGATATTTAGGCCTCAATATCATCATAGGATGGGCAACGCTGCATGCAGATAAAAAGGGAGTAAAACCGGCCGCATGGGTAAAGCCTCTCATATATCTCTCCATACCCTGGGCTGTCAGCATCCATACTGTTACGGCATTTCTGTATGCAGGACTTCCCGGAAGGCATTTCTGGCTGAGCGCAATCATGGCAGCACGATTCCTTGCATCTGCATTTGCAGGAGGCCCTGCACTTCTTATAATCCTTGCATTGATTGTCAGGAAGTTCACAAAGTTTGATCCGGGCAAGGAGGCGATTCAGGCGATAAGCAAGATTGTAACATATGCGATGATTGCCAATGTGTTTTTCCTTGTGCTCGAAATCTTTACCGCTGCTTACAGCACCATACCGGGTCATACACATCCGTTCAAATATCTGTATTTCGGGCTTGAAGGACATGCAAGGCTTGTTCCTTTGATGTGGACATCATCCATCCTTGCAATAGTTTCCCTTGTGCTCTTAATATTCCCGGCCATAAGGAGGAACGAGAGCATGCTGGCCCTTGCCTGCATAGCATTATTCGTGTCCTTATGGATAGACAAGGGATTTGGTTTGATTATCGGCGGTTTTGTGCCAAACATGTTCGAAAAGGTAACGGAATACTGGCCTACAGCTCCAGAGGCCTTGATTACTATCGGAGTATGGGGAGTAGGCTTTCTGGTGCTCACCATACTTTATAAAGTGGCGGTTTCTGTAAGGGAAGAGACTGCAGGAGTGGAATTAGAGCACTGATAGAAGATTGGACATTTATAAGTTGAATCTTTTAAATTAAAAAGACTATTTGAGCAGGAGGTGATTAAATGTACATCGTAGCAGTTGATGCAGGAAAGTGCGAAGGATGCGAGGAGTGCGTCAATAACTGTCCACAGGCTGTATTCAGGATGGTGGATGGAAAGTCCGATCCTTATCAGTCATCCGAATGTGTTTTCTGCGAAACATGTTTGCAGGTATGTGCACCAAATGCAATTACCATAACTGAGATGTAAGAGATCAAAATAAAAAAAGGGGCGCTGAGAATTCTCAGCGCCCCTTTTTTTATTTGTCCTGATCAGCTTTTCTTGATGTAGAGTTCCCAGTAGCCTTTGTCCTCGAGTTTTACGGATTCGAACTCATAACCCTGTTTTTCTGCATACCGTGGAATTGAATCCTCTGCAGATGCCGGTGCATCGCAAATAATCTTCAGAAGAGAGCCGCCGGGTAACTTTTCCAGCGCCTTTTTTGTTAAGACCAGCGGGTAAGGGCACACCCTGCCTAAAACATCAAGGGTTTCTGTTGGTGTCTGTGACTTCAAATCTGCCATTTTTTACATCCTCCTTATTTTAAAAGAATTGCAGATGGTCAACTTCTTCCATCACTTTTTGAATTTCGCTGTACGGAACCAACTGCGCGTTTGTCTCTCCGCCGATGTCCTCAGCGTCCATGACCAGTTGATCCTCTTTGAGGCCAAACTTGTCAACATCCTCTTTGCATATCATGACCTTCAGGTCAAGAAGCAGACTGTTCTTCGCATGTTGTTCAAGGCTTGTGATTCCGTAATGTTTGCCAGCCTGCTGGTTTTTAAGGCAGTTCAGTACGCCGTCGCCAATATAGCATAATACCGGCTCGACATTGTCTCCGTCCTCTAAATATATCTCAACCGTCTGGCTTGCTATTGCATGTGTAAGTGCAAGCCTTGATGCCTCAGTTTTATATGGAAGCGACCTTACTATAAATGCGAGTTTTGTAATAGCCATATTAATCACCTCCTATGAGAAGTACTCTGTCCGCGCTGAAGGCGCTTGCAAGGTACCAGTCCATGCTGCGTCTGCCCCAGCCCTCCATGGTGTCATCCTTATGATAGCCCCTTGCCTCAGCACACGCCTCACATGCGACTGCCTTGAATTTGCCGGATGCAAAGAGTTCTGTCAGTGTTTTAGCAAGGTGTGAATAGTCTTTAAAAGGCTTCTGGCCCTTCTTTGAGAGCATTGTTGCATTGCTTGATACCCATAAATCCACATCATGTCCCTTTTTTACAGCAGCTTCTGAGAGCTTAACTGCAAAGTCGAGGGATAGCGAGCCTACGAGAGATGAAAAACAGCCTATAGTCAATTTCCCCATGATTGCCTCCTTTCTATTTTATAGCCAGATTATTTTTTCGTAATCATTGAATATGAGATCAACCACATCGCTGTAAGTTACAGGCTTTACGCGGCTGTCGACATTTGCAGCGCTTAATCCGCGGCTTTCCAAGTCTTCGACAAGGACATACAGATTGGAAGTCTTGTCGAGAATAGGAGAGGCTTTGCCATTTTCCTTAATGGTTGCGAGATAGGTTCCGTTGCCGACAAGGATGATGCCGAGCTTTTCCGCAGTTAGCCTCCCAAGGACATCGGAGTCAGTTTTGTGATCACTTAATAAAACACCAAGTTTCATCCTCACACCTCCTGTTTATGAATTTAAAAGTCTGGCATGCAGACCGTATTTGCCGAATAAATACTTATAAGGAAGCATTATAGGTATAACTTTATACCAATTATAAGCTATACTTGTCAATAAAAAAATCCGCCAATTCAGCAATTAAAAAACTATATGACTTTTGAGACAAAATTCTATGCCGGACGCAGAAATATGCCAGCATCAACACTTTCCACCGCTTCTTATTTCATTATCAAACATTCCCTTCAAAATCCTCGATGCGCAGAACTGTCCGCACATGGTGCATGAGTCTTCGGCTGAAGGCTGCCTTTCGCTTCTGATCCTTATTGCCTCATCCTTTGCAATTGCGAGTTCAAACTGCTTCTGCCAGTCGAGGTCTCTTCTTGCAATTGACATCTCCTTATCCCTGTCGCGTTTTTTGAGCTTGACCATATCACCGATATATGCTGCAATTTTTGCTGTAATTACTCCCTGCCTCACATCCTCAGGAAACGGCAATCCTAAATGCTCTGCAGGGGTTACATAGCATATGAAATCAGCGCCATAGGCAGATGAAAGCGCTGCGCCGATTGCTGATGTTATGTGGTCGTATCCGGGGGCAATGTCGGTAGTTATCGGGCCTAACATGTAAAATGGCGATTCCCCGCTCATCTTCTTTTCGAGGAGCACATTCGCCTCTATTTCGTCTATTGGTATATGCCCCGGGCCCTCGACCATTGTCTGGCATCCCATGTTCCTCCCTGTTTCTGCAAGCTCGCAGTTGATTATCAACTCCTGAATCTGCACCCTGTCTGTGGAGTCATGTATTGCGCCTGCCCTGAAGCCGTTTCCGAGGCTCAATACAACATCATGTTTTTTCAGTATTTCAGCAACCCTGTCGAATTTCTCGTACAATGGGTTTTCTTTATTGTTGTGAAGCATCCATGCTGTGAGATACGAGCCGCCCTTTGATACGAGTCCACCATAGCGGTAGCCCTGCTTTTTCAAGCGTTCAATTGTCATAAGGTTTATGCCGCAGTGGATTGCCATGAATGCTACCCCTTCTTCGCACTGCATTTCGAGCACATCCCAGAGCAATTCCTCAGGCATGTTCACGGCACCGCCGTATTTTTCGATTGCAATGGCAAATGCCTCGTAAAGCGGAACTGTTCCGATTGGCAAATTTATAGCCTCCATTACAGCCCTTCTTATTCCACGCACATCACCGCCCACGCTTAAATCCATCAATGTATCCGCACCGTACTGCTCTGCGACCTTTGCCTTTTCCACCTCCATTAGGATGTCCGCAATGTCTGTTGATGTGCCGATGGATGCATTTATCTTTGTCCTTAAGCCTTTGCCGATACCCACGATCTTATTTTTTCTGTTTTTATTTGCAGGTATTACAATCTTTCCTGATGCAACCCTTGATTTTACAATCTCGGGGTCGAGACCTTCATCGGATGCAACTCTCTTCACCTCTTCTGTAATTTCTCCTCTTACTGCCTTTTCAAGCTGTGTCATCACGCCTCCTTATTTTTTATTAATGCATATAAAACATTATCCACTTCATCTATAAGCTTTTTAAACAATCCTCCATGACTTTTTGAATTTCCGAAAAGCTCTGTCCGCATTTCGTGTATTTCAGGGATATTCTCACCCCCCCATCCCTCCCTTGATAAGGGGGGGCTAAGGGGGGTTATATGCCCATTCTGCATTGCATATCTTTCTAAAATCAAAAGCTGTTTAGCTTTTTCTGTAAACATTATTAACAACTCTTTAATCTTCTCTAAATCTAACTGACTGCTGACTGCTGACTGCTGTTTTTTGAGTATTTCTGCAATTTCCTTTATCATTACATAAAGGGTGCAGTATTCAAGCCCCCTTACACCCCTCCGCCACTGCAAAAGCATTGGATTTTTCCAGAACCAGAGGAAATTTCTGATACCGAGAGAGATTAATTCATCGACTTCTGATTCAAGGTCGGCAAGAATGGATGGAATAATGGAGTGATGGAGTGATGAGTTAAGTTTTGGGGTTTCTTCTGACTTCTGACCAGAGAGATATTCCCATAGATTGCTTAATACTATTGCTCCATTTGCATCATCTATCGTGTCGAAATGTATAAGCGATAATATCATTTTTCCTTTTCCGGAAGAGCCTTCCACCACAGCAGGTTCATTTTTTAACCGGGTGGGATTGAGATTGATCTTGTAAATCTCTTCCATTTCTGACCAGCCGCCATTAGCTTCCACATCTCCCACATTCAAATCAGAGCTAAAAGAATCAGGAAGGGCATTCCCATAAGTGGCGAGTATTTTTATGCTCTTGTCATTAATTAGAAATTGTGAAGGCCACCAGGCATGGAAGATAGGTGAATGGGTGAATGGGTGAATCGGTGAATCGGTGACTTCATGCGAATGTTTGCCTATTCTTTTCCAAATATGGTGTTCGTTTATGTTCAGACAAATTTTTCCGCTGAAGCTCGGCACTCTCTGCTTTGTGGGTATCCTTTTTATATTTAAGAGACCGATGCCATCAAGTGTTGCAAAACCTGCCCCACCGCAGAATCCGAGATAGTTGCCTCCACTATTCACAAATTTCTTTATTTCGCTGATGCCCTTTTCACCGAGGGTTTTCATCTTATTCGATGCCCATCCGCCGGGCACAAAGAGCATTCTGTAATCTTTGAGCTTTCCATTTTTTATATCGTCTGAGCGAACAAGTTCAAAAGGTAGACCTGTTGCTTTTAGGGCATTATATGCCATTAATCCCCATAGAAACGATTCGTCCCAAAGAAAAGCAACCGTTTTATTTCCCATTACTCCACCACTCCATTACTCCACTTTTTTTCATATCCCCTCGGTGTAATCATATAGTCATTCCATGTAAATGTCTGCGAGTTGCCGATAATCACCGTTGTCTGCATATCAATATCGTAATTGAACATGTCCCTCAGATTTGTGATAATAATCCGTTCATTTTCTCTCATGGCGCCTTTTACAATGCCGACAGGTGTTTCGGTGCTCCGGTGCCTGAGGAATATTGCCCGTGCCTTGTTGATGTGTTCAGGCCGTCCCATGCTTTTGGGATTGTAGAGGACAGTTACAAAATCTGACATTGCTGCTGCTGCAAGCCTTTTCTCTATGAGTTCCCACGGCGTCAGCCTGTCTGAAAGGCTTATTGCTGCAAAGTCATGCATGAGCGGAGCGCCGAGCCTTGCTGCACACGCATTCAGGGCAGAAATGCCGGGGATGACCTCAACATGAATTTCAGAAGACAGAAGACAGAAGTCAGAAGTCAGATTTTTTTCATTTGTAGTCTGTATTCTGTGCTCTGTATTCTGTGCTCTGAGTATCTCAAACACCAGTCCTGCCATGGCATATATTCCCGGGTCTCCGCCGCTTATGACAGAAACGGTTTTTCCAGACAGCGCAAGCTCTATTGCCTTTTGGCATCTGTCAATTTCCTGTGTCATGCCTGTGGATACAACCTCTTTATCTTTAACCAACTCGTGTATCAAATCGAGATATGTTCCGTATCCCACAATAACATCAGATTTTCTTATGGCATCCTGCGCATAGGGGATTATATGTTCGATACTTCCCGGACCTGTGCCGACGATATAGATTTTGCCACCCCCCTTTAGCCCCCCCTTGGCAAGGGGGGGATGGGGGGGTAACTTCTGACTTCTGACTTCTGACTTCTTTTCTGCTACTGCTATTGTTACATTGCCTGTCTTTTGTTTTTGCACAAGGAGTTCATTTGAGCCCGATGCAAGGAGTGTTGCTGGTTCAGCTACTGCATATGCCCCTGTTGCATTAAATACTACATCCGATTTTTCTATGTTTTCAGCTTTCTGGGCTACTACGTTGAGTCCATCAGGTGTAAAGGTATCAATGTGAAAATTATATTTTCCTGCAAATGAAAGTAATCCTGGCTCATTGCCTTTTATGTCAATGGTAGCAATGGATTTTACGGATAGAAATGATAAATTATGTCCATCGAGCACTCTTTTTACAGAGACCTCTATCTCTTCGGCTGATGTCCCGCTGTTACAGCCAATTCCGATGACAAGATTTTTCGGGCGGAGATAGAGCTGGCCTTTTACGCGGCATGAGCTTGTGGAGCACTGCTCCCCTGAAGCATATGTACATGAGGAACGGGAAATATAGACATCCTTCTTGTTTGTAATGAGCACATCCCCAAACCTCGGCTCTGACACTCTTAAGAAATCCTCTGGTAATTTAACTTCTGACTTCTCCAAATATATCCTCAATGCGCCATTATTGAGAAGCCTTGTGCCTATTTGTGGAACGAGTTCCCAATCTTCAATGACGAGATTATTCTCCTTTGCCCATAAATCTACGGAAGTCCGGTTATTTACATCGGATGCTGTTGTTATAACGGCCTCTGTGCGTGAGGGAGAATTGTGTGAATTTAAGAAATTCGCTATTTCTTTTGCAATTTCATTTGCGCCGCCAAGATGTCCGCTTAAAAGGCTGATAGCGAAATTGCCTTTCTCATCCAGCACTATCACTGCAGGGTCTGTCTTTTTGTCTTTTATAAGCGGCGCAATAGTCCTTACCACGATGCCTGTCGCCATAATA
The DNA here is from genome assembly GCA_021791055.1 of Nitrospirota bacterium. Lineage (GTDB taxonomy): Bacteria > Nitrospirota > Thermodesulfovibrionia > Thermodesulfovibrionales > Dissulfurispiraceae > Dissulfurispira. The sequence continues at coordinate 42,506 of JAJYXI010000028.1, read as the reverse complement.
AAAATGAGATTTCTGCTTCCATTCCATATTTCAGGAAGAACTTCTGATTTAAATTTTACAATCCGGGCATCGGGATAAAGCCTTCCAAGCCTTTCAGCAAGATTACGGCCATTGTCTGTTATGTAAAGAATTGCTGTATTATTTTCTGTATTCATGCTCGAAATCCTTGTCATAAAGTTTTGATTCTTTGCCGAGAGACACCTCTGAGGCCTTTAATGATTCGCCTACATAGATCAATGCGGTCTTTTTGATGCCGGCATCTTTTACCATTTCGGCAATATTCTTCAGTATCCCTTTCACAATCCTCTGCTCGGGCCATGATGCCTTTTCGATAACTACAACTGGGGTATCCCCTGAATAGCCCTGCAAAAGCTCATCCCTCACTTTTTCAATCATGCCAACACTCAAAAAAATTACCATTGTTGCTTTATGTTTTGCCAAATCGCTGAGCCTTTCTGTTTCGGGCACAGGCGTTCTTCCTTCAAGCCTTGTGAATATAACCGTCTGGCTGATCTCAGGTATGGTGAGCTCTTGGCCGAGAATTGCTGCGCCAGCCATTGCAGAAGAAACGCCGGGAACAACCTCGTATTCAATATCCAATGCACGAAGTTTTTCTATCTGCTCTGATATGGCACTGTAGAAAGATGTATCACCTGTGTGCAGCCTAACAACTGTTCCCCCCTTGTTTATGGAGTTCTCAACAACCTCGATTATTTCATTGAGGGTCATTTTTGCTGAATCATATATTGCTGCCTTAATACCTTTTAACAGCGCCGGATTAACAAGGCTTCCCGCGTAGATTACGACATCAGCGTTATCAAGCAATTTCCTGCCTTTAATGGTTATCAATTCCGGATCGCCGGGCCCTGCGCCTATGAAATAGACCTTGCTCATTTCTTGATTATCACCACCGAAAAGTAATTAAGGTCGCTTTCTTTAATATCCCTTATGTTTTTGAATATCTTTTCGTCATCCATTCCTGCCCGTGAGATATAAACAGCATTATCTGTAAGATTCATCCCATCAAGTATTTTCAGGACTTTATCAAATACCCTGTGAACCTTCATGAGAACGACAGTATCAAACCTCTTCAGCGTCTCTTTTATATTATCAGTGTAGGTTGCAGGGAGGATGGCGATCTTTTCATCCGCAAGGCTTAAGGACAGATTTGCCCTTGCTGCTGCGGTATTTATAGATGACACGCCTGGAATTATTTCGATATCGAGTTCAGGATTGAGTTCGAGGAGCTTGTCGTATAAATAGAAGAATGTGCTGTAGATTGTTGGATCTCCGATGGTGATGAATGCCGTATCAGTGCCTTTATTCAATCTGCTGTAAACGGTCTCGATGGTCTCCTGCCACTTGGCATCCAATTCGCAACCATGTTCGACAACTTTTGTCTTTCTCATGGGGAAATGGGCTTCTATTATCTCCTTGGCATTAATATTGACAGCTTTCTCAACAATGGACAATGCGAGGCTGCTCCCCTCTTCCCTCCCTTTCGGGACACAGATACAGGATATATCTTTGAGTATACGCACTGCCTTTAGTGTCAGCAACTCAGGGTCTCCTGGGCCGACCCCTATGACATAAAGTTTTCCTGTCATTTAATCCTCTTTCAAGGAAGACATAGTATCTCCGCCTATTATGAATACTGGATTTAATGCACTCAAGTGCCTTCTGCCCGAGATGGTTTTTGATCTTGACACAGAGACTTCAGATATCTCCGCATCGAATCCATTATTTTTGAGATGCAGAATTGCCTCATTCAATGTTTCTATTGTAGTTGCATTTATAACAATAATTTTAACCGACATTTTAGCGATAAAGCCTATTATTTTTTCGAGCCTCCCGCTGCTGCCTCCAATGAAGGCCCTGTCAGCGGGTGGGAGGTTTATCAAGGCATCAGGGGCTTCTCCCTTTATTATTTCGATATTCGGTGCATTAAATCTCTTCTTGTTTTCTCTGATATGATTAATCTGTTCTTCGTCTTTTTCGACAGCAAACACTTTTAATTCCGGATATAATCTTGCGGTCTCTATTGATACTGAACCAGAGCCTGCGCCGATGTCCCAAAATACTCCCTTTTGGGGAAGCCTTAGTTTATGAATTGTTACGGCTCTGACTTCGTCCTTTGTTATGAGTCCCTTTGAATGTGAGATTTCATTCTCTTTCAGTCCGAAGGTGACTATTGACGGCTGACCGCTGACGGCTAACTGCTGAATTATGACTATATTTGGCTCTGAAAAGGACATTGCCGCAATCTCTTCCGGAGTTCCTTCCGTGATTTTCTCATCAGCATAGCCAAGCCTTTCACAGACATATATCCTTATGGCTGATGGCTGATGGCTGATGGCAATTCCTTTAGCAATAACAGATGGGTTGTTTTCTTTATCAGTAAGGATGGCAATTTTATTATGCCTCTGAAGCAAGAGCGGAATATCCTTTATCTCATAAGGCAGCCTCCTTCTTTTTTCAGGATCAGGTCCTCCATGGAGGCTCATTAAAAATGCGTTATCCCATGGCTCTTTTATCCGTGAAAATGCCATCTGGATGCTTGATAAATCAGGCAGTATCTCAACCATGTCTTTCCCGAATTCTTTTACTGCCCTTCTTCCAATTCCGAAGAACATGGGATCTCCAGAGGCAAGGAGGACAACCCCACCCTTGATAAGGGGAATAACCCCCCCCTTCCCCCCCTTGGTAAGGGGGGGAGTAGGGGGGGTATCTTCAACTATCGCCTTTATGAAGTTAATTGTTTCATCGACGTTATTGATCACCTTGATTTTATCTTTAACTGCCTCAAATTCATCGTAGCCTTTAAAGACCTCAGATAGCCTCTTTGATGCAAGGATGACGCCTGCACGAGAAATAATCTCCCGTGCTTTCTTATCAAGTGGCTTATAGCCAATGCCTATTACATAGAGTTTATTACTCATTATTGTCCCGGGCCCTCAAAATATATGTCTCCATTATCCAGCCGTTATTCTTTTTTGCCTCATTCCTTGTCCTTATAATCTCATCGAGGACTTCCTTTAATCTGCCAGAAATGAGAATCTCTTCTTCTGTTCCGAGATAACCACCCCAGTAAATATTGAGGTCTGCATCCGTAAAGTTTCTGTAAGTTAGATAATTATCCAGCAGCACCACACTATTTTTAACATCATCAGGATGAATCTCTTTCAGTCTCCTGCCAGTAGTGATAAGGATACTCTCGCCAATGAAATTCAGGGGAATCTTATGCCTTGCTGTCAATACCTGCATGCTTGTTATTCCCGGTATAACTTCAAATTCGAAATCTACCCATCCTTCTTTAAGGATATAATTGAGTATCTCTATATGGCCGTCATAAAGGGCAGGATCGCCCCAGATAAGAATGGCGCCTGTTTCACCATCAGCTATCTCCTGTTTTATTAAGTTAGATATAATCTCTGCCTTTTGTTTTCTCCATGAGGCGACCCTTTCTTTATAGACCTCTAATTCCCTGCCTCCTTTTTTTCTTTCAGGAATCTTTACTGTCATAACCCTATATCTTCCATCGGGCAGATACCTTTGTAATATCTCCTTCCTGAGTTTAACAAGGTCTTCGTTTTTTTCAGACTCCTTCTCAAGAATAAAAAAGACATTCACCTTTTTAAATGTATTTATAGCCTGAATCGTGAGGTGTTCAGGATTGCCAGTACCTATGCCGATAAGATATATTTTTTTCATTTTATCCCCTTTTTGTCAGTCTATTTGTTAGTGTTCAATGCCCCTTCTCGCTTTTACGCCTTTTTTGTAGTAATGCTTTATTTCCTTCATTTCTGTGACAAGGTCTGCCATTTCTATAATTTTCTCATCGGCATATCTTCCTGTAAGAACAACCTCCGTGTTTAAAGGCCTGGAATTTAACAGATCCACAATGTCTTCGACATTCAGGAGTTTGTGGTGAACTGCAACATTTATCTCATCCAGCACCACCATGTCATAGGTTTTAGATGAAATTATGTTTTTCACCTCTTCAAGTCCTTTTCTGGCAGCATCAATTTCTGACTTTGTCGGTTTTTCGCCTTTTAAGAAGCCGGTTCCGTATTGATTGATAGTAATCAGGTCTTTAAACCTTTCGAGCGCCTTATGTTCGCTGCATCTCCTTTTTTTAATAAACTGGGCAATGAATATTTTAAGTCCTGCGCCTGCTGCCCTCAATGCGAGACCAAGGGCTGCTGTGGTTTTGCCTTTGCTGTTACCTGTATATACTTGTATATATCCTCTACGCATATAACCTCACAATCTCCCTTCTTGCCTCGCCAATAGTGAGCGGGATTTTTTCGAAAGGGATATTATCCTCATGCTTTAGTTTGTAAATCAGCTCTGCAATCTGCGGAAGCCTCAGTTTTACATTTGACATATCCTCCGGAGCTGTAAATACATCCTCCGGTATGCCGCCTCTGATAATATGCCCCTTGCTTAAAATATAAAGCCTGTTGAGGAATAATGGAACGAGGTCAACGCTGTGCGTAGCCATGACAATAGTCACTCCGTTTTCCTTATTGAGCTTCTTCAGAAGGTTCATCATTTTATACTCTCCCATCGGGTCTAATCCGGCAGTCGGCTCATCAAGGAGAAGCATCTCATGTCCCATCGCAAGAAGTCCTGCAATACATACCCTTTTCTTCTGTCCGAAGCTGAGGTTGTGAATGGATTTTTTTGCATGGCCGTTCATATCAACATCTTTAAGGGCAGTGGTTACACGGCTTATAACCTCATCTTCAGGGAATCCCATATTTATCGGCCCGAATGCCACATCTTCAAATACGGTTGTGGCAAAGAGCTGGTCGTCTGGATTTTGAAAAACAAGACCGACCTTTTTATAAATCTCCTTCGGAGAAAGTTTTTTAATATTAGCTCCATCAAGAAGAATGTTGCCTTCAAAGTCCTTCATCAGTCCGTCTATTACCTTTAACAGGGTTGTTTTTCCTGAACCATTCGAACCGAGTATGCCGATGAATTCGCCTCTTTTTATCTCGAGGCTTATATCATACAGGGCAGTCGTCCCGTCAGGATATTTGAAGGAATCTATTTTCACTGATATGCGAATGCCCTTTATCTGCGTTCTGTCTTCTGTGTTCTGTCTTGTTTTTATATCTTCCATACAAATCCCATTACGGTTATAAATAGTACCGAGACGACAACCTCTGACAATTTAAACGGCTTATGTTTCAGCATAGGCATATTGCCGTCATAACCCCTTTGTATCATTGCTGTTGTGATATTATGACTGTGTTCAAATGCCTTGAGAATAAGAGAGCCTGTTAGAGCGCTGAATGAACCCAATCCCCGTCTTATGTTTGAGTAGCCGAGGCGGTTTTTCTGTGCATTATAAATGACCATTGCATCCTCAAAGAGCACAAAAATATATCTGTACGCAAACATCAATACCTCTATGAACCCCTTTGGAACCCTTAGCCACGAAAGGCCTGCAATGAATTCTGTAAACGGCGTGGAAAGTCCCATTACAGCAACTATCGATACGGCGCCTAAAATTCTGATTGCAATCATCAGCCCGTCCATAAGTCCGTCTTTATATCCTGTTAAAGTAAAAAGTGAGAAGTGAGAAGCAGGAAGTGAGATGGAGAAAAGGACATCCTTTCCTGAAAAAAACAGTTTTAAAAAGAGTATTATGGATGCGATAAAGACAGGCTCTGAGAACCTTAGCATAAAGACCCTTAAAGGCACTTTCATTGTAATGCATAAAAACAGGCAAAACAAGGTCACCAGCGCTGGAAGGACAAACCCCTTATAGCTTAAGACCATGATAAGAATGGTCAGAGCAACAAGGAGCTTTACCCTTGCATCAATCCTTGAAAGGATGTGGTCTTTCTTAAAATATTCAGAAAATAGTTCCATGTCTCTCTATCTGTCTTCTGTAGTCTGTATTCTGACTTCTGATTTCCTGCTTCTGACCTCTGTCAGGGTTCTCCAGTAATATCCTGCTGCAAACCCTCCGGCTGTGCCTGCGACCAGAAATACAAAGAGCAGCAGGTCTCCCTGGTCTGTATTAATAAGCGGCTCCCTTGCCTCTCTGCCGTGCTCCTTTGCAAATTTTTCGACCACGGATTCGTCAACACCAGGCCATTTCTCAGCACCGAAGGCAAAAGGCTGAAGGCTGAAGAAGATGAGCAATAGTGCAGCAGTGCAAAAGAGCAATAGTGTTTTTATTTTAACTCTAAACTCTAAACTCTGAACTCCGAACTTCATGCTGTCACCTCCTCCGGTTTTAAGACACGCATTTTTACAAGAAGGTCGGGGCGCTTCTTGTAAAGCAGGACAACCATGCCTGCTGTCATTGCTCCCTCAAGAATTCCAAGAGGAAGCTGGGTAGGTATAAAGGCTATAAGTATCTTCGTAAAAAGTGGTACAAATGGAGAGTCTCCTTTTATGCCCGATGCAAGTTCAACTGATGTGGTAATGTATGTTGCCCAGTCTGCAAAGAGTCCTGCCAGGAATCCTGAGACTGCCATGTTTATTTTCATCGAGCGCAATATTTTAAAGGTTAAGAAACCTGCGAAGGAGCCCATTATTCCCATAGATACTATATCTGCGCCCCATGTGCTTAACCCTCCGTGGGCGAGAAAGAGTGCCTGAATAAGCAATGCCACTGCTGTAATCAGTATGCTGATAGCGGGGCCGACAAGTATCCCTGATATTCCTGTCCCGCATGGGTGGGAGCATGTGCCTGCTGTCGGCACGGGTATTGGCATGCATGAGATGATGAAGACAACTGCTGCCATCAGTCCAACAAGGGGTTTAAATGACAGGTCAACGGCAGAAAGTTTTTTTAGCTTATACAGCCCGTAAGCAACAAATGGCAGTGCAACCACAAACCACAGCGCTGCCCAATTAAAAGGAAGTATGCCCTCTGAAATGTGCATGGCATAAGCCTCAGAGACAGCGAATAGTGAATAGTGAACAGTGAACAGTAAAAAAGCAATTAACGATAACATTCCATAGTTTTTAACTTTGCTTTCTGACTTCTGTGTTCTGTGTTCTGTGTTCTGTCTTTTCATTTTTCCTCCTCTGACATTTTTAATAATGCATTTACGATTGCTACGGCTACAGGCGTGCCGCCTTTCCTGCTCAAATTGGTTATAAATGGAAATTTCTGTGCTGCAAGCAGCGCCTTTGATTCCAATGCCTTAACGAATCCAACAGGCACGCCAACCACAAGAATCGGTGAATCGGTGAACACCCCCCCTGTCCCCCCCTTACTAAAGGGGGGAGTAGGGGGGGTAAAAATTTCAATAACTTTCAATAATGCAGTGGGCGCATTTCCGATAGCTATGATGCCGATATTGCTGTTTTCCTTTAACGCTTTTTCTATTCCCATCTCTGCTCTTGTTTTATTGTCTGTGCTCTGTGTTCTGTGCTCTGTGTTCTGTATATTGCAGATGACCTTTCCTCCCCACTTTTCGAGGAGCTTCTTGTTTATTCCTGTCTTCACCATTTCAATATCTGTGAGTATGTCTCTGCCTGACTTTATCGCATCCATCCCTGTCTTTATAGCATCGGGATGGAACATGAGCGTATTCTTGAATTCAAAGTCGGCAGTGGAATGTATTACTCTTTTTATAATGGGCAGCTGCTCCGGCGGTATATCACTGAAATCAAGCTCCTCTGATATTATCTCAAAGCTCCTCTTTTCAATATCCTGAGGAGGCAAGCCATTTGCCGCATATATCCTTTCCATCACCACATGCACTAATTTTTCGTGGATGCCGAGAGGCTCTGTGTAAATAAATTCCGTATCAGGATACATCTCCTCTGCCTCTTTTATTATCTCAGGGATATCCTTCGTGACATGCATTCCGCTGCTCAAGAAATAGGGATGTATGATTATCCTTTTTACTCCGCCATGGACGCACTCCTTTATTGCATCTGCAATCTCAGGCTCTGCAAACTGGAGATATGCCACCTTTACGCAGTTGTTTGTGCAGTTGGGATGTATTGCGGTATGCAGAAGCCTGCCTGCAAGCTCGATGTTGTTGGCGTCTTTCTTAGGACTGCCGTGCCCTATCAATATTATGTTTTCCATTAATGCTCCTTTATAAGATCTATAAAATTCCCTGCGATGTCAGGGTTGCTGCCGAAATGGATGTGTATGTAACTTCCAATCGTGTTTTTAACTCTGTAACCTTCATCCCGAACATCCTGACCATTACTATCCTTTACTGAATAAATTTTTTTCTGTATTCTGTATTCTGTGTTCTGGATTCTGTCCTTTATCTCTGAATAGTGAAACTCGTGCCCTTTTATCGTAGCTCCCTCTTTCCCGATGATGCAGCTATCCTTTAGTTGGACTTCCCGATAACCAAGGTGCGGCCTGCCTTTTCTCATAACTGTCTCGAATGGGAAGACGCCTATCATTTTGAAAAAATTCCCTTCAAAGTCATGAATTCCCTGTGACAGATACATCAGGCCGCCGCATTCGGCATAAACCGGCTTTCCTGAATCTGCCCAGTTATAGATAGATTCAAGCATGAATGTATTCTGGGATAAATCCCTTGCATGAAGCTCCGGATAACCACCTCCGATATATAAGGCATCTGCATTTTCAGGGATTTTGGTATCGGAAATGGGACTGAATGTTACTATTTCTGCTCCGGCATCTCTTAATAAGTCCAAATTATCTTCATAATAAAAACAGAATGCCCTGTCATAAGCAACGGCGATTCTTACAGAAGGGGCAAGGGGCAGGGGGCAGGGGGCAATTTGAACTTTTTGAACTGCTTGAACATTCAAATCGTTCAAATCGTTTAAGTCGTTCAACATCTTGACCCTTGCCCCTTGATGCAATATTGCATCAACATCCACATGTTCCAATACCGTCTCTGCAAGCCTTTCTATATTTTTTTCCGTGAGAGGGTTTTCTTCAGCAATGGTCAGTCCTAAATGTCTGTGAGGAATCTCAAAATCCAAATTCCTCGGGAGATAGCCTAAAACCTCAATATCATGGATACTGTTTCTAAGCCTTCTGTAATGCTTCTCCGATGCTACCCGATTAAAGATTATGCCTGCGATTAAACTTGGGTTTTTGTATTCCATAAAGCCTTTTACCACGGCGCCCGCGCTCTCTGCCATGCCATAGGCATCGACAACCAAGATAATAGGCAAATTAAGCACATCTGCCAGTTTTGCCGTATTGAAATCTCCGTCATACAAACCCATAACTCCCTCTATAATGGATATATCCGCATCCTGAGAATACTTATGGAAGCAATCCCGGATATAATCCTTACCGCACATCCATAAGTCGAGGTTTCTTGACGGCTTGCCCGTAATAATCCTGTGAAGTCCTGTGTCTATGAAATCAGGCCCTGCCTTGAATGGCTGGACTTCCAATCCCTTTTTCTTCAATGCAGCAAGCATGCCCAAGGTTGCAGTCGTCTTGCCGCAGCCGCTGTGAGTGCCTGCTATCACTACTGCCGACATAGATGCGCAAGCTCCTTAAGCAATCTCATATTATCTCTATTTGATTTTACCGCAACTCTCATATATGAGCCATCAAGACCCATGAAATTGGAGCAGTCCCTTACCAGTATCCCTTTGCTCCTGAGCGATGCAAGTATTTTTGGAGCATTCTCATGTTTTGTCAAATAAAAGTTGACCGGAGACTGGAAATAAGTGATTCCAAGCAGTTTAAAGCCGTCCTCCAAAACCCTTTTTTCATTCCGTATAACCTTGAATGTCTGGTTTCTGTAAGAGATGTCATTAAGCGCAGCGATTCCTGCCAATTGTGCGATTGTATTTACTGTCCATGGCTCTTTGTGTCTATTAATAGTGTCCAGAACGGACGAGGGGAATACTCCGTAACCGATTCTCATTCCCGAAAGGGCATAGAATTTTGTCAGTGACCTCAGCACAATGAGATAGGGATTGTTCCGAACCTCTTTTGCCACCGATTCTTCCGGGACAAAATCTATGAACGCCTCATCAACAACGAGATAACATTTGAGGTTCTTGGCAGCTTCTGCGATCTTCAGCACATCCTCTTTTCCCAGCAGTCCGCTTGTCGGATTGTTCGGATTGCACAGGAATGCCATGTCCACCGATGTTGCGAGCGATGATTTGTATGTCGCTGATGAATCATTTCCTGACATCGCAGCAATAAACTTTTCCGGATTTATTTCGAACGAATTTTTCTCCCACATGACAAAGTATGAGATTTTTTCCTTGATGCCCCCTTCAGGATGCATGTTTTTAAATGCCTGCTCATATTCCGAGAATGTCGGCATGGGTATAAGAACCTTCTCGGGTTTTAATGCCCGAACAGTAAGATATATAAGCTCTGTGCTGCCATTTCCGCACAGGATATGCTGCGGGTCTACGCCTGAATGTCTTGCAATCGCCTGTGTGAGATGCTTTGCATCAGGATCGGGATAATTGCACAGGTATTTGATGTTGTCCTTAATCTCTGATGCCACACTCTTGGGTACGCCGAGGGGATTTATGGACGCGCTGAAATCGATTATTTCGTCTTTCTTAATACCGAACTCCTCCATGAACCTGTATATATTCCCGCCGTGCGGCTCTAAATTTCTTTCATGCTCATTCATGGAATATTCCTTGCATATAGAATAATTGTAGCGACGCCCGTTCCAATCAGCGATGACACTTTGATTATATCAGTTGCTTTTTCGGAAGCCGATAAATAGTTCTCAGTTTCTTCTGCTCCAATGTAAGGCTTTTGTATCTCGATGCCGTTGTATGTTGAGGGCCCTCCGAGTCTTACGCCTAATGCGCCTGCAATTGCAGCTTCCGGAATGCCTGCGTTTGGACTTGGATGATTCCTTCCGTCACGGAGCATGGTTTTCAGCGAATAGCGAACAGTGAATAGCGAATGGAAAATAAAAGATGACGAGATGGCAATGAGTAGTCCGGTAATTCTTGCAGGTATATAGTTAGCTAAGTCATCAAGCCGTGCTGCTGCCCATCCGAAATTTTTGTATTTATCGTTCTTATATCCAACCATGGAATCCAGAGTGTTTATTGCCTTATATGCCATTGCAAGGGGAAGTCCTCCGATTGCGAGATAAAATAAAGGAGCGATAACCCCATCCGAAAGGTTTTCTGACGATGTCTCTATGGTTGCCTTTAGTATTCCCTTCTCAGAAAGGTTTTGGGTGTCGCGGCCTACAATCATGCCAAGATTGCTCCTCGCGGATTCCATATCTTTATTCTTTGCGGATTCGATCACAAGCCTTGCAGAACTGATTAATTCACGGATGGCGATTGTAGTGGATGTGAGATATATAAGTAAGAAGTAAGAAGTAAGAAGTAAGAAGTGGGATTTAAAATAATTTGTTGAGATATGAACTATAAACCATGTGATAAAAAAGATGGGAAGGACAATTGTAATTACAAGAATAATGCCTTTGAGTTTTTCTATTAGTTTCCACTTTCCACTTTCCACTTCCCACTTTCTCAGAAATGCTTCTGTTTTGCTTATAGCGTTTCCCATAATCCTCACAGGATGGGGCAGCCATCCCGGATCGCCGATGGCAAGGTCGAGCAGGAATGCCAGAAGCAGCACCACAGGCGAAAGGCTGAAGGCTGAAGGCTGAAGGTCAAAAGTTAAGTATCGAAGGAAATCTGTCATATGCCGGTGATCCCTTTTATGAAATCCATATCAATGTTTTCTCTCACAATATGTGCGAGGTTATCAATAGCTCTGTCCTTGATTTCAGAATATCTCACAGCAGAATCAATAAGTGATAAATTCTTCCGCTTTCTTGCATGATTTATGATTGTCCTTCTGAATAAATCATTTTCAAAAATCCCGTGGATATAGGTTCCCCAGCAGTTGCCGTTTATTGAGCCGTCAAGAACCGGTGAATGGGTGAATGGGTGAATGGGTGAATGGAGAACTGAAAGCCTTTTTATCCTGAATAAGCCTATATCACCCTTGCTGACTCCCATATGTATTTCATAGCCTTTTAGTGGCTGATAGCTCATAGCTGATAGCTCATGGTTGTAAGGATTATTTTTATTGCTATGAGCTATGAGCCATAAGCTATTGACCATTTCTGCCTCTGTCTGGCATGTGGTCTTGTTTTTCTCAAAGGTCGTTTCTATGTCCAGAAGCCCTATGCCGTCAATCTCTTTATGATTGCTTTCCACTTCATGAGGGTCGTATATCTTTTTACCCAGCATCTGGTATCCGCCGCACATGCCGATAATCTGTATACCCTTTGAATAAGCCCGTTTAATGCTTTCATCGAGACGCTCATCTTTTAAGAACAAAAGGTCTTTTACAGTATTCTTTGTTCCAGGGATTATTACAATATCCGCATTTTCTATATCCGCGGGATTGTTTGAATATATAAGCTCCACATCAGGCTCATATAGAAACGGGTCAAAGTCTGTGAAGTTAGATATATACCGAAGCCTTACAATAACGATTTTAATTCCCCGTGAACCGTGAACCGTGAACCGTGAACCGTGACATAGGGCAAGGCCATCCTCCTCCGGTAAACCCATGTCTTTTATATACGGCAATACCCCTATCACCGGTTTTCCTGTTTTATCCTTTATCATTTCAAGTCCGGGCCTTAGTATTTCCAAATCTCCACGAAATTTGTTTATGATAAATGCCTTGATATGCCTGCTATCCCGCCCAAGTAATTTAATGGTTCCATACAGGGATGCAAAAACTCCTCCCTTGTCTATATCCCCCACTAAAATCACAGGCGCCTTTGCATGTTTTGCAATCGACATGTTTACAATATCCACATCCATGAGATTTATCTCTGCAGGGCTTCCTGCCCCCTCCATAATTATAAGATTGTATTTTTGCGAAAGCCTGTCAAATGACTCTTTTGCAGCATTCCATGCATTTTTTTTAAATGAGTAATATTCCTGTGCCTTCATTGTGGAATGGACTTTTCCCTGAATAATCACCTGCGAGCCCATATCCCCTGATGCCTTAAGCAATATGGGATTCATGTCCGATGTCGGCGCTATTCTCGCTGCCTCTGCCTGTAATGCCTGAGCCCTGCCTATCTCTCCGCCTTCGGCAGTTATGTATGAATTTAAAGCCATGTTCTGCGCCTTGAATGGAGCCACATCTATGCCCATGTTCCTGAAAATCCTGCAGAGCGCTGCTGCAATCAGGCTTTTGCCGGCACCTGAGCCGGTACCCTGTATCATCAATGCCTTAGCCAATGGAAACCCCGTTTAAAAGTTTAACCACCTGATATTTCTCCCAGAACTCGATGATGTTCACAGCGGCGAAGTCCTGTTCTATCCTGAAGATATTTTCGAGCGGTATCCCCATGATATGGCAGAGGATAATCCTATTTACCCCTCCATGCGCAATTATTGCTATATGTTCGTCATTGTGATTGTTTAATATCATATCTAACGCCCTGATCACCCTATCCCTTACCTCAATGGTGCTTTCTCCTTCCACGGGACTGTATTTAAGTGGATTGCCTGCCCATGCCTCGAATTCCTCCGGATATTTCTCTTTGATTTCGTCAAAGCTCATCCCTTCCCAGATGCCGAAACTCCTCTCCCGGATGCCATGTATTACAACGGGCTTTAAGCCGTGAGGCTCTGAGATTATTTCTGCGCTTTTTAAAGCTCTGCTCAAAGGCGAACAATAAACGGCAGTTAGCTTATCTTTTATAAAATCCGACGCCCTTTTAATCTGCCTGATGCCCTTTTCAGACAGAGGCACATCAATGCTCCCTTTATATCGTTTTACTTCACTGCCTTCGGTCTCGCCGTGCCTTATTAAATATAGTGTTGTAACCATACCGTTGCCACCATCAAAAACAATATCTCTGAAATTTCGCTTATTGCGCCAAGATTGTCTCCGGTGAGTCCACCGAATTTTTTTATACAGAACCTTGCGGATGCAAGGCTGAATATATATAAAAGGACAGAGAGGACGACAAATACTGCCGTGCTGTTAGCACCATAAACCTTTAGCAGATGCAGCTCGGCGACTGATATATACAAGACAGTTATTAATAATGATGAAAATATGACTGTATTTATTCTTACATTATTAAGGAATATCTTGCCGAGGCCATCCTGCCTTGCGGATGTGCCGTGGTACATGGCAATAATCATTGTCCACTTTGAGAATACAGGCATCAGAAACAGCAGGCAGTAAACGGTAAAGAGCGAATAGTTGTGAAGCATGCTGCTGATAAGCAGATATTTCATCAGGATTGTGACAACCAGAGCCGTTACTCCGATCGCCCCTGCTGTGCTGTCTTTCATGACAGAGAGCCTTCTCTCCATGTCTGTTTCTCTGTCTCCTGTTGATTTTACAGCTATCGCATCAAAGGTGTCTGCAAGGCCATCGAGGTGAAAGCCTCCATTACTGATTATCAGTATCAGAATAATCAGCCCTGAAGTAATTTCAGGAGGAAATATCTGAAGAAGCAGAAATGCTGATAAAATGGCTATTAACCCCTGAAACGCACCTGCAAGAGGAAAGAATGCGGCTGATTGTGCTATCTCTTTCTCAGAGATATCGCCTTTAACCCTTATAGGCATGATGGTGAGGAACTGGAATGCAAGAAGCAACTGTCTCATTTTAATTCATAATCTCACTTGATACCCCGGCCTCGCCAAAGGTTGCCATTTCTTTATATATCTTCAGTCCTGCCTCTATCACGAGCATTGCCAGTGCAGCGCCTGTGCCCTCTCCAAGCCTTAAATCAAGGTCGAGAATCGGCTCTAATCCCATTCTATCGAGCATTGCCTTATGGCCTATCTCAACAGAGTTGTGTGCGGCGAACATATAATCTTTAACCGCTGGTTTGATGCAATAAGCGATAAGGGCGCCTGCTGTGGATATGAATCCGTCAATGACAACCGGAATCCTGTTTGCTGCTGCACCCAAAACCAACCCTGCAATGCCTCCGATCTCTGCGCCGCCGACCTTTGAAAGCACATCAATGGCATCATCAGGATTCGGCTTGTTCAATTTTATACCTTCCTCTATCACTATGACCTTTCTTTTCAATGACTCGTCTGTTATGCCTGTGCCTTTGCCTGTGACCTCCGAAACAGCCTTGCCTGTCAGCACCGATGCAATTGCGCTTGATGGTGTTGTATTCCCTATTCCCATCTCTCCTGTGCCGAATATCTTACAGCCCTTTTTTGCATATCCGTTTGCAAGCTCAATCCCAACTTCAAGGCATCTTATAGCTTCGTCTCTTGTCATTGCAGGAGCCTTTGTAAAGTTTTCAGTTCCTCTTATCACCTTCATTTTCACAAGGCCTTCAATCTCATCAAAATCATGATCAACGCCAATATCCACGACAATGACCTCTGCGCCTGCATGCCTTGCAAGGACATTTATGCCTGCACCGCCTCTTATAAAATTAAAGACCATCTGCTGTGTAACCTCTTTGGGATAGGCTGATACGCCTTCTTCTGTAACGCCGTGATCCCCTGCAAATGTAAAGATAACCTTTTTATCCAGTATCGGGCTTTTATTTTCGGCAATGGCAACGAGCCTTTTTGCAAACTCCTCGAGCCTTCCGAGACTTTCGAGCGGCTTTGTGAGATTGTCAAGATGTTTCTGGGCCAAGACATACCACTCTTCATTTACTGTTTTGATATTTTTTAATGCCTTGTTTAACAAATCCATTTTGGCTCTCCTATCGTATTTTCATCGGGATTCCTGCAGTCACAAGATATACCTCGTCTGCTACTGATGCAATTTTCTGATTTAAATAGCCTGATAAGTCTCTGAACCTTCTTGACAAGGCATTATCAGGGACGATTCCAAGTCCGACCTCGTTAGAGACAGTGAATAGTGAACAGTGAATAGTGGATAAGGAAGAAATAAAAGACTCTATTTCTGCTTCAACATTCTTGTTATTAAGCAACAGATTCGAAAGCCATAGTGTCAGGCAGTCAACAAGAATTACATCATAGCTTCTATTGATGTCCGATATCAGTGTCGAGATGTTCATCGGCTCTTCGAAGGTTGCCCACTCGCCTGAACGTTCTTTTTTATGTTTTTCGATGCGTTCTTTCATCTCCTCATCCAGTGCCTGAGCAGTAGCTACATACGCCTTCTTGAGAGTGGGGGAGACTCTGTCTCCCCCACGAACCCCCTCTTTAGAAAAGATGAAATTATTTGCAAGCTCTAAAGCAAATCTGCTTTTACCGCTTCTCGCTCCGCCTAAGACTAATGTTATCAACTAAGCACCCCTAAAATAAAAAATCCTCATGGCAAAATGCCATGAGGACTGCACCCTGTTTTACTTCATCCTCACCACTGCCCTAAAAGACAAATCTTTTGGGAGGCAGCGCTTCCTCCGCGGGAATATTCTAAATCCAAGTCTTTTTCAGGCAGGTCTTCTGGCTCCCGGTTCATCAACGACACCCCCAAAAAATCAAAGACTTTTTTGGGGGCTCTTCCTACTCGCCAGCCTTCCCGGAGCTAAACTCCAGTGGCATATCGGCTTTTGTCCCCGGTTACAGCGGCGGGACCGCTCCCGAATTGGTCAATATTTTCCTCACGGGATTCCCTATTAAGCCTTTCGGCACCTAAACAATATATTTTATCTAAACACTGGATGTAAAAGTCAAGGTAATAATGCCTTAACATAATCCGCAATAAACATCGCATGACATGTCCTGATTGAGGCAAAATTCACGGGTCTACTTAAACAAGGGGCATTAACACCAGTTAACTTTCGATAGCAGCCCACGGATAATTTCCATCCGCTGCTTTAAGGGGTAATCAAAGTATAAGGAACTTTCCATAAGGATGGATACAAGCTCTCTGATTTTCTGCCGTTCCATGGCAAACTCCTTCGAATCCTTTCTTGCTTTAGTTATCGGGTAAAAAATGAAGGGCTTTAGTTTATGAAAATACCCTCTTTGGTGGAGGCGGCGGGAATCGAACCCGCGTCCGAAAGTACTACTCTCAAGCTTCTACATGCTTATCCTGCTTATTTCATTCTCGGATATTGTCTTGCCAACAGGCAGGCCTTCCAATATCCTATCCCTTGAATCTCCCACCAGAATTAAGGGTATCATCTGACGGCAGCCTGCTGATCGACGCTTTCTCTAAAGCACAGGCAACTTTAAAGGAGCGTGCTGCTATTGGTTAAGCAGCGAGTGCCAGTTCGTTGTTGGCGTTTGTGTTTTTTTCCATCTTTTTAGGTGGTGATGGAGCCACCGCATGCCACTTGAGCCTCATAACCCCCGTCGAGCCCTATCGCCCCCGGCTGAAGCTATACTTATTATAGCATAATTACCTGTTTTTCATCGCCTTCTCTATTGCCCTTTTTGCCTCCCTCTCTTTTACCGTCTCCCGTTTTTCGTATTGTCTCTTGCCTTTTGCAAGGCCTATCTCCACCTTTGCATAAGGGCCCTTGAAATATATCTTAAGCGGGATTAATGTGTAACCTTTCTGCTGCATCTTGCCCCTTAATCTCTCTATCTCTTTTCTGTGGAGTAAAAGCTTTCTTGTCCTAAGCGGGTCGTGGTTCATGATATTTCCGTGAGAATAAGGGCTTATGTGGCAGTTGAGCAGAATGACCTCTGAGTCTTTAATCAGCACATAGCTGTCTTTAAGGTTGGCCTTGCCGTCCCTTAGAGATTTGACCTCAGTGCCCAAAAGCTGGATTCCGGCCTCGACGGTCTCTTCAATGCTGTAGTCATGATACGCTTTTCTATTCTGGCATACTATTTTCATACTATTATGATAGCAGTATTATAGGCTTTAATAAAAGAACGCAAATCGTATATAATTCAGTTCAGTTAAAACGGGAGAGGAGGTTTTATGAAGAGATTTTTGATCGTAGCCTTTATAATATTTGTTTTCGTGGCTTCATGCGGTAAAGGAGAAGTTAAAAAAGTATCCGAGGATTCAAAGATAGCTACAGAGGCATTTTCCCTTGCTGAAAAGATAAGGGAAGCATATGCAAAGAGGGACATGGCTGTTATCGAAAAAAATGCAACAAGGGAGGGCTTCAGGACAATCAGCAGTGCTCTGAGGAGCTTTGATTCTGTCGACCTGACCTTTAGTCCGGTATGGGTTGAAATAGAGGATAGTGTTGTTCATCTCAATATTTCATGGAAAGGCACATGGCAGAAAGGCGGTAGAAAAACCGAAGAAAGAGGAATGGCGGTGTTTGTTTTGAAGGGCAGACCGCTTAAGGTGGATAATATATTGAGGGCAAATCCATTCAAGTATCCTGAATAAGATTTGAGTTTAAATCCACTTTCCTTTTTTCGTTGGCATTTTCAGCGACTGTTTTAACATTTTCATGAATTCAGAGCGGGGGATTTCCTTTGCACCGAAACTCATAAGATGCTCTGTTGTCACCTGACAATCGATTAATTTAAAACCCCATTCCATCAACTGCTGTACGAGCCTTACAAATGCAACCTTTGAGGCATTGGGTTCTTTGCTGAACATGGATTCCCCGAAAAATGCCCCGCCAAGCGATACTCCATACAGACCGCCAACCAAGTCGCCTTCATGCCAGCTTTCGACCGAATGGGCGAATCCTGACTTATGAAGTCTGATATATGCATCTGCCATCTCATCTGTAATCCATGTGCCTCCATGTTTTTTCTTATGCACATCCGAGCAGTTTCTGATAATCTCATCAAAGGAGCTGTCGATTGTTATTCGATATGTATTTTTATTGATAATCTGTCTTAAACTCCTCGATATTTTAAGCTCCTTTGGTATCAATACAAGGCGTGGGTCCGGAGACCACCATAGGATTGGAGAGCCTTCTGAATACCAGGGGAATATACCCATAGAGTATGCGAGCAAAAGGCGCTCTTCGCTCAGGTCTCCTCCCACAGCCAAAAGTCCATCATGTTCTGAGAATTCAGGCGGAGGGAAGATGAGGTCTTCTGACAATCGAAAGACAGGCATAAAGGTATTTCTTATTTACACGAACTGCAGGAGCCGGAACTGCAGGAAGAACATCCCGAAGATGTAGGATTTTCGACCCCGCTCATCCCGAATACCGAAAATTTCTTTTTTACATTTTTTGAATCGCATTTCGGACATTTTACATTTTGGTCTCCGAAAACGAGCCTTTCAAATTCATGTCCGCATTTGCTGCATCTATATTCGTATATCGGCATTTCAAATCTCCTCTCACTATCTGCTGACTGCTTTCATAGTATAACATAGTGCTTGAATTATTAAGAAAAATCCTTTATGGTAATAAAAATAACAATAACAATTACTGTATTCAGGAGGACAATTTATGGGGAGTAAGCAGAATCTTCAGGACAGCTTTTTAAATCAGTTGAGAAAGGAAAAGATTCCGGTGGTGGTCTATCTTACAAACGGTGTCAGATTAAAGGGCATAGTTAAAGGGTTTGACAGCTTTGTTGTCCTGCTCAAAGAGGCAAACGAGCAGCTCATTTACAAACATGCAATATCTACGATTGTTCCTGAGAAGAGCGTGGATATAAAAGTTGAAAATCCTGAAGACAATGGATAATGTTCTCGATTGGCAAAGAAATTACGACATGCAGACCCTATAAATCCCTTGGGAGGTATTAATCGATGCTGAAGACTATGAGAAAACATGCAAAGTTCTTTTATTTCCTGTTTTTTATTGTAATCCTGTCTTTCATATTCTGGGGGGTTGGCACGCTCGATAAGCCTACTGCGGTAAGCGTCGCCGAGATAGGAAAGGAGAGGGTTACTGTCGAAGAGTACTGGAGGGCGTACGAAAATGTGAGGCAGCAGTTCAGGGATATCTATAAAGAAAAGTTTGATGCAGAAATGGAAAAAAGTCTGAAGCTTAAAGAGACAGTTCTTAACAGCCTTATTGAAGAAAGGGTTCTTCTGATTTCTGCTGCGGAATTAGGGATAAAAGTAACAGATAAAGAGCTTCAGGATGCAATTGTAAATGATCCGCGATTCATGAGGGACGGCATTTTCAGAAAGGATGTATATTTCAGGACACTTGATCTCAACAGACTAACACCAGAGATGTTTGAGAATTCAATGCGCCAACAGTTAACGCTTCTAAAAATGAGAAGACTTATCGCATCTGCTGTTGATGTGAATCCATTGGATTTAAGAGGAGTATCAGGAGACGAGAAAAAGATTAATGAAGCTAAGCAGGCTATTTTAGCGGATAAGGGCAATGCTGCCATAAAGTCTTATGTTGACGGTGTGAAACAGAGGATGAAGTTTAAGGTAAATATGGATCTCATTTCTTAACCACAACCCTTTTGAAAAGGGCTCGAAACATGTTATAATCTCCACTAAATCTTCAAAGGGGTAACCACATGCTTGATGACAAGTTGCCGGTAGGCTTAACATTCGACGATGTCCTTTTATTGCCTGCAAAATCCGATGTCCTTCCGAGGGATGTGGATATAAGCACAAAACTGACAAGGAATATAACGCTCAATATCCCCATCATCAGTGCAGCAATGGATACCGTTACAGAGGCTGCTCTTGCTATAGCTATTGCAAGGGAGGGAGGGCTTGGTATAGTTCACAGGGCAATGTCCCCACAGAAACAGGCCCTTGAGGTGGATAAGGTGAAGAAGTCAGAAAGCGGCATGATAGTTGACCCAATAACCATAGCCCCTGATGCCTTTATTTCAGATGCACTTGTTCTTATGGAAAGATACAAGATTTCAGGCGTGCCTGTCACTCTCAAGGGAAAGCTTGTCGGGATTCTCACCAACAGGGATTTGAGGTTCGAAACCAACTTCAAGAAAAAGGTTTCGGATATTATGACAAAGGAGAAGCTGATTACAGCACCTATTGGCACTACTCTTGAGAAGGCCAAAAAATTACTACATGAATACAAGATAGAAAAACTGCCTATAGTGGATGATGATTTTAATCTAAAGGGTTTAATTACCATAAAAGACATAGAAAAGATAAAGAAATATCCCTATTCATGCAAGGACAGACTTGGCAGGCTCAGAGTCGGCGCTGCAGTGGGAGTTGGAGAGGATGCATTGTACAGGGTCGAGCTTCTTATCAAGGCAGGCGCCGATATTATTGCCATCGACACTGCTCACGGACATTCAAAGGCGGTCATCAACACATTAAAGGAAATAAAGAAGAGATTTGATATAGATGTCATTGCAGGAAATGTTGCTACTGCGGAGGGAGCGAGAGACCTTATTAAAGCAGGCGCCGATGCTGTCAAAATAGGAATAGGCCCCGGCTCTATATGCACCACGAGGATAGTTGCAGGAGCAGGCGTTCCACAGCTCACAGCAATAAAGAGCTGTTATTCGGTTGCATCAAAGGCAAATATCCCTTTGATTGCGGACGGTGGTATAAAGTATTCGGGCGATATAGGCAAGGCTATTGCGGCAGGGGCGCATTGCATTATGGTCGGTAGTCTTTTTGCCGGGACAACAGAATCGCCGGGTGAGATAATCCTCTATCAGGGAAGGAGTTATAAGGTATACAGGGGAATGGGCTCCCTCGGAGCAATGGAGCAGGGAGCAAAGGACAGATACGGACAGGCAGGAGTGGAAAAGGAAAAGCTCGTCCCTGAAGGCGTTGAAGGGAGGGTACCTTATAAAGGATCTCTTTCTCAAAGCATTCACCAGCTGGTCGGTGGTCTCCGTTCAGGAATGGGATACTGCGGCTGCAAGACCCTCAAAGAAATGAGGGAAAAGGCCGAATTTATCCAGATTACCAATGCCGGATGGAGAGAGAGCCATGTCCATGATGTAATTATTACAAAGGAAGCTCCTAATTACAGGATAGAACAATGATAGCGGATAAGATATTAGTATTAGATTTTGGTTCTCAATACACACAGCTCATAGCAAGAAGGGTAAGGGAGAGCAAGGTGTATTCAGAGATATTTCCATTCAATGCACCCATCGAAAAGATAAAGGCATTTAATCCAAAGGGCATTATCCTTTCCGGAGGGCCTTCCAGCGTTTACGACAAGGGAGCGCCTGCACCCGACATGGTGGTGTTCAAACTCGGAGTACCGGTTTTGGGAATCTGCTATGGCATGCAATTGATGGCCCATTATCTTGGAGGAAGGGTTGCAAAGGCTGTAAAAAGAGAGTATGGAAAGGCCGAACTAACTGTGGATGACAATTCAGACCTCTTCAGGAAAGTATCGAAAAAGACAAAGGTCTGGATGAGCCACGGAGACAGGATCGAAAGATTGCCGAAGGGATTTTCCGCCATCGGCCATACAGACAATTCTCCAATAGCCGCCATGGCTAACAAAGAAAAGGGATTCTATGCGTTGCAGTTTCATCCAGAGGTCGTCCATACCGATGAAGGAAAAAAGATACTCCAGAGCTTTGTGTATAACATATGCGGCTGCAAACCCACATGGACAATGAAATCCTTTATCGAGACAGCGAAAAAAGAGATCAGAGAGAAGGTCAGCGATAAACGCGTTATATGCGGAATAAGCGGAGGAGTTGATTCTGCTGTCACAGCAGTCCTTGTGCATGAGGCAATAGGAGATGCCCTTACATGCATCTTTGTGGACAATGGTTTGTTGAGGGCAGGCGAGGCAGAGAAGGTTGAAGATACTTTGCGTAAGAGCTTCCACATGGACATACATTGCGTGGATGCATCGGAGAGATTTCTAAGAAGGCTTAAGGGAGTGAAAGACCCTGAGCGGAAGAGAAAGATTATAGGCAATGAGTTCATAAGGGTATTTGAAGCAGAGGCCATAAAGCTTAAGAATGCAGGGTTTCTCGCACAGGGGACATTGTATCCCGATGTTATAGAGAGCACATCCTTTAAAGGCCCTTCTGCTGTCATCAAGAGCCATCACAATGTGGGCGGCCTGCTCAAGAAGATGAAATTGAAACTCGTTGAGCCCTTGAGGGAATTATTTAAAGATGAAGTCCGTTTATTGGGAAAAGAGCTGGGCATGCCCGATGAGATAATTTACAGGCATCCATTTCCCGGCCCCGGCCTTGCCATAAGGTGCATAGGAGATATTACCAGAGGGAGGACAGAAGTCCTCAGAAAGGCTGACGCCATTGTTCTTGAGGAGATAAAAAAGGCAGGGCTTTATGGTGAGTTGTGGCAGGCATTTGCAGTGCTTCTTCCCACAAAGAGCGTTGGTGTCATGGGCGACGAGAGGACTTATGAGAATGTTATTGCAGTTAGGGCTGTCACGAGCCTTGACGGAATGACTGCTGACTGGGCAAAGATACCATATGAAGTGATGGAGAGAATCTCAAACAGAATTATCAATGAAGTAAAGGGCGTAAACAGGGTCGTTTACGACATAACCTCCAAGCCTCCCGGAACAATCGAGTGGGAGTAAATGGACATTAAGGCTTACCTCAGAGAAAAAAAAGGACTCATAGATTCATTCCTCGAATCATATTTTTCTGCACCTCTTACGCCTAAGACTCTTCAGGAGTCTATGATATATTCTCTTTCAGCAGGCGGAAAGAGGATAAGGCCCATTTTATGTCTTGCATCGTATGAGGCATGCGCCAAAGACAACAAAGTTAAGGCTGAAGACATAATCCCCTATGCCGCTTCGCTTGAGTTCATACACACATACTCATTAGTCCATGACGACCTTCCTGCTATGGATAATGATGATTTAAGGCGCGGCAAACCCACTAACCATAAGGTGTTCGGCGAGGGTATGGCAATCCTTGCAGGAGATGCCCTTTTAACAGAGGCATTTTATATGCTTTCAAATAATATAAAAAAGCCATCAACCATCAGCCGTCAGCCGTCAGCCGTACTAAGGGTTATCCGTGAAATTGCCATGGCATCCGGGGTACATGGAATGGTAGGTGGTCAGGCGCAGGATCTTTTGTCTGAGAATGCAGAGCCCGATGCCAAAACCCTTGCCTTTATTCACAGCCATAAGACTGCTGCATTGATAACGGTCTCTGTCCGTTCAGGCGGCATACTGGCTAATTGCAGCGATGATGAATTATTCAAGCTTACGAAATATGGTGAGAACATAGGCTTAGCATTTCAGGTTATTGATGATATACTTGATGTAGAAGGAGAGACAGAGGTAATCGGAAAACCTAAAGGCTCTGATGAGAAGAAAAAGAAGATGACTTATCCCAAACTATACGGCATAGAGAAATCCAGGGAAAAGGCAAGGGAATTGATTTATGGTGCAATCAATTCCCTGGAGACCTTTGATGAAAAGGCAGAACCCTTGAGGTCTATCGCAAGGTATATGCTTGAGAGGAAGAGTTAGTGATCAGCGCAGGTATGCATGCGGTAAAAAGCTTTACAAATGCACGATTGGGTTTTAATAAATATGCAGTTCTTTATCCACTAAAGAACGATTGTCTCATGGGTGAACAAATGTCTTACATCGGTGGTGCTTGTAAATCTTTTTCCCGCATGCATACCTGCTATTATTAACTTAATTGTTTTTTTTAAGAAGATGCTTATAGAAAATATAAAGTCCCCGCAAGATTTAAAATCCCTCAAAACAGAAGACCTGAATGCCCTTGCCGAAGAGTTGCGCAACCTTATCATAGAAAGGGTTTCCATTAACGGCGGACATCTTGCATCCAATTTAGGAGTGGTGGAATTGACAATCGCCCTGCATTATGTCTTTAACTCCCCGGTGGATAAGATTGTCTGGGATGTGGGGCATCAGTCGTATTCCCATAAGCTTTTGACAGGAAGATATAAAGACTTTCATACTCTCAGAAAGTACAAGGGAGTATCAGGTTTTCCAAAGATTGCAGAGAGTCCCCATGATGTATTCGGCACAGGCCACAGCTCCACATCCATATCTGCTGCCCTCGGAATACTGGAGGCGAGGGATGTAAATTTGAGAAGTCAGAAGTCAGAAGTCAGAAGTCAGAAGTTTAAGGTAATAGCGGTCATAGGCGATGGTGCTTTGACCTCAGGGTTGGCATTTGAAGGTCTGAATCATACAGGGCATCTCAAAAAAGACCTTATCGTAATTCTCAATGACAATGAAATGTCCATATCTCCAAATGTTGGTGCGCTTTCCAATTATCTTAATAAGGTTTTGACAGGCACATTCTACAAAAAAATCAAGAAGGAGACAAAGGCATTTTTGGAAGGCATTCCAAAGATCGGAGAGACAGTTGCAAAGATTGCCCAGAAGGCAGAAGGCAGTATGAAGGGATTTTTCCTTCCGGGAGGATTGTTTGAGGATTTGGGATTTAATTATTTAGGTCCCATTGACGGCCATGATATACCATTACTGATCGAAACATTGAACAGCATTAAAGATGCGAATGAACCGACATTAATCCATGTTGTAACCAAGAAAGGCAAGGGATACAAGTTTTCAGAGGATGATCCGTGCATATATCATGGAGTCGGGCCTTTTGAGACGGATACAGGAATACAACCCCCTATCACTCCAAAACTCCAAAACTCCACGATTACATACAGCGAGGTTTTCGGCAATGCACTTATGGAAATTGCGGAATCGGATAAAAGGGTTGTGACTATCACTGCTGCAATGAAAGAAGGGACAGGCCTTGCAGCATTTGCAGAAAAATTCCCTGAAAGGTTTTATGATGTCGGCATTGCAGAGCCCCATGCCGTAACATTCGCAGCAGGTCTTGCAACTCAGGGATTAAAACCCATTGTAGCAATATACTCCACATTTCTCCAGAGGGCGTATGACGAGATTATTCATGATGTCTGCCTCCAGAACCTTCCTGTTGTATTTGTCATAGACAGGACTGGCATAGTGGGAGAAGACGGTGCAACCCATCAGGGCTTATTTGACATATCCTTTTTAAGACATATTCCAAATCTGCTGTTCATGGCTCCCAAAGATGGGGATGAATTGAAGGCGATGCTGAAGTTTGCCGTCCAACACAACGGGCCATCTGCCATAAGGTATCCTCGCGGAAAGGTTCAGAAACCAGAGGACAGAACACAGAGCACAGAAATAAAGATAGGGAAGGCTGAAGTCTTGATGGAAGGCGATGACATTGCTATTATTGCGGCGGGCAATGCAGTGTCTCCTTCATCGAAGGCAGCAGAGATGCTAAGGAGAGACGGCATAAATGCCTGCGTTGTAAATGCCCGATTCATCAAGCCCCTCGATGAGGAACTCATAATATCCCTGTCAGGGAGGATAAAGAGGATAATCACTATAGAAGAGAATGTCCTTGCAGGCGGATTTGGCTCTGCAGTGCTTGAATGTCTGAATAAGGCAGGGATGAATGATGTTGCGGTCAAAAGAATTGGAGTAGATGACGAATTTGTTGAGCACGGCAGCCAGAGCATTCTCAGGAAAAAATACGGCCTTGACGAAGATGGGATATATAAAACTGCACTGGCATTTCTGAAAACAGTTCGAACTGTTCAAACCGTTTAAACGTTCAAATGAAAAACCGTCTCGATAAAATCCTTGTCGACAAAGGCCTTGTCCAGAGCCGCGAAAGGGCTCAAGCGTTAATTATGGAAGGCAAGGCGTTTGTTGACGGCATTACTGTTACAAAGGCAGGAGCAATGGTTAATGTTGGTGCCCATATTGAATTAAAGGGTGAGGATATACCTTATGTCAGCCGTGGCGGTCTCAAACTCGAAGCAGCCATTAAGCATTTCAGCATATCCATGAAAGATAAGATTGCAATGGATGTGGGCTCATCCACAGGAGGATTTACAGACTGCATGCTTCAGCACGGGGCTAAAAGGGTTTATTGCATTGATGTTGGATACGGACAGCTTGCATGGAAGCTGAGGCAGGACTCAAGGATTGTGCTCATTGAGAGGACGAATATACGCTATCTCGAAAGGGAGAAAATTCCTGATGAGATAGACATTGCAACCATTGATGTATCATTCATTTCCCTCGCAAAGGTTATTCCGAATGTATTGGAGTTTTTGAAACAAGACGGGGAGATTATAGCCCTTATAAAGCCGCAGTTTGAGGTCGGAAAAGGAGAGGTGGGCAAGGGAGGCATTGTAAAAGATGAGGCAAAGCGGTTAAAGGCTGTGGATCGAGTGAAGGAAAATCTCGAACTCCTCGGCCTTCAAACTATCGGGGTGATACAGTCGCCAATCCCCGGCCAAAAGGGGAATATAGAGCACCTGATCTATATGAAAAAAACCTCTGCATAATCTGAAAAAACTGCTATAATACATATTCATAGAATAAAAGGAAACTGTTCAGCAGACTTACCTGATGAACATTATACCGACTAAACATCACAATGGAGTAAACGATGGAAATACCTTCTGATTTTGTCAACAAGTCAACATGGAACAAGGTGCTTAATTATATTGCCCTCAGCGATGAGCTGCCTCCGTTTCATAGAATAAAAGGAAACTGTTCAGCAGACTTACCTGATGAACATTATACCGACTAAACATCACAATGGAGTAAACGATGGAAATACCTTCTGATTTTGTCAACAAGTCAACATGGAACAAGGTGCTTAATTATATTGCCCTCAGCGATGAGCTGCCTCCGTATTTATTGGTGGACAAAGAGATTATCAGGGATAAGGTCTCTGTAATAGGCAAAAATATAAAGAACTCAAAAGTTTTTTATGCTGTCAAGGCAAACCCCGATGTCGAGGTCTTGAGGTTTTTGAATACCCTTGGTACAGGGTTTGAAATAGCATCAGAGGGCGAATTGCAGATACTGGCCTCGCTCGGTGTTGAGCCCGAAAGAATTATAACGAGTAATCCCATGAAGACCTTTAAATTCCTTGAACAGGCAGTGGATTACGGAGTGAACTATTTTGCTTATGACTCTATGGTGGAGGTTGAAAAACTCGCGAGATATGCTCCCGGCTCTAATGTCTATGTAAGGCTGTCGGTCCCAAATGAGGGGAGCGAATGGCCGTTAAGCAAGAAATTCGGCGTCGAGTTGGATGAGGCGTCAGAGCTGCTCATTTCTGCAAAAGAAAAGGGACTTAATCCCGTAGGCATTACCTTTCATGTGGGCTCACAGTGCAATAATGTCTATAACTGGAATACGGCTGTTGATAAGGCAAGGGATCTCTGGGAGAATGCCGAACAGAACGGGATAAAACTGAGAATGCTCGACATCGGCGGCGGCTACCCAATTCGATACACAAAGAATGTGGTGGATGTCGAGACGATAGAGAAGAAGGTTAATAAGGTCATATACCAGAAATTCCCGCAGGATATTGAGATATTCATAGAGCCCGGAAGGGCGGTTGTAGGAGATGCAGGAATCTTTGTTTCAACAGTTATCGGCAAGGCAAGCAGAGGAGACGAGAACTGGCTTTATATAGATGTGGGAGTTTTTAATGGATTAATGGAGAGTGTCGGAGGCATTAAGTATACCTATGTTGTCGGAAGCAGGAATGAGCCGAAGGCATGGACTATTGCCGGTCCGAGTTGTGACAGCTTTGATGTTATAGATAAAGAGGTTGAGCTTCCCGAGCCTGAGGTGGGCAACAGGATATTGATACTTTCCAGCGGCGCATACACGATTTCGTATGCATCGGAGTTTAACGGCTTTTCGATACCGAAGACGATATTGATTTGAGTATATGAGTGAATGAGTGGACGAGTTAATGAGTTGATGGAAGTGAACATATTTTATATGTCTTTACCCATTTACTCATTTACCCTTTTACTCATTGACAGGAGGACAAAATGATTAAGTTTTTTGAAAAAGACCCGTATGCCCCGATTCAGTATGTATATGAAGTTGAAAAGGTGCTTCATAAAAGCAGGAGCGAATTTCAGGAGATAATGGTCATAGAGAATCCCCACTTCGGCAAGATGCTCATCCTTGACGGCGTTGTGCAGATAACAGAGAGGGATGAGCTTTTCTATCATGAGATGCTTGTACATCCTGTCATGCATGCACATCCGAATCCTAAGAAGGTCATAGTCATAGGAGGAGGAGACGGGGGAACCGTCAGAGAGGTTTTAAGACATGACTCTGTGGAGAAGGTCTATTTTATTGAGATAGACGAAGAGGTTATTAATGTGTCAAAGAAGTATTTCCCATCAGTAGCATGCGGCGTTGACGACAAGAGAGTGGAGATAAAGTGCATGGATGGCGCTGAATTTGTGAAGGGCAGAGATGGCGATATTGATGCTGTAATTGTTGACTCCACGGATATTGTAGGATTTGCAAAGAGCCTTTTTACTGTCGAGTTCTTCAAGTCTGTCAAAGACTCCCTTACGGATGACGGCATGTTCGTGACACTATCCGAATCCCTTCACTTCCATAAAGACCTTGTGATAGAAGTTCAGGAGGCAATGAAACTCATATTCCCGATAGTAGACCTTTACACCGCTACCATAGCCACATATGCAGGAAACTGGTGGACATTCTCTGCAGCATCAAAGAAACATGACTTGAGACAGATGAGAAGGGAATTCAAGGTTGACACAAGATACTACAGCGACGAGATACACCAGCAGGCATTTTTACCGCCTAAGATGTATGAGAAGCTGATGCAAAGAAAACTTCAGTGGTAGTATTCTTGACATGATTATTTCTTACCTGTTAAATTATTAGCACTCTCAGGCTGAGAGTGCTAAAAGTGAATGCGACATGGTGCCAATAGTACGGTGATAGAATATGTTGGATGACAGAAGCAAGCAAATTCTCTGTGCGATTGTTCAGAGCTACATAAGCAAGCCGGAGCCTGTCGGCTCAAGATTTGTAACCAAGAAATATTCCTTCGGTTTTTCACCTGCTACTGTAAGAAATATAATGGCTGATCTCGAAGACCTCGGCTTCCTGAGCCAGCCGCATACCTCTGCAGGCAGGGTTCCTACGGACAAGGGCTACAGATTTTATGTTGACTGCCTCCATGACATCAACGAACCCAATGACAGCAATGTGGATATGGGTGAGTTTTTGTGTCATTTTGCAGAGAAATTGGAGGGTATAAGAAATGATATCAACGGCATGTTTTCAGAGGTGACAAACGCCCTTTCCGTGATGTCAAACTATATCGGTGTCATTACGCCTCCAAAACCCGAGAAGACGACATTTAACAGAATAGACTTCATCAGGTATAAAGGCGACAGGGTGGTAGCCATTTTACTGACAGAAGAAGGAGTTATTAAAAATAAAATATTTACGGTGGACTCAAGACTTACACAGGAAGACCTTAACAGGATTGCTGATTATCTTAATTCTGAGTACTCTGGGCACACTATAGATGAGATAAAGGGCATACTTGTAAGAAAGGCGCACCGTGAAAAGGCTGTCTGGGACAAGCTTATAACAAGGGCAATAAAGATTTACGGACAGGCAATATCCTTTGCTGAGAATGATATTTTTGTATCAGGGCTTTACGATGTAATGAATCTCCCTGATTTTTCCGATATATCGAGGATTAGGGAAATATCAAAGGCCATAAAGGATAAGCATACAATATTGAAGCTCCTCGACGAGCTTTCGGATGCTGAAGGCGTGAGTGTGGTTATAGGCAATGAAAATCCTGTTGAGGAACTGAAAAGCCTGAGCGTAGTTGCCTCAACATACAAGGAGAAGGATAGACCCATGGGTGTTGTCGCATTGATAGGTCCGACGAGGATGGACTATTCAAAGGCCATATATATGGTGGACACCATTGCGAAGTGCATAAGCAGGACATTCGATTAATGGCTGGAGGTGGTATGGTGGAAGAGAAAAATGAAGAATCTAAAAAGCCTGAAGAAATAGGCATCTCCCTTGAGATTGAGGATAAGACTGCAGAGGCGGTGGAGTCGATACAGGCAGAGCTCGCAGATACAAAGGATAAATATCTTAGGCTCTATGCCGAGTTCGAAAATTACAAGAAAAAGGTGCAGAAGGACAGGGAGGAGCTTATAAAGTATTCCAATGAATCTTTGGTTTATGAGCTTTTGCCGGCGCTGGATAATCTTGAAATGGCATTAAAACATTCGGCAGAGAAAAATTCCGAATCCCTGATAAAGGGCGTGGAAAATACCCTCAGGGAACTGAATAGGATACTCGAAAAATTTGGAGTAAAGTTTGTTGAGGCAGTCGGCAAACCTTTTGACCCTGCATATCATCATGCGATGTCTCAGGTTGAGAGGGAAGATGTTGAGAATAATACAGTGGTAGAGGAATTTAGAAAGGGATACCTTTACAATGAAAAGGTCTTAAGGCCGTCGCTTGTAGTTGTATCTAAGAAAAGCAGCAATTAGTAGTCGGTAAGAATAAAAAGAAACTTAAAAATAAAGAAGGAGGAAGAGATGGGAAAGGCAATAGGAATAGATCTCGGCACTACAAACTCGGTTGTTGCAGTTGTAGTCGGCGGCGAACCGGTAGTAATACCCAATCAGGAGGGAAACAGGACAACACCCTCTGTTGTTGCATTCACAGAAAAGGGTGAAAGGCTTGTAGGACAGATAGCAAAGAGGCAGTCTGTCACAAATCCTGAAAATACCGTATTTTCAATAAAGAGATTGATGGGAAGAAAGTATAATTCCCCACAGGTTGACCATGCGAAAAAGAGGCTTCCTTATCATATAGTTGAGGCACCAAACGGAGATGCCCATGTAGAGGCGAGGGGCAAGAAATATTCCCCGCCCGAGATTTCTGCAATGATACTCCAGAAGCTGAAACAGGCAGCAGAAGACTATCTCGGCGAGACTGTTACAGAGGCTGTTATTACCGTTCCTGCATATTTTGACGACAGCCAGAGGCAGGCGACAAAGGACGCAGGACAGATCGCAGGACTGAATGTTCTTAGAATCATAAATGAGCCTACTGCCGCAGCCCTCGCATACGGTCTTGAGAAAAAGAAGGAAGAAAAGGTTGCTGTTTATGACCTCGGCGGAGGAACCTTTGATGTTTCTGTGCTCGAAATCGGCGAGGGTGTCATAGAGGTCAAATCCACAAACGGCGACACATATCTCGGCGGAGACGACTTTGATTTGAGGGTTATAGACTGGATGGTTGATGAGTTTAAAAAGGAACAGGGAGTAGACCTCAAGCATGACAAGATGGCGCTCCAGAGATTGAAGGAGGCTGCTGAAAGGGCAAAGATAGAGCTTTCCACAGCATCAGAGACAGAGATAAACCTTCCTTTTGTAACTGCCGATGCAACAGGGCCAAAGCATTTGTTAATGAAACTATCACGCGCTAAGTTCGAGCAGCTCACAGACGACCTTGTCCAGAAGACCATAGAGCCTTGTAAGAGGGCGCTTTCGGATGCAGGTTTTTCTACAGGCAATATAGATGAGGTCATACTTGTCGGCGGACAGACAAGGGCGCCAAAGGTGCAGCAGGTTGTGCAGGGCTTTTTTGGCAAAGAGCCTCACAAGGGTGTCAATCCAGACGAAGTGGTTGCAGTTGGCGCTGCTATACAGGCCGCTGTTTTAAAGGGCGAGGTGAAGGAAGTCCTCCTTCTGGATGTAAATCCCCTGTCCCTCGGCATAGAGACCCTCGGCGGCATATTCACAAAGATGATAGAGAGGAATACAACCATTCCTACAAAGAAGACGCAGACAT
The DNA here is from genome assembly GCA_021791055.1 of Nitrospirota bacterium. Classification (GTDB taxonomy): domain Bacteria; phylum Nitrospirota; class Thermodesulfovibrionia; order Thermodesulfovibrionales; family Dissulfurispiraceae; genus Dissulfurispira. The sequence goes on along the minus strand of JAJYXI010000028.1, from coordinate 10,098 downwards.
TCTCTACTGCATCGGACAATCAGCTAGCGGTTACGATTAAAGTCCATCAGGGAGAAAGGGAGATGGCTTCAGACAACAAACTCCTTGGATTATTCGAGCTTGTTGGGATACCACCGGCACCGAGGGGTCTGCCCCAGATAGAAGTCACATTCGATATTGACGCAAACGGCATACTCCATGTCTCTGCAAAAGACCTTGGCACAGGAAAGGAGCAGTCCATAAGGATTACTGCATCCAGCGGTCTTTCCGAGGAAGAGATAAAGAGGATGATGCGCGATGCAGAGTCACATGCAGCAGAAGACCATAAGAAAAAAGAGCTTGCCGAGGCAAGGAACAATGCCGATACCCTTATCTACTCTGTTGAGAAATCCCTGAAAGATTATGGTGATAAGCTTACAGAGGACGAGAAAAAAGATATAGAGGCTGCCCTTGAGAAGTGCAAAAAGGTAAAAGAAACGAGTACCGATGCATCGGAAATCAAAACAGCCATAGATGAGCTTACAAAGGCATCGCATAAAATAGCCGAGCATGTTTATAAAGCGGCACAGGAACAGCAAGCCGGTGCAGGAGCAGGCACAGAGTCCAAGGCCAAGTCTCCGGAGGAAGAAGTTGTTGAGGCAGAATTCGAGGATGTGGAGAAAAATAAATGACAGGCAAAAGGCAATGGGCAATAGGCGATAGGTAGAATGAAAGATTATTATAAAATTATTGGAGTCAGCCGGAATGCCACTCAGGATGAGATTAAAAAGGCATTCCGGCAACTCGCCTTAAAATACCATCCTGACAGGAATCAGGGCGACAAAGAGGCAGAAGAAAAATTCAAAGAGATAAACGAGGCATATACATGCCTCGGCGATGCTGAAAAGCGCGCCCATTACGACAGGTACGGCACATCAGAGGGCGTTGGCGCCGGAGCCGGTGCCGGTTTCGGAGGGTTCGGGGCAGGCGCAGGATTCGGTGGATTTACCGACATATTTGAGGATATATTCGACGACTTTTTCGGCACATTTGGCGGATATAAAAAGGCAAAGCCTACAAAGGGAGCAGACTTAAGATACAACCTTAATATAACACTCGAAGATGCTGCCTTCGGCTCTGAAAATACCATAAAGGTCCCGAGGTGGCAGTCTTGTGATGTTTGCAATGGAATAGGCGCTGAACCAGGCACATCACCTGAAACCTGCCCCAATTGCAAAGGAACAGGACATATAAGATTCCAGCAGGGATTTTTCAGTGTTTCAAAGACATGCGGAAAGTGTCATGGCACAGGAAGGATAATCACAAACCCGTGCAAGAGTTGCAAAGGGAACGGTAAGGTCAGGGTTCAGAGGGAAATATCCGTAAAAATTCCTGCAGGCGTTGATAACGGCTCCCGCCTTAGACTAAGCGGAGAAGGAGACTTCGGAAGTTACGGCGGCCCTCCGGGTGATTTGTATGTAGTGGTAAATGTGGATGAGCATTCCTTCTTCAAAAGGGACGGCATGGATATTTACTGTCAGGTGCCTTTATCCTTTCCAAAGGCTGTTTTCGGAGGCGAGATAGAAGTCCCAACATTGAACGGGCCTGCTAAACTCAAGATTCCTACAGGCACATCCTCAGGAAAATCCTTCCATCTAAAGGGCAAAGGCATGCCGAGGCTCGGAAGCCATCAGAGGGGAGACCAGATAGTAAGCGTTTATATAGATGTGCCGAAAAAACTTACCCCGCGGCAGAGAGAACTCCTCGAAGAATTCGCAAGTCTGAGCGAAGAGAATGTCGAGGAATCAAAGGGATTTAAGAACAAGCTGAAGGATTTATTTTCGGTGTAATGCTTCAGTTGCGGGCAAATCAATAAACAGAAACAGTTCTTTCTCCTCATTTCTAAATCTACTCAACTTTAAAGTAAAATGCTGAACTTTGCCGATCAGTCTCTGATATAAAAATTGTTCCATCGAGATGGATAGCGTCTTTAAGGTAAAGTGTATATTTATCTGGTTTGAGTGGTGAGTTCGGAATCAATCTGAACATACCAGTCTTCCCCTCGACTGGTTCTATGCGGAGTGGAATTTGGGCTTTCGGTCGCCATAAGTCTATCCTGATTATGTCTGACTCATTGACACCGTAAAGGTTACGGAAAAACATAGGGTTTGTTCCGAAATAATTGAATTGCCCTGCCTGTTTTGTGCTGACATATACAAGATTAGCGAGGTGAAAGTCGTTCGGATTCACATTCTGCTGATAGACGATAAAAATTGGTGCCTGACTTGCGATACTAAACGGTGGTTCACCTGCAAAGCCGTCCATAGCACTACCAGCAAGCCTACTTCGCGGCCCACCCGGTTGCAAACCTATCTTTGTGATTACGGGTGATGGTTTTAGTTCCCGCAACTGACCTTCATCAACCACATAAAATCCATAAGCAGTAGGAATTAGAGATGCCTTCTCGCTATTAGCTGGCAAAGATTGGCTTCCTATCATTGCTTCGATTACTGAGTTACTGACACCTGCTCCCTTGAGTCTGACCAAAGATTCAGGACTCAGATCGAATTGCGTCGGCGACTTTTGAATCAGGGAAATAATAGCTGTGTCACTCAAACCAGTTTTCACGAGTGAGATAATACTCTCGTTGGTAAGCAATTTCCCTCCGGTAGAAGATGGTTGTGCTTGTACAGTCGCACTAAAATTTCCTACAACTATTACAAAGCACAAAAATAAAACCCCTATAATATGCTTATTGTTAAACATGCCAAACCTCCTTTTTCTGCCCGCTATGAGCAGATAACTTGAATATGGCTGAACAGTCGGATTTCCGTATCTCCTTCACAATCAAAAACATATCAAATCATCTATAGGCTGTCAAGTTTTCAATATGTTATGGCATAATTCTTTATGCATATGAGAATATATATCCCTCCTGAAGATATAGAAAAACAACAGGGCATTAAACTTAATGCGGACAAATCGCATTATCTCACTTCTGTCCTAAGATGCAAAAGGGGCGACAGGATTTCGGTAGTTGACGGCAAAGGGAAGGCATGTGAGGCGGAGATTGTTGAGATTTCAAAAAAGCATGTCTTTATAAACATACTCAGTGAAACGGCGCTGGATACCGAATCTGCATTAAATCTTATCTTATGTCAGGGAATACCGAAGGGCGAAAAGATGGATATGGTAGTTCAAAAGGCCACGGAGCTTGGCGTTAAAGAGATAATTCCACTTATCACCGAGAGGTGTGTTGTTAAGGAAACGAGAAAGGTAAAACGGTGGCAGAAGATAGCAGAGGAGGCTGCAGAGCAGTGTGGTAGGACGATAATTCCCACTGTTCACGAGCCGGTTGAGTTTGGTTTACTGTTCACAGTTCATTGTTCACAGCAAATGAATGGATTTATTTTCTGGGAAGAGGGCGGATTATCCTTGAAAGATGCAATTTCAAAATTAGCCATTCACCCATTCACCCATTCACCCATTCACCTTCTTGTTGGCCCTGAAGGTGGTTTTACATCTGAAGAAGTTAAACTGGCTGAAGATCACGGTTTTATCAGGACAACCCTTGGCAAAAGGACTCTCCGTGCAGAGACAGCGGCAATTGTATCGGTGGCATTAGTTCAGTTTTTGCTTGAATCCTGAAAAAATGCCTCTGAATTCTGCTATAATATTCACAAAAATCGGAAAGGAGCGCTACGCACATAGAAAGCAAGGCTAAGGCAATAGAGGCTGCACAGGCGGCACTTGATAAAAAGGCAAAGGACACGGTTGTCCTCGAATTAAAAGACCTTACGATAATTGCAGATTATTTTGTCGTCTGCTCTGGCGAAAGCACCACACAGGTCAAGGCAATCGTCGAAAATGTAGAGAAGAAATTAAGGGAACACAGGCAAAAGCCCGCAGGCATCGAAGGACTGAACACCGCCCGGTGGGTCTTGATGGACTACGGCGATATTATCGTCCATGTCTTTGAAGAAGAGACACGGGCATATTATGAACTCGAAAAATTCTGGCTTGATGCACCGAGAGTGCCTCTGGAAGTAGGAAGTGGGAAGTTAGAAGTGAGAAGTGGTAGGTGAAGATAAGGATATTCTGGGTGGGGAAGACAAAGGAGCGGTATCTGATTGAAGGAATTAATCGTTATCTGAGTTTGTTAAAACATATGGCGCAGGTATCCATCATAGAAATAAAGGATGAAAAGGGTAAGACAAGGGATGAGGCGCTTTCCCAAGAGGGCAGAAAAGTATTGAAACAGACAGGGTCTTATGTTTTGCTTGATGAGATGGGAAAGGAATTCAGTTCAACTGGTTTTGCCGGATTCCTTGAGGATAAGGGCAGTGTTGATTTTGTAATGGGCGGTCCATACGGCGTTTCGGAGGAGGTTAGAGAAAAGGCGGTTGGCGCCATTGCCCTTTCAAAAATGACCCTTACTCATGAAATGGCAAGGTTGGTATTTCTGGAACAGCTTTACAGGGCGATGACAATTATAAAAGGCAAGGAGTATCATCACTAATGGGCAAGATAGCGATATTGGTATTTTTAGTGTTTCTTGCAGTGCTCGGGTTATTCGCAGTAGAAAATAAGGATATGGTGACAGTAAAGGTCCCCTTTGGAAGTGCTTATGAAATCCCGAAGATTGCCCTTATACTCCTTTCAACGACGGTGGGAGCGCTCGCAATACTCATTGTCTTTTTTATCCGTGATACAAAGCGTGTCATAGACAACCTTCAGTATCAGAAGAGACAAAAGAAAGAGGCGAAGATACAGGAATTATATTCAAAGGTTTTGAATGCCATACTCGGCGATAAAGAAGAAGAGGCAAAGGAGGCCTTAAGGGAGATACTCAAGGAAGAGCCTGATCATATAGATGCCCTCTTAAGGCTTGGAGACATATCTCTAAACAATAAAGATTACAAAGCATCATTTGAGCATTACAAAAAGGCAAGGGACATAAATCCCAAAAACCTGCAGGCTCTCCTTTCCATAGAAATAGTTATGGAAAGGATGCAGAGATATGACGATGCCCTTAAATACCTTGATGAGATACTGGATATAGACTCTGAAAACCTTACTGCCCTTTACAGAAAGCGTGCAATCCTCGAAAAGAAGGACATGTGGGATGACCTCCTGTCCCTGCAGAAGACAATAATCAAGCTCGAGCACAGCGAAAGCGACAAACAGCAGGAAGAACACAGACTGCTCGGCTATAAATATGAATATGCACGCTCAAGCCTCGAAAGCGGCGAACTGGAGAAGGCAGAAAAGGCATTCAGGACAATGATTAAGATGGATGACAATTTTATCCCTGCATATCTCGGCCTGGCAGAGGTTATTTTGACCAAGGGTGAGACAGAGGAGGCGATAAACTTTCTGGAGAAGGCATATGAACAGCTTAAATCGATAATAATACTCGCAAGGCTTGAAGACCTGCTCATAAATGTCGGAGAGCCAGGACGGTTGATAAGATTTTACAGGAATGCCATAGCGAAAAACCCGCAGGACAACGGGCTGAGATTTCTCCTTGGGAAGCTTTATTACAGGCTTGAGATGGTTGATGATGCAATGGATTTATTGAATTCCATAGATACGAATGTCTTCTCTGTGCCAGAGCTTTTCAGCTTACGGGGTGAATTGTATATAAAGAGGAACCAGATTCAGAGAGCACTGGATGAGCTCAAAAAGGCATGCGGAATACGTCGGCCCTTCAGGATTCAGTACTGCTGCTCCAGTTGCGGTTTCAGGTCAGAGGACTGGTCAGGGAGATGTCCTCAGTGCATGGAATGGAATACATACCGCCTTGATGTATATGGCACCTGCAAAGCGTAAGAATAGTGATGAGTTATCAGTGATGAGTGACGAGTTAAAAGGCAAAAAAACTTTAAAGACAAAAAATAAAAGCTCAAAAGCAGACCCATCACTCATTACCCATCACCCATCACAGCCGTTAAGGGTTGTTCTTGATACAAGCCTCTTTGTAAACCCTGATGTGAGGATGAGCCTTGGAAGTACGCCGACAGAGGCATTGGAAACATTCCTCTTCCTCGCAGCTCAGATACATGTACTTGAGTTTTATATGCCCCCATCCATATTTGAGGAGCTTTTGCATTTTGTGGAGCGGGATAAAATACCTGCAGACCTCCTCCTGATCTTGCACCAGAAGCCTCCGAAAAAGCATGACCTGAAAACCCCTGCATTCCTTTTGTATGAATTGATTGAAGACATAAGGGAAAGGGTGAACAAGGGATTGAGGGTTGCAGAGAAGGCTGTAAGGAGCGCTGAAAGCAGGAAGGCAGATGAGATTATTCAGGACATGAGGAGGAAATACAGGGAGGCATTGAGAGAGGGCATAATAGACAGCAAGGAGGATGTTGACTTGCTTTTGCTCGCAATGGAGCTTGATGCCCTGCTGATTACGGCAGACCAGGGTTTGGTAAAATGGGCAGAAAAGCTGGGCATAAGGTGGCTCTTCCCTGAAAAGTTCAAGGACTATCTGATGAGCGCCATAAAAAGGACAGAGCTGCTTTCAGGGAAGGCAGAGGGTTAGTCGAAAAATCCTTTGCCCATGAGCCTGTGCCTGAGTTCCCGCGTGCCTTTGATATAAATCCTGTAAAATTTTGCCCTGTAATGATCACCCGATTTTTCTACAGATACAAGCTGTATTCGAACTCCTGAACGATTAAGGTGCTGTATGAGTTCATCCACCGTATTTTTGTTTCTCACCCTGACATCAAAAAACTCCTTTACGCTTTCGCCATCCGCAACCTTTTTTAATGTCTGTTCAGGGATGAGATACAATGCCTTTGCAGAGCTTATAAGGTATTCGCTGCTGAGTGGTATTCCGAATTCGTGGCAGAAAAACACAGCCCTCAATATCCTCTGCGTAAAGAAACCTGCAGGAAGCTCTGTTATGAGATGTGCCGTTGCCTCCAAATCCCTGAGGCATGAAGAGAGCGTAACATACTTTACAGACTTGCCATCGGAAACAGGCTTGATCACTATTCCTTCCCTGCCGTCCCTGTCAAGTTCAAGGATAATCTTTTTTATTTCATCCATATCAGATGTGCCGCCCGATACATTAAACGGCCCCCATCTTCTTATCTGCTGGATATTAAAGCGTTCAAATATCTTGTATCTTTCTTCTATGTGGAGGCGTATTCCCTCTTCATCTAAAATGTCAAAGACAAGGAAGACAACATCTTCGTCAACATACGGGATAGCCTCTGTATTATACGGACTGCCCGGACCGACGACCTCTCCGCAGATTATGTATTCTGGATATTCTTTAAAAAAGTTTGTGTCAATAAGGTCAGGGATTCTGTCTGTCGTGAATGGGCATATAAATCCTCCCCTTGTGAATGCAAGTGGAGTCCCGTTTATGACAGCTATTCTTATATTGTAGCCGTCCACCTTCTCCTCAACATAGAAACTGTCTTTGAAATAGCGGTTTATCCCGTTTTCAAGATGAAGGATTCTCATAATCCTCGGATAGCCCGGGATAATGCCTTTTTCATAAAAAACAGCACCCCTCGGATAGTCTTTATATTCCTGAGAAAGCCTTACGAAGGTGAGTTCATTAAACTGGTATGTGTGGAGGGATTCTCTTTCTTTAAGTGTTGTTATTTCTTTTTCTGTGAGATACTTTTCTAAGAAGTCCGGATAAAGTGTGCTCATCTTTGAAGTGTTTTATCTTCCTCTTTTAATGCCTTTTCCATAAGTTTTCTCTTCTTGGACGGCACTACCTTTCCTTTTAGGGACGATACAGGGATCTTTTCTCTGGAAGACTTCTTGATTAATTTTACGGTTGTCTTTTTCATTTTTAGGAAATGAGAATATTCCTGAAAAGTCAAAGACTTTTCAGGAGGGTAATGCCGAAGGCGGGAGTCGAACCCGCACGGCCTTTCGACCACCAGACCCTGAACCTGGCGCGTCTGCCAATTCCGCCACTTCGGCTTGTTCTATTTTAACACAACTATATAATTCTGATGTGTTAAAATATTCAAGCTATGGAAATATCGACTCCCAATTTTATTCGTACCATTGTCGCAGAAGATGTTAATGCAGGTAAGCACGGCGGTAAGGTCATTACAAGATTCCCGCCTGAACCAAATGGCTATCTGCATATAGGACACGCCAAATCCATATGCCTTAATTTCGGCCTGGCTGCAGAATTCGGAGGATATTGCAACCTCAGATTTGACGACACAAATCCGAGCAAAGAGGAACAGGAATATGTTGACTCCATTATAGAGGATGTGCGATGGCTGGGCTTTGACTGGGGAGACAGGCTTTATTATGCATCGGACTATTTTGATAAGCTGTACGAGTGGGCAGTGCAGTTAATCAAAATGGGCAAGGCATATGTCTGTGATTTAAGCGCCGAAGAAATACGCGAGTATCGCGGAACTTTGACAAAGCCGGGTAAGGAGAGCCCATATCGGAACCGTTCTGTTGATGAAAACCTCGATCTCTTTGAGCGCATGAGAAAGGGGGAATTCCCTGACGGCTCAAAAACCCTGCGCGCAAAGATCGATATGGCATCAGGCAATATCAACATGCGCGACCCTGTGATGTACCGTATAAAGCACGAGGATCACCACCGCACAGGGAATAAATGGTGCATTTATCCTATGTATGACTATGCCCACGGGCAGAGCGATTCCATAGAAGGAATTACGCATTCCATATGCACGATGGAATATGAAGACCACAGGCCTTTGTATGACTGGTATCTTGACGAACTCGGTATTCATCACCCGCAGCAGATAGAATTCGCAAGGCTTAATTTAAGCCATACGGTAGTCAGTAAAAGAAAACTTCTCAGATTAGTGAATGAAGGATATGTTTCGGGATGGAATGACCCGCGAATGCCGACTCTTGCCGGTATCAGAAGGCGAGGCTATACGCCTGAGGCGATAAGGAATTTCTGCAACCGCATCGGCGTTGCCAAAAAAGAAAGCCTTGTGGATATGGGACTCCTTGAGTATTGCGTGCGCGAGCATTTAAACAAGGTTGCTCCAAGGATGATGGCTGTGCTTCGTCCTCTTAAGGTGGTAATAGATAATTATCCTGAAGGTCAGGAGGAATTGCTGGATGCAATAAACAATCCTGAAGACCCGAATGCAGGAACAAGAAAGGTTCCATTCTCAAAGGTGCTTTATATAGAAAAAGACGATTTCATGGAAACTCCGCCCAAACAGTTCTTTCGTCTTGCTCCGGGACGTGAAGTAAGGCTGAGGTATGCCTATTTCATTAAATGCGAAAGTGTTGTTAAGGATGAAAACGGAGAGATAGTCGAACTCCACTGCACATACGACCCAGCGACAAGGGGCGGCGATGCGCCTGATGGCAGAAAGGTCAAGGCAACACTCCATTGGGTCTCTGCTCCTCATGCCATTGAAGCCGAAGTCAGGCTTTATGACTACCTCTTTGTAAAAGAAGATCCAAACGATGTTGAAGAAGGAAAGGATTTCACGGATTATATAAACCCAAAATCCCTCGAAGTTTTGAAATCATGCCGTCTTGAGCCTTCATTGAAAGACGCAAAGCCCGGAGACAGATTCCAGTTCGAAAGAATGGGCTATTTCTGCGTTGATAGTGTTGACTCAAAACCAGGCAGCCTCGTCTTCAACCGCATAGTAACGCTTAAGGACGAATGGGCAAAGATTCAGAAGGGGAAGAAGTAAGACTACAGATGTTGTATGGAAACCAGTATATTAACGATTTCATGTATTTTGTGATAAGGCCTGATAAAAGCAGAGGCGATGGTACATTCATCTATTGTTCCGGCGTTAATTTGTTCCGTTTCCTCCCCATTACAAAGGGGAGGCATGGTCTTGGCTCAAATCCTGCCATGAGGGGGCTTCAACTTGTAAATATGGGTATCAGGAATATGGCACTATCAAAAGGAGCAACTCCAAAGGCTATTCGAGGAGATGACTGTGCAGGAATCGCTCCCACAAAAGAAAGCTGGTATGGAGAGCTTTTGCTGATAGAAAATGCCCCCGAGTCATTTCCTGAAGATATTATCAGTTACGGTGTTATTAACCTTCTGAGAAAAATTACCAAAGCCTGTATGCTTCAAGATGCTAATCCGCCTGACAGGCTGCTTGAGCCAAAGGAGCTTCAGGGTTTTAT
>JAJYXI010000023.1 GCA_021791055.1 Nitrospirota bacterium | reverse complement strand
TTCAAATCTCATCTTCCGCACCTCCTGCAGTATTTTTGTCCTTTTCATGGATAGCCCTCCTTGCTATCCAATCTTAACCGGACAGTTTATGTGCTACAGATGCGGACAGTTTATGTGTTCTCTACACAACTTCTATAGTCGCTTGACAAAGTATGAATATGGTTATACAATGTATATACGATAGGAGGCAGATATGATAAAAAAATTAGTATCTCATGGCAACAGCGCTGCGCTTATAATAGACAAGCCCATCCTTGAGCTTTTAGATGTTGATATGGACACCCCTCTTGAAATTGTTACTGACGGCAGGAATCTGATAATTTCACCTGTAGATACCGCCAAAAGGGAAAAGAAGTTTAAGGCTGCTCTTGAGAAAGTGAACAGGCTCCACGGTAAAACCTTGAAAAAACTTGCCGGATAAGTGAAAGAAAAAGAGATTATCTTCCTAACACTCGCTGAGGTAATTGATATTCATGCTGACCAGATAGAAAGATATGGCGGCAGCATGGGAGTACGCGATAAGGATCTTCTCTGTTCTGCAGTAGCAATGCCTTATGCTTCTTTTTATGGTAAATTCCTGCACTCTGATATTTTTGAGATGGCTGCTGCCTATGCATATCATATATCACAAAATCATCCGTTTGTTGACGGAAACAAAAGGACTGCCCTTGCATCTGCATTGGTCTTTCTTGAGCTAAACGGTATCAGCATATCAGACCCAAAAGAAAGGCTTTACAATGCCATGATTTCTATTGCCTCAGGGAAAATGGATAAGCTGCAATTTGCACGGGTTTTAAGAGATTTAAAGCAGAAAACAAAATAATAAATGGGTTTCGGTAATTTTACTCCTCTAATCATCAATAAATGGTTCTATTTAAACCGCCTGCAACAAGCGGCACTTTGAAAAGACATCCTCATGCGCTCTCTATAAACAGCAATGCCGGGTCTTCGAGATAGTTAATTACCTTTGATAGAAACTTTGCCGAATCAACTCCGTCTGTTACCCTGTGGTCAAAGGTCAGAGAAAGTGGAAGTATTTTTCTGATTACAATCTGTCCATTCTTTACCCACGGCTTTTCCGAGATCTTGCCTGTTCCGAGTATTGCCACATCAGGATAGTTTATTATGGGTGTTGCAAATGTACCTCCGAAGTGTCCGTAATTCGTTATAGTAAATGTGCTTCCCTTCATCTCCTCAAGTTTTATCTTCCTATCCCTTGCCTTCTGGCTCAAATCCTGAATCTCTCTTGCGAGTTCAAGGATTGTCTTTTTATCCACATCCTTTACAACAAGAACCATAAGGCCGTCAGGCGTATCAACTGCAATGCCCATGTTGTAATATTTTTTAATGATGATCTCCTCTTTTTCCTCATCAACAGAGGCATTGAGCAACGGATGCTCTGCAAGGGCATGATGCACAGCCTTTATGAAAAACGGCAAAAAGGTCAGATGAATGCCTTTATCAAGCAGCGCCTTTTTTTCACGCTCACGCAAGTCCCACAGTTCTGTAATATCAGCCTCATCCATTCCTGTTACAAAGGCAGTTGTTTTCTGTGACAATATGAGATTCTTTGCTATAGTCCTCCTCAATCCCCTAATAGGCATTCTTTCCACAGCGCCATATTGATCTTCTATCTTCTTGGCCTTTTCAGATGCCTCAGTGACATCCTCTTTTGTAATACTTCCTCCAGGGCCTGAACCTTTGATAGTCTCAAGCTTAACTCCAAGCTCTTTTGCCAGCGACCTTACAGAAGGCGTTGCAAGGATTTCCTCTTCTTCCTCAGGAAGAACACCAACTACAGAGACAGATTTCGGCCTTTCTTCAGGCTTTGGTTTTTCTTCAACAGCCTCTCCCTCTTCAGCAATGCTCATTAATGCCTCTCCGACCTTTGCCATATCGCCGATGCCCTTGTTGATTTTCAACACCCTTCCCTTTTTAGGAGAAGGCACTTCAACAATTGCCTTGTCAGTCTCTATTTCAAGAATAGTCTGGTGCTCTTCTATAGCATCTCCTTCCTTTACAAGCCATTTCCTTATCTCACCCTCTGTTATACCCTCTCCCAAGTCTGGCAATATGAAATTATACGGCATACCGCTCTCCCTAACTGATTTCATACCTTTCAACGTTAGTAAACTTTCTAAGAATATCCAAAACCCCTTTCCCGTTATTATATGGTGAGGTATAAGATGCTATGTTTTTCACCTCTGGCGATGAATTGTTAGGACAGCACGGGATAGCTACTTCCTTAAGGAAAGAAATATCTCCTGCTGAATCACCAATGCCTATCATTTCTTCCGGTAAAATATTAGTTATTTCGGAAAGAAATTTTAGCCCCATAAACTTGTCGATGCCGTTTGGGGTTACATCAACCGCACTTGCAGAATGTGTGATATTTAGATTTTCTATGTTCTCAAGTTTTAGAGAAACAATATGATGAAGCTCTTTTACCTTATTCGGAAGTTCTTCATTTGAACACCCAATTGGATTCAAACTTATGCATACAGTCTTGCCGGGTTCTATCTGTGCCTCCAGAGTTTTATTTTGTATCTCTTTAGTTAAAATTCTTTTAACCTTTTCCATAGCTTCCATGACCTCAAATCCAATTGCAGGATGAATAAGGGTTTTATCTGTTGTTGGAATATATATCACTGCTCCATTTTCGCAGATTGCTGGCATGCTCCCTTGTATTATTCTTATTATAGCTTCAATATAGGGCTGGGGTCTGCCACTGCAAATAGTCAATGGCGGCTTATTATCCTCAAGGGCTTTCTGATTGTATTTTGCCATTTCATAAAGAGCGTCAAGGTCAAAAGGGATTCCTTTATTTGGTGTTATACATCCTTCTAAATCAGAAATAATTAATCTGATAGCTTTCATGATTTCCTTGCTAATTTCGATACAATATCTCTAAAATATATTATTGCGGGTACCAATTTGGCATTATCCATTTTGACAAATTCATCTAACGAAAATAACCTGCATGGATATTCTCTTTCTCCATTTAAAAATTCCATATTCTCCAATTCTCTTTCATCTACTTTTAACTCTGCCAATATTCTGAGTTCGAGGGTATTATTCTCCTCATCTAAATAAGCCAGGAATTTACCTTTAAATAGAGTGCTTCCAAATTTGGTTGTAACTGACTCCAACAAAGAACGGTATTCTGTGGAAGTTTCGGCTTCCAGTTGAAACCAGTTGTCTTCGCTTATGTCAATATCACCAAGCTCTTTCTTTTTTTCCAAAGTGTTTTTGTATATCTTTTTAATAGCAAGATAGTCCGATCCAATTTTCACAAAAATAGGCTTTCTTTCCTTTTTATTAATGAGAATTAACTCTTCATAAAATTCTTTTAACCCTGTTAATTCTGGATCTAAATCACATCGACCAGCAGGGGATGTCCATTTTTCAGGGTCTATTGTATTCTTGCTTCTCTGAAGCATCAGGATTTTACCGTTAATAATTAAAATTACGCCCGATGAAAAAAGGATATTTCCTTTGTATGAAATCGTATTGTCTTTTTTAAATCCTTGCGGTTTCTGTTTGCGAAGTTCGATGACAGTTGGCAGTTTCTCTAAAGATTTATCTATTTTTTTTACTTCTTCATCCAATGCTACCAGGCAATCTTCTGGATTAACATATATTTCCCACGCTTTTTCGTTCTGATCATGCCTTAACTCATTGCAATAAAAGAAAACCTTATCATTATATTTTGGAAAAATAAAGTAATTCATGCTATCTGAATTTCCCTTTCTGTTATCCCTATTATTTCTTTTCGCTTTGACAGCTTTACACACTCTTTTTCTATAGAAAACATCTTGTCTATTTTGTTTTTACAATCGCACCATGATGTATCGTTATATAAATCAGACGGGTCTAAACTCTGGGATAAGTTATAGCTTATGGAATAAAGCATGTCTTCATCGATATTTTTGAAGCCTCGTTTGTACTCGCAAAACCAATAAATGAATCCTATTTTTGATGCTATTGCAGAAAGCCCATAAATTGAATATACCCATCGCAATGGACTATCTGATATTCTGTGCCGAAGGATAAAAAATTTATTGCTGCCTCTGAGGGCCTCTTCCCCCTTGATAACTGCTGAAACAAAATATTCAGAGGCGAATCTTATAGATTCCTTATCTGCAAAGGTATTTTCAAGGGTATCAATATTTTTATATCCTTTTTCCTTTAAATACAAAATAAAATCTATCAATGCCTGTTGATGTTCAGCACCACCCATTAAGAGATAGTGTAATTCATCCTTCTCCCAACTATTGTGTAAGTAGAAAGGAAAGTCATCTCGTTGTTTTTCGCATACTGCAATAAATTTTTTTAAAGGCAATCGTATGCTTGATTTTTTTCCATAAAAGGTCCTTTTACTAAAAACTCTCTTCCCGCAACTTTCTGTAATTTTCCATGTACTTATTCCACATACTTGTATATTTAACCCGCTATTATTAGCTGACTGAACACCAATTTTACGTATCTTGTCTATGCATTTTCTTATTGATTCGTCAGTTATATTCTCATGGATTGAAAATTTTAATGCTTCACCTTTGAATATTTCTTTAAAAAACTTACTAATATAGAATATTCCATAGCCGTTCATGGAACGGCTCAATTCTTTAGTTTCAATATCTGGATTCAGAAAAAGATTATATTCTGAAAATCCTGCGGAGTTTTTGTAGAAATCCAGATGAAAATATATTGGCTTTCGCCAGATAAACATAATTATAATAATAAGAAAAGAAAGTATATATGCTATATATAAGGATATCGATGGAGATAAGAGATCAACAAAATATACGGCGGGAAAGCCAATAACTGCTGGTATAAGAAAATAATTAATATATCTATACCATAAGACATATTTCTTTTTAGAGTCACAAGTCCTGACATAGATGGTATCTACAAATATATTTTTGTAATAAGGCCAGTCAAGATATACACTTGAGACTTTTGCATCGGCAACGCAATTGCCCAAAATCACTAATGGATCCTTATCAGAAAGGTGAGAGGGAAAAGCATGCCAATAGGTCAGTGCTTTCCATGTAACACATCGGAAAAAAACTTTAAAGGCCTTCCAGAAAGTCTTTAACAAGGATTCAATATGGTATAAATAAAGTCCCCCGAAATAAAGAATTACAAAAAGAGCAATGGGAATTATGGGAATTATGCAAGTATGTTCTTTTAATTTGAGCAATTCTTTTAATGATAACCCTATTTCTTTTAATGATAACAGTATCAGGATTAATACAAAAAATGCCATGACTGCCCATAAAATAGGTCCCAGAAATGCCAATTTTAATATATCCCAATCCCAGCTTATCTTCTTATTGACTTCATGAAGCAATCGCTTATCATATGCAAAGCCATTAGCTATTACTATCCGTTTTGTGGGACAATTTTCACATGTACTTTTATTTTCCGCGGTATTCAGCATATCAATCTCTATAGGCTACTTATAAGCCATCTGCCTTTTTAAAAATATTGCCTGTCATGATAATTTAAACACCTTCGTATCGAATAACATTCGCCTCTCGGCATTGCTATCAACAATCAGTAATCCATTATTCATTATCTGAAATAATAAGACCATCAAGACCTTGTCCTTCCCGACCTTTGCCATATCGCCGATGCCCTTGTTGATTTTCAACACCCTTCCCTTTTTAGGAGAAGGCACTTCAACAATTGCCTTGTCAGTCTCTATTTCAAGAATAGTCTGGTGCTCTTCTATAGCATCTCCTTCCTTTACAAGCCATTTCCTTATCTCACCCTCTGTTATACCCTCTCCCAAGTCTGGCAATATGAAATTATACGGCATATTATACTCCTTTAAGTTTAATCCCTATCGCTTAAATCCAGAAAATACTACAGTTAAATCTTCGCCCAAATCATTCTTAGGCGGATTATTTACTATTAGTACAAACAAGAGTATAAGCAGTATTAATATAATTATTTTGCCAGCATTACTTAACATAACTCAAAAATAATCTAATATTTCATTGCCTCCTCAATCCTTTTTTTTATCCTCTCTACAGTTGGCATATAATAATCCTCAAGCTTTGGAAGGGGCATAACAATATCATATCCTGTAACCCTTATGAGTGGAGCTTTTAGATATAGCATTGCATCCTCTGCAATGGTTGCTGAAAGTTCTGCGCCGAATCCGCAGGTCTTGGGCGCCTCGTGAACAATCACAACCCTTCCAGTCTTTTTCACTGATTTGAATATTGTCTCTTCATCGAGTGGGCTGAGTGTCATTAAATCTATTACCTCTGCATCAAATTCCTCCACTGCCTGAAGCGTCCTGTGGAGCATGCTTCCCCATGCAATGACCGTAACATCCTTTCCTTCCTGAACGATTCTTGCCTTGTCAAGTGGAACAGTATATTCTCCTTCGGGGACGTCTTCTTTTATGAGGCGATAGAGCCTCGTTGATTCAAGAAAAATCACAGGGTCGGGGTCTCTGATGGATGAGATCAATAATCCCTTTGCATTGTAAGGCGACGAAGGCACTACGACCTTTACACCAGGCATATGGCAGAACAATGCCTCTGTGCTCTCTGAATGAAGGTCTGGAGCCTTTATTCCTACGCCATAGGGAGTCCTGACCACCATCGGACATGTGAACCTTCCCCTTGTTCTATTGCGAATCCGCGATGCATGGGAGAATATCTGGTCAATTGTGGGATAGATGAATCCCATAAACTGAATCTCTGCAACAGGTTTTAATCCATATGCAGCCATTCCTATGGCAGCGCCCACAATAACAGATTCAGCAAGGGGTGTATCTATGACCCTTTCGTCTCCAAATAATTCCAGCAAATCTTCTGTAACTCTAAATACGCCTCCATCCCTGCCCACATCCTCGCCGAGGATGACAACGCTGCTGTCCCTCTGCATCTCTTCTTTCAATGCAAGGTTTATTGCCTGAACCATGTTTAATTTTTTTGAGTTCTGGGACATATCAGAAATCCCTCATCTGTCTTAATTGCCTTGAAGTTAATTTTCCATAAGTATATGCAAACATATCCTTTGGATTCTGAGGTTCTATTGATTCCGCCATCTTAACAGCCTCATCGATCATATCCCTTGATTTTTCTTCAACCTCTTTCTGATATTGCCCTGTCCATAGTCCATTTCCCTCCATAAATAATTTCAATCTCGGAACCGGGTCTCTGGCCTTCCATGCCTCGACCTCCTCCTTGGAGCGATACCTCGTTGCATCATCCGCTGTAGTATGGTCAGACATCCTGTATGTGAAGCATTCGATGAATGTGGGGCCATTGCCATCCCTTGCCTTATCCAAAGCCTCCTTTGTCGCCTTATAAACAGCAAATACATCATTGCCGTCAACCTGAATGCCCTCAAATCCATAGGCAAATGCCTTTTGCGCAAGGGTCTTTGATGCGGTCTGTTTTTCCCTCGGAACAGATATTGCCCACTGGTTGTTCTGGCAGATGAAAACCACAGGCAATTTGAATACTCCTGCCATGTTAAAACCTTCATGGAAGTCGCCTTTTGATGTTCCGCCGTCTCCGAAATAACAGATCGCTGCTGCTTTGTCCTTTTTGTATTTAACAGCCATCGCAGCACCGACAGCATGCGGCACCTGAGTTCCAACAGGTACACATAATGGGAATATATTCAGATCATCCGGGCACTTCATCCCCCTCTCGTCTCCGGACCAGTACTGAAAGAGCATATGAATTGGATAGCCCATCGTTATATAAACGCCCATCTCCCTGAATGACGGAAATATCCAATCTGATCTTTCAATTGCAAAGGCGCTACCGATCTGTGATGCCTCCTGACCTAAAATGGATGCGTATGTTCCCATGCGTCCTTCTCTCTGGAGGCTTAAGGCGTGGTGATCAAAGGTTCTTGAAAGGATGAGCAGTTCATAGATTCTCTTTATTTCAGAATCGGACAGGGAAGGCATGAGGGATTCATCCTCATTTCCATTCTCATCGAGTATATCGAGTCGCTTTATATTGAATGATTCTATTATCCTTTCCGGCATCAATAAAAGAATATCACGGACAAAATTTACAGTCAAATATTGCAAGCACCTTAATCCGCCGTTAGGAGTTGGCAAGCAGTCTTCAAAGCCTTTGCAAAGTCTTCATTCATGTGCAATCGAAAGATTATCAATGCTTCACCTAAATAGATTTCATAGTAGTAGATGACGAATACAAGACAATGCTTACAGCAAACCTTATGTGCAAAGTCTTTGAATCCTGCCTGCCAACTCCTTACTTATAGCATATCGATTATGCAGGGCAGGTATGCGTAAAAAGCCTTTATCCACAGGAAATCAAACCACATTGTCTTGTTCCTGTCATCTACTTCATTGCTCACCACGTGAGTTGGCATTTATAATCCTTCGTATGCACATGAGCGGTGCTTATAAAGGCTTTTGGAGCATGCCTGCCCTGCATAACATTACGGATTGTAACGAGTAGAAGGGTATCATATGTTTTGCTATACTTCTATATGGTGTTTTGCAAATGGGGAATTTAGCCGAGTTGAAAAAGATATATCCGGAAAAATTCGCGACCGAAGACAAGATATTCGACAACATCCATCCGGGCGACAGGATTTTCATTGGCACCGGCTGCGGAGAGCCCCAACATCTTGTTCGTGCACTCATAAATTATGTCCAATCCCATCCAAAGGCATTTTTCGATGCAGAGGTGCTTCAGGTATGGACACTTGGAGTCGCTCCCTATGCTGATGAAAAATTCAAGGATACATTCAGGCACAACTCCTTCTTCATCGGCAATAACACAAGGGCTGCCGTCAATAAGGGAGTTGCAGACTACACCCCCATATTTCTTTCTGCAGTTCCGAATCTGTTTTATACCAGGCGCATACCTGTAGATGTAGCCCTTATACAGACATCTCTTCCTGATGACCATGGCTATATGAGCCTCGGAATAAGCGTCGATATTGTTAAGGCAGCAGTGGAGTCTGCATCCCTTGTCATAGCACAGGTGAATTCATACATGCCCCGCGTCCACGGCGAGACATTCATAAATATAAAGAATGTGGATTTTATTGTGCCGTATGACGAACCCTTATTGGAGTTTCAGGCAAGCGTTCCCGATGATATTGCACAGAGGATCGGAACGTATGTCTCGCGCATTATACAGGATGGAGACACCATTCAGGTGGGATACGGGACAATTCCAAATGCAATACTGTCGCACCTGAACAATAAAAAGAATCTCGGCATACATACAGAACTGCTGACAGATGGTGTTATCGAGCGGGGTTGTCGATAACACAAAAAAAGAGCTCAATAGAGGAAAAACCGTGGCAGCTTTCTGCATGGGAAGAAAGGAGACCTATGAATACCTTCACGACAATCCATCCATTGAGTTCAGGCCTGTGAGCTACACAAACAATCCATTGGTTATAGCCAGGCACAAAAACATGACAGCAATAAACAGTGCGCTGGAGATAGACCTGACAGGGCAGGCAACAGCAGAATCCCTTGGAAGGATATTCTACAGCGGAATTGGAGGGCAGGCGGATTTCATGAGGGGTGCAGTGCTTTCGCAGGGAGGAAAGACCATACTCGCACTCCAATCCACTGCCGAGGATGAAGAGGTTTCGAGGATAGTACCAAACCTCAAAGAGGGGGCCGGGGTTACATTGACGAGGGGCGATATACATTATGTTGTTACAGAGTATGGAATTGCATATCTTCACGGAAAAAACATACGGGAGCGTGCAATGGCATTGATAGCGATTGCCCATCCAAAGTTCAGGCCATGGCTCATAGAAGAGGCAAGAAATCTGAACCTTATATACAAAGATCAGGAATTCATTCCAGGAGAAAAGGGAGAGTATCCTGAATATCTGGAAACTTACAGGACAACAAAGACAGGACTCCGGATATTTTTACGGCCGGTGAGAATGAGCGATGAACCGCTGCTTAAGGACTTCTTCTATTCCCTTACAGATGAATGCATGCACCACAGGTTCATCTCCACAAGGAGGGACATGCCCCATGAGCGCCTGCAGAAATTCGTGATTATCGATTACACAAAGGAGATGGTAATACTTGCTGTGATAGAGCAGGAAGGGAAAGAGATGATCATAGGCATGGGGCAATATTATATAGATGAAAATACACATACCGCAGAAGTTGCGTTTGTAGTCAGAGATGATTATCAGGGCAAGGGCATAGGCGCCGAGCTTCTTTCATACCTGACTTATCTCGCAAAGAAAAACGGTCTGCATGGATTTACTGCCGAGGTGTTGATAGACAACAAGCCGATGCTCAATCTCTTTGAAAGAATGGGGTTCGTTATCGAAAGGCGTGCCGAAGCAGGAGTGTATGAATTGACCATGTCTTTCAGGGAGTAGTCTTCTACCTCAATCCAAGTCTCGTCAGTATAATTCCTAAATACTTATTGATCGGATTATTCCTTTCCAAAAAAGGAATAACCGGAGGCTTTCGCGTCTGAAGTTTATTTAGCTCTTCAATAATCTGCTGGTTTGTCTCGTATCTCAAGCCGGCCCTGAAGGTATCTATTGCGGTTTCCTTATCACCCGCATGAAGGTATATCTTGCCGAGATTAAGATAATGGATGGGATTTTCGGGTTCCCTTTTTATTGCCTCTTCGCAGAGGGATATTGCCTTTCTTATCTGTCCGCGCTCCTTTGCTATGCATAATGCCAGATAAGAAACATAAACAGGTACCTCTTTAATCTGAGCTGCTTTTTCAAAATGAACAAGGGCAGAAAGGCCGTGTCCTGCAGCAAGCTCGTTTAATCCCCTCGTAAAAAACTCTTCTGCCTCGGTAATTTGTGCCATATAAAATTTTACTACATCTCGGAATATGTTGCAGTCCGGGACTATTTTTTGATTTTTTTATATTCAAAAAATAATTTAAAGGCAAGCAAGAATATCCCGATGGTAAGGGCTGAATCAGCCACATTGAATGCAGGCCAGTGGAATCTGCCTGCATATACATCGAGAAAGTCTATGACATAGCCGCGGATAATCCTGTCTGTAAGATTTCCTGCAGCACCGCCGAGTATCAGGGAAAAGCTCAGCCTGTTGTCTCTGTCTTTAATAATGAGAACAGTAACAAAAGCCATCGCCAGCACTGCAACCGTTATAAAGAAGATATTGCCGAGGCTTTTAAACATGCCAAAGGCAGAGCCGATATTTTCAACATAGACGATATTGAAAAAAGGCAGCACCCTTATAATCTCATATGGACTCACATAGCTCTTGATGAGGTATTTAGTGAACTGGTCGAGCGTGAAGATGGAAAGTGAAACGAGAAAATAAAAAGTAATACCATGTTTTCCTTTGCTGACTGCTGACTGCTGACTGCTAAATGCTATCATTTAATTGCACTGTAACATATTTCGCATATCTGCGGGTGATCTTCGAATTTTCCTACAGATACACTCCAGTTCCAGCACCTCTCGCACTTCTGGCCTGATGCCCTTTCGACTTTTATGAACATGTTTTTAATCTCCGTGCTTTCATAAACCTCATCTGTCTTCTGGCTGGATGGATATATCTCAACATCAGAGACAATGAAAAGGGCAGGCAGAAAGTTTTTATAGGCCTGTAAGAGATTAAACTCTTCATCAGGCAGATAAAATACGAGCTTTGCCTCAAGGGCGTTGCCTATGAACTTCTCTTTTCTTTTTATCTCAAGAGCCTTGTTTGCCTCATCCCTTATCTTGACAAGCCTTTCCCATCTCTTTTCCAGAGCCTCATCTAAAAATTGTTCATTCGATTCGGGGAATCCCGCTAAAAAAACGCTCTCCTCTTTTTTATCAGGGATGTAACCCCATATTTCTTCTGCGGTAAACGAAAGCACGGGAGCCATAAGCCTTGTCATGTCAACGAGTATCCGATACATAACCCATTGGGCTGCACGCCTCTCTTGAGAATCAGCCCTGAATGTATAAAGACGGTCTTTCAATATATCGAGATAAAAAGAGCTCATATCCACAATGCAGAAATTGTAAATGGAGTGAAACGCCTCATGGAAGTTGAAATCCTCGTAGGCCTCCATGACCTTTTGAATCAAATTCTGAAGCCTGCTCATGGCCCATCTGTCTATTTCAAGGAGATTTGCGCTATAGTCTTTCCCGTCAAAATCGGAAATGTTGCCTAAGAGGAATCTTCCGGTATTTCTGATCTTCCTATAAGCCTCTGTAAGCCTGTTTATTATCTCCTTTGAAAGCCTTACATCATCACGATAATCCTCTGCAGAAACCCACAATCTGAGAATGTCTGCACCATTGGCTTTTATAACCTCCTGCGGTGCGATGACATTTCCGAGGGACTTTGACATCTTCTTTCCCTGCCCGTCAACAGTGAATCCATGTGTAAGGACTATGTTATAAGGTGCTTTATCCCTTGTGCCGACAGATGCAAGAAGCGAACTCTGGAACCATCCCCTGTGCTGGTCGCTTCCTTCAAGATACATTGCAGCAGGCCACGAAAGCCTTTCATCCCTTTCCAAAACCGCTGCATGGCTAACGCCTGAGTCGAACCACACATCGAGAATATCTATCTCTTTCTTAAAGGATGTGCTGCCGCATCTGCATTTATAGCCGTCTTTCAGCAGGTCTTTGACATCAGCCTTAAACCAAATATCAGCACCTTCCTGCTCTGTAAGTTTCACTATTTTGTTGAACAGCTCTTCATCTTCGATAAATGCTCCGCAGTCTTCGCATGTAACGAGTGTTATGGGCACTCCCCATGACCTCTGCCTCGAAATGCACCAGTCAGGCCTGTTTGTGACCATTCCATAAATCCTCTCTCTGCCCCATGAGGGAATCCATTCAACCCTCTCTACCTCCTTCAGGCATTTCTGCCTGAGATTCCTTTTTTCCATGGATATGAACCACTGGGCAGTTGCCCTGAATATAACAGGCTTTTTGCATCTCCAGCAGTGGGGATATGAATGCCTGATTTTATCAATTCCTAAAAGGGCATTCCTTTGTTTCAGTGTATCTATGATTCCTTCATTTGCCTTGAAGACAAACTGCCCCTCGAATTCAGGGACATGTTTTGTGAACTTGCCTCTGTCATCAACAGGTGCATATATATCAAGTCCGTATTTAAGGCCTGCCTCGTAGTCATCCTCGCCATGTCCCGGCGCAATATGAACAATGCCAGAGCCTTCGCCGACAGTGACAAAATCTCCAAGAATAACCTTTGATTCCCTGTCTATAAATGGATGTTTTGCCCTCATGCCTTCGAGTTTGTCGCCTGAAACCTTAAGCATGACATTTCCTTTAATTACGCCCTTTTCTTTCAGTCCTTCAAGATTATCCTCTGCAACTATATGTATTGCATTTTCATCTTCCGTGGCATCCTCAACAGCAGCATAAATAAGCTCTGGATGCACTGCAAGGGCAAGGTTTGCAGGAAGCGTCCATGGCGTTGTAGTCCATATTACGATATATACTTTCTTGCCTGACAGTTGCGGCGAATGTTTGGAAACGTCTTCATCAATTAGCTGAAATCTTACAAATATTGAAAGGGATTCCTTTTCTGCATACTCAACCTCTGCTTCTGCAAGAGCAGTAACGCATGAAGGGCACCAGTGGACAGGCTTTTTGCCTTTATAGACAGAGCCGCTCTTTACAAATCTGAAAAACTCCCTGACAATTGATGCCTCATAATCATAAGACATTGTGAGATAAGGATTGTCCCAATCACCAAATACGCCAAGCCTCTTGAACTCTTCCCTCTGGATATTTACGAACTTATCCGCATATTCCCTGCAGAGTTGCCTCTTTTGCAAAACATCCACACTTTCTTTCTTTTCACCTAAATTTTTATCTACCTGAAGCTCTATGGGAAGGCCGTGGCAGTCCCATCCCGGAACATAGGGAGAGTAATATCCCTGCATTGATTTATATTTGACGATCATGTCTTTAAGAATTTTATTGAGGGCATGGCCTATATGAATATTGCCGTTTGCATAAGGTGGCCCGTCGTGAAGGATAAAGCTCTTATTGCTCTTATTTTTCTCCTGAAGCTTTCTGTAAATGGACTTCTCTTCCCATAATTTCAGCATCTCAGGCTCCCTCTGATTGAGGTTTGCCTTCATGGGAAAGTCTGTTTGTGGTAAATTAAGGGTATCCTTGTAATCAATTGGCATAACAGAAAAATTACCACTAAAGGGTTTTTATTGTCAAGAAAAGCTGGTTACTAATCTTTTGATTGTATTAATTTTTCTTTACGCCAAGCATAGTAGTTAGGTTAAAAGGAGGCAAAAGTAGAGGAGGCATGTTAGCCTTCATCGTTGTATTTCCTATTATTTCCCTGACAAAGGGGAATAAATGCGCAGGGGCATGAATTTTTGAAAACTTCTCAAGTTCTTTATAGCTTTTCCCTGTAAATGTCCCTTCTACAGAAACCTTCATTACAAACGGCTTATTTTTTGTCTTTTGAAATAATGTCGCAGACAATACTACATAGAGTGCTTTTTTATCTGAGCTAAAGGATTTTTTTGTCTTGAAACTGATGTCGACAGGTATACCGTCTTTTGGCGGCTTAAAATCTCTATTCAGTTTAAAATTAAGCTCCGTTAAAGTAATCTCAATAAAATTGATTCCAGTATTACTCTCCAACTAAATCCTCCATTTTTGCATTAAATATTTCAGCAAGCTTTTTTAATGTCTTTATTGGAACATTATATCCAACCTTTTCTATCCTGCTTATATTTGGCTGTGCTGTGCCGAGTTTTTCAGCAAGTGTTCTTTGGTCTATTCCGTTAATAAGTCTGTAATATTTTATTCGGCTCATCTTGCCTTGTTTAACAAGCTCCTGCCACTCACTGAATTGTTCCTTCCATGCTTCTTCCCATGCCGCTTTTCCTTCAGGGGTAGAGGCTACTTCAGCGACCATTTTATCAAGAGGAGCAGCCTTTACCTCAAGAGCGGTTTTTAATAACAAGGACTGTGCTTCGTTCTTCCAAAACTCTACCAGTTTCTTCAGACTATTGTTCTCAGCTTTTAATTTCTTATTTTCTTCTTTCAGCAGTGAATCACATGCTTCGCAAATATCATCCGAAGAAAGCCCTGAAATAATCTTAGAAGGTATTTTCCATCTGAAATCCGGCGTCGGAGTGTACTTAATTTTTTCATAAGACAAGCTCATTGGCATTCCCTCCAGAAATTCGTGTAAAGCAACTTTATAAGTTTATAATGGAACGAATCTTTATCATAGACTTTATCGTGTTCATCGCCTTTGGCATAAACCACTGTATAAACACAAATCAAACCCGATTTCCTGACAGCATAGAAAATTCTACTATAGTCAGCGATATCCGAGCATCTCAACCTACGGACATTTATTCCATCTTCTTTAAGACCCTGCACGATCTTAGATTTGCATTCTTTATTAAACGGCTTAGGGTCTACTCCAAGAGCTGCTATCCGATGCACAATCCGAGCAGCTAAGGCCTTGTCAGTCACCTCTATTGCCCTAATCTCTTGCCATGCTGCCTCATGCACTTTAACATTATCTGGTAATTTCGGTATCTTCATAATATATCACTTCTGATATATAATCAAGCCACTAAATATTGTATTTAAAAATTTTATAGACACAATATTTTGGAATTTCATAGGTCAGTATTTCAATAGCTCTCCCACAATCCCATCAATATCTTCGATCTCATTTCTCAATTCCGCTTTATCATTTTTCTCAGATTTCCAATGGATTTTTGAGGGATGCCTTTTGAGAGGAGTTTTGAGACTTTCTTTAAGCATTCTTCGCCGAGCCCTGTCGAAAGTTTAGGGTTTAATCTATTTCTTTGAAACCCTTTTTCTTTTTCTATTTATCTTCCATTTCCTTCGGGTCTTCAGGTCGTAAATATCCTCTCCTTCTCTGACAAGCGTGGTTCCTTTGTATTTAAATCTCTTAACGAGATATTTAATCACAGAAATAGGATAAAGAACCTCAAACCCCTGCACTTTTATCTGCCCTTTTTGTTTCACAAACATAGGGAATATTAAATCCTTTTCCATTCCATCAACCACAAAACCACTTGTCTTAAGAAAATCTACTGAAAATATTTCTGTGCGATCTGATGAATCTATTGAGATAGACTCTATCCTTTTTGGTAGATTCAGTGTCTTCTTATAACGCGTTTTCAGATAGTCAACAATAAATACCCTCGGGTCAATAACAAACCCTGTCAAATACTTTTTCCCATTTTTATGAACATCTATCTCAAGATATCCATAATCGAAGTTAAACTTCTCCTTCCCTGAATCCAACCAGTTCTTACCATACCAGTCCATGCTGTAAAATTTAGCGACTGATATATGCAACATATTCTTTTCTATAACTGCATACATATCTCTAATCCTTCTTGACTGAACTGCCGATTACATTATTTATCTCCATGCTTTTTCGATAGTGATGGATTTTTGCCTTCTTCTTCGGAGTCCGTAAAAATTTCCCTAAAGGTCTATTTTTATTAATTGTATATTATCATATGTCAGATTTGAAAAGAAGGCGAATTCCTGTTTTTAAAGACCTTCAGGCGGTAATACGATTCTCTCTCCCTTTCGCCGAGGTATTGCGCTATGGCCTTAATCCGGTGTTTCAAATCAGGCAGGACCCGCTCCTCAAGAACCCTTATCTTTCTTGTTGTCTTTAAAATCTCATCCCCAAGTCTTTTAAGTTTGCTTTCAAAGGCTGCAAGCTCAATCATTGACTCCAAAATCCTTTCAAAGCCATTAATGCACTCCTCGAGATGCGGCGTTGCTGAAAAATAATCATACCCCCTCTCATCAGGCATTCTCACTGCTGTTTCGTACATTACCACATCCCTGTATCGCAAGCCCCAAATGCTCCTTTCTGTTATCTCAACGCTCATATCCCTTTTCGCTGCAAAAGTGATGGACTCTATATTGTCCTTGCCCTCGTGTCCGAGGCTCAGTGAAAGCTCCTCGATAGCCTTTCCATAGATGTTTCTGATTTCGTCTCTCGACCTGATAAAAGGCATGACAGTATTGAGGAACTCCTGTATCAATGCCTGTCTCCTCGCCTTGAGAATCCCTATGCTGTCTTCAACGGACCGGGACTTCTCTTTAAGGAGCAAAAGATTTGTTCTTGTGTGCTGTATCATTATTATGTAACCAATTTAGCGATAAACAGGACTGACTTGAACGAAATTGATATTTTTTGGTAACAGTTCTTATCGAAATGCAGCGTTAAACAGCCGCAACTGTCTGAGCCTGAAAGGCGAGTTTTGCGGCTGTAGCGGAATGAGATTAGAACTGTCAAAAAATAGCTCCTGAAGTGAAAGTCAGTTCTGCTTATCGTAGAATATCTAAACAAGGGAAAACCTCTTCAAGAGATTTATACCATCGTCGAGGGTTTCATTTATACTTCTTCTTATCATCCCCTGATGCACAAATTCCCTTTCAAATGCATCCGCAAAATTCAGCATCCCTCTGTCGTCCTCTGTCATTCCTTCCCTTCCCACTATCGCCTCAAGCCTTCTCAGGTCACGACCCTTTGCATAGTATTTGTAGAGGAGGTTTGCAATCTTTCTGTGGTCTTCCCGTGTATGTCCTTCGCCGATCCCTCTCTGCATGAGCCTTGATAGGCTCGGAAGCACATCCACAGGTGGGGAAATTCCCTTCTGGTGAAGCTCCCTGCTTAAAACAATCTGGCCTTCTGTGATATAGCCTGTAAGGTCAGGAATTGGATGGGTGATATCATCTTCAGGCATTGTCACCACAGGCAGTATGGTTACGGAGCCTGATGATCCATATTCTTGGTCATTAATCCTCCCTGCCCGCTCATAAATAGATGCAAGGTCAGAATACATATAGCCCGGATATCCCCTCCTTCCGGGCAATTCCTCCCTCGCAGTGGAAATTTCCCTCAGCGCATCGCAGTAATTGGTCATATCCGTTATCACTACAAGGACATCAAACCCCCTCTCAAAGGCGAGGTATTCGGCAACGGTAAGTCCAAGCCTCGGCGCAAGTAGCCTTTCCATCACGGGCTCGTCAGCCATATTCACAAAGGCAACAAATTTCATTCTCATTTCTTCAAGGATGCTCCTGTAAAAAGAATACTCATGATAAGTAAGACCAATGGCAACAAATACAACAACGAATTTATCTTTCTCACCTTTCAGTGCTGCATTTTTTAAAATCCCTGCTGCCAGTTCCTTTGATGGCAATCCCGCACATGAGAATATTGGAAGTTTCTGCCCCTTCACGAGTGTATTGAGTCCATCAATAGAAGAAAACCCTGTCTCTATAAACTCCTCCGGCCTTGCCCTTGCAGATGGATTCATTGGAAATCCTGTTACAGGCGCTAATTTTTCGGGTATGAACATGGGCAGGTTGTCGATAGGAATAGAGGAGCCGTTGAATATACGGCCGATAATATCAAGGGATAGAGGCGCCTTTTTAATTGAGTCTGTAAAAACAACAGAGGAGTTTTCAATATCGAGCCCCCGTGTTTCTTCATAAACCTGTATGAGCACAGTATCTCCTTCTATCTTTAAAACCTCTCCATCCATCTCCCTGTTGTCGGGAGACAGGATTCTCACCGCCTCGCCCATCCTTGCACTGAACACATTTTCCACAAGCAAAAGCGGGCCCCTGATGGATGAAATAGTCCTGTATATGTGTTCTGAAAGTCTCATGATTTCAACACCCCATCAAGATGCACTCCCTGTTTAAGTTTCTCTTCTGCATTGTCATAAAATTTGAAGATATCCGCAATTTTTGAAACCGTTTTTTCAGGTGGTGAAAATGCATCACCTGTGTATGCATTCTGGCAGAGGAATTCCAACCTTATCATCTCAGAAGCCTTCATCAAAAGCCTGTCTGCATCCTGAAGCCCTTCGATCCCCACAATCTCGGCCACCTCCCTCAATGCCTCTTCCCTTTGCAATATCTCTCTGCATCGATGCATTAATTCCTCCCATTGTAAAGATACCCGTTCTTTGAAATTCGGGATTATCTCTTTTGCATAGAGGGAATAGCTCTGAAACCAATTGATTGCGGGAAAGTGCCTCCTGTGTGCAAGGGATGTATCGAGCATTAAGAATGCCCCTGCTGTCCTCAAACATGCCTGTGTGACAGGCTCTGTGAAGTCGCCGCCGGGAGGGGATACAGAAAGCACCATACTGAGAGAGCCGACCTTACCGCTTAATGTTTCAACAATGCCTGCCCTTTCAAAAAAACCTGACAGCCTCGAAGCAAGATATGTCGGATAGCCTTCTTCTCCGGGCATTTCTTCAAGAGATGAGGATATCTCCCTCGATGCCTCTGCCCATCTCGAAAGGCTGTCTGCAAGGAGCAGCACATGATAGCCCATATCCCTGTAATACTCTGCCATTGTGACAGCAGTATAAATGGATGCCTCCCTCGCTGCCACCGGCATGTTGGATGTGTTCACAACAAGGATTGTCCTCTCCATCAAACCCCTTCCTGTCCACGGGTCTGTGAGGTTTGAAAAATCATCTATCAATTCCGCCATCTCGTTTCCTCTCTCGCCGCATCCAACATAGACAACTATATCCACATCTGCGAACTTTGCGATGGACTGCTCAAGTATTGTTTTGCCGGTGCCGAATCCACCCGGCATGATAACAGTCCCTCCCCTTGCAATGGGGAAAAGGAAATCAATGCAGCGCTGGCCTGTTATCAGTGGTTCTGAAGGAGAGAGTTTTCTCTTATATTGCCTCGGCATCCTCACAGGCCATTCATGGCATCCGAAAAGCATGCTGCCGTCTTCCACTTCCCCGATTGCTTCATTCAGACTGCAATCGCCGTCTGTTATCCATTTAATCCTGCCGCTGTGATTTGAATGTATAAAATGCTTGAATGCGCCCTCTTCGATGTATCCGAGTATCTCTCCGGTTTTTATATCTTCGCCTCTCTTCTTAAGGGGATGGAATCTCCAATTCTTCATGTAGTCTATGGCGTATATCTCCTTGCCTCCGGTAATAAACGGTCCCATGTCTTCTTTCAATCTCTTTAAAGGTCTCTGGAGTCCGTCAAACATCCCTGAAAGAAGTCCAGGGCCTAATCGCACGGTAAGGGGCATGCCTACTCCTTTAACAGGCTCGCCGATGCCAAGACCTCTTGTATCTTCATAAATCTGAACAACTGCCATGTCCTTCTCAAGCCTCACAACTTCGCCGGTAAGCATGGCATGACCGACATAAACCCTGTCATAGAGTTTCAGTCCTGACATCTCAACGCTCACTGTCGGGCCTGATATGCCTTTTATCTTTCCTGTCATCACCTCAGCCTCACATGATAGCCTATCGCCCTTCTTATAAGCCTCAGAGCATAATCTTCCATTTCAACAACAGGCTTTTCAGGCGCAGGGAGAATAAGGAGAACACCATACCACTTATCCTCCATCTCTCTTATTTCCTCATCGTTAATGCCTTTAGTCAACCGTTCATCAATCACAACAACCCCTGCATCAGGTTCTGCCAATGCCTTTCTTAGCGTGTTCTCTGCATCTTCCTCTGCAATGGCATACTGAGTTATTCCTGCAAGGCTGAACCCGTATTCTGCATCCTTCGGTGTTATGAAGACTATCCTTTTCAATGTATCGTCCCCGCTTCAATTATTTCCACATAACATCTCCAGAGGTGCTCCAGTATAATCCCTATGCACAAAGGGTCTCTTGCAGTTTCCCTTAAAAAACGAGTTGTCCTTTTTAGCAGGGAATTCTCTATATTTCCGGCATCCGTAATTATTCCGGTCAGTTTTTGAACAAGTGTTGTGATTCCTGAAATATCCTGCCTCTCGAATATCCTTCTGAGCCTTGCCTCTTTAACACTGCCTCCATTGATGAATGACGGATAATCATGCATCTGCCATCTGATGTGTTTATAAACAGCTATAATATTCCTTGAGTCAATAACATATTTAAAAAAATCCCTTATAGTATGATGGGGTTTCGAGTCGATTGTATTCTCAAAATAGACATCCGTTAATTCCTGCTCAAAACCTCTAAGCCCATCTTTCATGAATATCTCCTTAAGCCCTCCGAATCTATCAGAAATGGATAAAAAGGCGCCTTCTACACCTCCGATTGCAGTCATAATATCCGAATCTCCCATCAATAATTCCTTTATATCATCGGAAAGAAGACTGAAGCGTAAGAGTTCTTCGATTTTTTCATATTCTCCTTTTTTATATCTGAGACACATAAAAATGGTCCTGAGTTCGAAATAAATAAAAAACCGCCGAAATATATTTCTTAATGCCCCGTTCATCTGGATATATATCCACCGATATTCCTTTAAGAGGTGTCTCCATATCTCAACGGGTGATTCACCGGCTATGAAATTTTTATAAAGCACCCTTCTGCTCCTCACCCGCGAGAGGAGATAATCTGTTGGATAGCCTCTGTCTTCAATCCTCTCAAAGATTTCCATAAATGTCCCTCATCAATCCCGGCAATATCTCCATCCATGCCCTCTCAAGCCTTTTTTCGAATGTGTTTGAAATTCGAATCTTTCCGGCTTTTGCCTGTACTTCCAGCCCGCCGGCAATGCTGCTGTCTGTGATTATCTCTGCATCCGGAAAATATTCCTTCGCAATCTTTTCATCCTGCGGATTAACCTTCACTATCTCCCACTTGCAAAAAGGCAGTTCCTTAACCAGCGAACAAAATACATCCGGATATCCTTCATCCCGCAAATTATTGAGAATAGATGCCGCAAGATGATAAAGACGCACTGACATATCCTTTTCTGCCTCAAGCCTGACAGCATCCGCCTTTTGCTTCGCCTCTGAAAGAATAGGCTCTATCTGATCCTTAATCGTCGATGCCTGCATCAGGCTGTATTCCTCCTGCATCCTTTTGATCCTTTCATTGGCATCCGCCCTTATCTTCCCGGCCTCTGCCCCAGCCTCTTGCCATATCGCCTGAGCTTTTTCATCTCCTTCCCTTCGAAGGGCTTCTATCAGCTCTTTGCAACCCATATTACTTAATCATCAGCAATATCATCGTGGCCACTACAAAGCCCAAAATAACCATCGTCTCCGGAATAGCAAGAAGAATAATAATCGTGCCGCTAAGCTCCGGTTTTTCGGCAAGCGTGCCTGCGCCTGCAGAACCGATCCTCGACTGCGCCCACGCAGTCGCAATTGCGGTAAGACCTATTGCGAGTGCTGCTGCTAAAGCTATCAATACCTTTTCCATTGTGTATCCTCCTTTTACTTTTTAAGCGGCTCAAATCTCCTGCCGCCGGGTTCCATGAACTTGCTGAAAAATTCCACATAATGAAGCCTCAATGCATGAATCGTAGGGGAAAAGACCCCGAGGATTATATTTATGAGATGAAGGAGTCCTGCCACCACAACTCCAACAACAACATTTCCTGTCATCCCAGTAAAACTATTGGCCACAAATGCAAGAAGTACAGACGTGAGTCCAATGGCCATTATCCTCGCATATGAGATTATATTGCCGATGTTCTTAAGAAGTTCAAAGGGAGCAAGCAGGCCGCCTGTAAAAAACAGCAGCGGTGTGAGAATCAGTATCGCTATAATAACAGGCTTTGCGAGCAGGTCAGGGAAAATGTCGAAAAGAACCGCAATTAAAGCCATTATGCAGAGTATTACAATAATATTCAAAAGCCTATACAACGCCTCCCTCTTTGTCTTTTTCTTAAATGAAGTGATTACCCCTAAAAACAATCCTAAAATTATATGAACAACTCCAACAGTCACTGCAAAATACAGGACAGGCATAACCGCTGTCCGCCTTTCAATACAGATAGGCTCGATACCGAAAAGTATTTTGGGAAGTTCCCCGAAAAACTCGCCATAGAGGATCCCGAAAAAAATCGTATATATCGAAGATATAAGGAGTATCCTTGAGGCATCCTGAACATTTCTCCTTTTTTTAAACCTTTTCGCCAAAAACAAGGCAAACATCGCAAGTATGATTCCGTAACCGGCATCACCTAAAATCATCCCGAAAAATAAAGGGAAGAATACGCCTATGAACGGCGTCGGGTCGTAAGATGCATATCTCGGCAGCGGAAGCAGCCTTACAAATAATTCGAATGGCCGAAAATATGCCGGGTTTTTGATAAAAATCGGCACCCTTTCAAGTTCCTCCTCGCGTATCTCCTTTTCCTCGATCACCACCTTTCCCTCAAAGGCATACATCAATTGTCCTCTGATCTTACTTACATTCCCGGACGGCATCCATCCGTATACAAAAAAACACATCCTTGTCTCAAATACAGATGCCGTTGTTCTCATAAGTGAGAGCCTTTCATCTATCCATTCCACAACCCTTTCGTAGATAGGCATCCACCTTGCGGCAAACCTTTCAAGTTCCTTATTTAGCGCCTTAATCTCCGAGTCAAGACCGGCAATCCTTTCTTTCAAAAAGGCAATCTTTTCGGGAAAGGACAGACTGCCGAGATAAGACGGAAAGGTGAATTCAGGGATACGTTCATCGCTGAGCAATCTCCTGATTCTTTCCGACAACCCCTTTTCGGCTATTATCAGACCGATGAGAGAACCGTCAGATGCCGTGGCTGTCAGCAACTCAAACCTGTCTTCCAACAGCCTTGACAGCAGTGCCTTTAAGTCCTCTACAGCGCCGATATCCTTTATGGTAAGCCCTATAAAGTCAATATCAGGCGACTTCTCGATGCCTTTAAGGATGGATTCGATCGCATCAAGAAATATCTTATACCTGCTGATTTCATCAGATTCTTTCTGCAATGCCTCTTTTTTTTGTGAAAGCCCTCTACAGGTTGTTGAATGCCTTTTAAGATTTTCAGCAATAGTATCAATAATGGAACGCGGCTCGATATAGCTTTTCCTAACAGAAACCCAAGGCAAATAGGAAAATAGTTCGCCAATCTTAGCCTTAAGGTCTTCAAGAAAAAGCCTCTCTGACAAAGACCTCTCATCCGGCAGAAAAGGCCTTATATATCTTTCTTCCACCTTTTCTACAAAGCCAAGTGTGGTTGGCTCTATCTGGAATATGCCCGACTCCTGCAGCAGGGAGAGCACATCCTGCAAAAGGCCCTTTGGCCCGGCTATCTCAACTTTTGACATTCTGACTATCATATCTCTGGCATATCTTTGGCATATCTACGGCAATATCCTGATAATATGTTTCCGGATGATTTTTATCAGGAATTCGTCGCTGATTGCAGCAAGCCTCTCCGCCTTTTTATCAGCATCGGCAATTATCTCGTGTGCCTTTTTTTCAGCATCCAGCCTCGCATCTTTTATTGCCTGCTCGAATAACTTTTTTATTCTTTCCTCTTCTGAAAGAATATCTTTTTCTGCTTTTTTCTTAACCTCATCGACCCACTCCCCGGCCTTTTTCTTTTCCGCCAAAAGCCTTTCCCTGATATCCCGTTCAACATCTATCACTTCATTAAGCACGTCCCTTCCCATAGCCAAATTGTATCAGAAATGGACTCAGGGTGCTATAATTACCACTAATAATGTGATGAAGAAACGAAGGCTCGGTGTTCATACATCCATAGCAGGCGGTGTGCATCTGTCCATTGAGAGGGCAAAAGAGTTGGGATGCAACACCGTCCAGATATTTTCCCATAATCCAAGGCAGTGGCTGGTCAGGGGAATACCGTCGGATTCAATTCTGCAATTTAAAGAACTGCAAAAGTCCTACGATATAAATCCTGTTTTCATTCATACATCATATCTTATAAACCTTGCTGCTTCGGATAAAGGCATACTGGAAAGATCAATAGAACTACTAATTCAGGAAATGGATATCGCAGACTTGCTGGATGCAGATTATGTGGTACTCCATACAGGCAGTGCTTCTCAGGATTCAGAAGAAGTCGGGCGAAAAAGGGCGATAGAAGCACTTAAGAGAATTGCAAGAAAGAAAGAATGGAGGGCAAAACTTCTCCTTGAAAATACAGCAGGAGAGAGGGGAGACATATCATCACACATAAAAGACATTGCAGAGATTATTGACAGGACAGGCAGTCCTCCGATAGGAGGCGTGGTAATCGATACATGCCATGCCTTTGCAGCAGGATATGACATAACAGATGAATATGGCTTATCAGCATTTGTAAAAGAAATAGGGACATATATTGGATTGGATAATGTAAAACTCATTCACCTCAATGATTCAAAAAAGGGCCACAGTTCCCATGTTGACAGGCATGAGCATATCGGACACGGTGGCATTGGCAGGGAAGGATTGAGAAGATTTATAAACCATCCTGCATTCAAAAATATTCCATTAATACTTGAAACGCCTAAAAAGAGTGAAGATGACGATCCGAGAAATCTGAAAATCGTTAGAAACTTGCTATAACGCAAAAGAGAGGCAGGATATAGTTCTGTAAAGGACTATATCCTGCCTCTCGCAACGCTACCCTACAATTTCCGTCCCAATGCCCTCTTTGGTAAATATCTCAAGAAGCAGACAGTGGGGGACTCTTCCATCAACTATGTGTGTCTTTTTCACTTCACCGTCAATGGCACGGGTGCATGCCTGAACCTTCGGAAGCATTCCTCCTGAAACAGTGCCATCATCAATAAGCTTTTTAATGCCTTTTTTATTGACAGATGATATTACATTATCGTTTTTATCCTTTATTCCCGGAACATCGGTAAGAAGAATGAACTTCTCAGCCTTCAAAGCTGATGCGATTGCAGATGCCACATAATCCGCATTGATATTAAAAGCCTCTCCGCTCTTGCCGACACCGATTGGTGAAATTACAGGTATAAATCCGTCCCTCTCAAGAGAGTTCAGTATCTCGGGGTCAACCGACTCAACCTCGCCAACAAGTCCGATATCTATAATCTCTTCTTCGCCTGTCTCTGCAGACTTTTTTATGACCTTCTTTTTTGCCTTTATAAGACCTCCGTCCTTGCCGCTCAATCCCGCTGCCTTGCCGCCGTGACTGTTTATCAATGCAACAATCTCTTTATTGATGAGCCCTCCGAGCACCATCTCCACAATGTCCATTGTCTCTTTATCCGTTACGCGCTGGCCGTGAATGAATGTGGGCTCCTTGCCCATCTTCTTCATGGTTGCGCTGATTTTAGGGCCTCCGCCGTGAACTATTACAGGCTTGATGCCGATGAAGCTCAAGAGAACCACATCCTGCGCAAACGAATCCTTCAAATCCTCTTCAATCTGAGCAGCCCCGCCGTATTTTATTACAAATGTCTTCCCGTAAAAATTACGGATATACGGCAACGCCTCAATGAGAATATTCGCCTTCTCGATAAGCTTTTTCATTATTTATCCCCTTCAAAACACGGTATGCAAACAATCTTTCCATCCTTCACCCTTGCCTTTGGCTCTGCCACCTTTTCGCCGCACATCTCGCATCGTATGCTCGGATAGATCCTTGCCTCTGAAGGAAGCGGCATTTTAAATCTCGTTGTTTTCAGCAACTCCGAATCGGATGCATCAAGTATCGCCATCATCTTTTTTGCCTTTCTGTTATGCACGGTCTTCAATACCTCTCCGGATCGCTCTCCTTCTGAATAACGCCTCCACATTTCCTTTTCTTCCTCTGTTTCTTCAGGCGAAGTGAAGTCTATAGAGATTCTTACCGCATCTCCCGATGGTCTCTTCATGAATGTATAAACCTGCTTGCCGTAATCCTTAAATATGAGATTTCCCTTTCCAAAGGTACAGCCTGTCAGCACCTGAATGGCATCCACAGCGCATGAATCGTTTTCCACTATTGCCACTACTTCCTCGTCCTCGGATATATTTTCCATATTCAGTTCTTTTACTGCTGCAACTCCAACCCTGTAGCCTAATGCGAGGCCGGGGCAGCTATGGCCGTGAAATTTTACGACATCATCGAAACTCTTCATTGCTCCTCCAATATTCTATCCCAAATTGGGCAATTCTAATTTAGAAAATATAGGCCATGTGCGGCGAAAAGACTTTAAACTCCGCACTTGTATTAACATTTATCTTGTATCCGTCATCTACAACATTGGATACTCGTTGGGTAATACACTTATAATCTCTTTATATACACTTGAACTAACACTTTTTAAAGTCTTTGAGCCGTGCATGGCCTATAAAATCGCTTAATATTTATTCTATATCTGCTGCTCGAATTTCGTTATCAGCACATTATACCCTTCGGTGGCAAGGGCATTGCCTGTCTTCTGTGCATCCATCCTGCTATTAAACTTCCCAACCCTTACCCTGTAATACTTTGCGCCGGCCACATTGGCCTCCATTATATAAACATTTTTGTAATTCAGATCAAGAGCCGTCTTCAGCCGCTTTGCGTTGGACTCGTCTCTGAAAGAGCCCACCTGAATGGTCGATGTGCCATTGGATGCACCGTATCTCACATACTTTACATATCGCAAATCCCTTCCAATAGGCTCTATCATTACAGCACCTGTGCCCGGGCCGATAAGGTCTATCTTCCTTGCAGCCGCATATGAAAGGTCAATGTCCCTGCCGGAAATAAAAGGCCCGCGGTCATTAACCGTACATTCCACCTCTTTGTTATTCTGTGGATTAACAACCCTTAGTTTTGTTCCAAAGGGATATTCCTTGTGTGCGCATGTAAGGGCATACATATTGAATAGTTCTCCTGACGATGTTGGTCTGCCGTGAAAATCAGGTCCGTACCATGATGCAATAATTTTTTTCCTCTCACCCTTGAACTTCTCAAAGCCTTGAGATTCTTTTTCGACCTTTTTTTCAGGAGGCGTAACCGAAGGCGTTACAGGAACGGTCTCATAACGTGCTGCAGTGCAAGAGACAAGGCAAAAGGCAAGAGGCAAGAGGCAAGAGGTAAATGGTAAAAGGGTTTTCGCTTTTTGCCCTTTGCCTTTCGCCCTTTGCCTGTTGCCTCTAAAGTATATACCTGCTGAGGTCTTCATCCTTAACCACATCCGAAAGCTTCCTTCTTACATATTGCCTGTCTATGACGATCTTTTCGTCCTTCATTTCAGGCGCATCAAAGGATATATCCTCAAGAAGCCTCTCAATTACTGTGTGAAGTCTTCTTGCCCCGATATTCTCTGTCTTTTCATTCACGGTAACCGCAATGTCAGCTATTTCATCAATGGCGTCTTCGGTGAACTCCAGTTTTACATCCTCTGTCTCAAGGAGCGCTGTATACTGTTTTATCAATGCATTATAGGGTTCTGTAAGTATTCTTACGAAGTCCTCTTTCCCGAGGGACTCAAGTTCAACCCTTATGGGAAACCTTCCCTGAAGCTCGGGAATGAGATCGGATGGCTTGGCTATATGAAAGGCGCCTGCAGCAATAAACAGTATATGCTCTGTCTTTACAGGTCCATGCTTCGTCGCAACTGTCGAACCTTCTACAATAGGTAATAAATCTCTCTGGACTCCCTCTCTGGACACATCAGGCCCATGGCCGTGTCCCCTGCTCGCAACCTTGTCTATCTCATCTATGAACACAATACCTGCCTGCTCTATCCTCTCTATAGCCTCCTTTGTAACCTTTTCCATGTCTATAAGCTTTCCTGCCTCTTCCTGCGTAAGCATGGTTAATGCTTCTGATACCTTAACCTTTTTCCTTTTTGACTTCTCCGGCAAAAAGCTCCCGAGCATCTCCTTCAGATTAATTTCGAGTTCCTCCAGCCCCACATTGGATATAACACCAAAAGGCATCATCTTTTCCCTGACTTCGATGTCCACATATCTGGAATCAAGTTTTCCTTCCCTCAACTGAGCTCTCAATCTCTCACGCGTATCTCTGTAGCTCTCCTTTTCCTCTTCTTCTGAAACGATTCCCTTTGAAGTTCTCGGAGGAGGCAATAAAAGGTCAAGCACCCTGTCTTCAGCAAGGGTCTTTGCCTTTTCCTGCACCTTTTCCATGTGCTCTGTTTTAACCATATTCATGGCAATCTCTGTGAGGTCTCTTATCATCGATTCCACATCACGGCCCACATAGCCGACCTCTGTGAATTTCGATGCCTCTACCTTCAGAAAAGGCGCACTTGCAAGCCTTGCAAGCCTTCTCGCAATCTCTGTCTTGCCGACACCTGTCGGCCCTATCATGATAATGTTTTTCGGCAGAACCTCATCTTTAAGATCAGGAGACAACCTTTGCCGCCTCCATCTGTTTCTCAATGCAATGGCAACTGCCTTTTTAGCCTTATCCTGACCTATAATGTAATTATCAAGCTCTTCTACAATCTTTTTAGGTGTAAAGTTATCCATTTAATTCCTCTAAAACTATATTTTTGTTCGTATAGATGCATATGTCTGCTGCTATGTCCATAGCCCTTTTTGTTATGTCCGCTGCCGAAAGGTCTGAGTTTTCATAAAGTGCCCTTGCTGCTGCCTGTGCATAGGGTCCTCCGGAGCCGATGGCTGAAACTCCGTATTCGGGCTCAATAACATCGCCAGTTCCGGAAAGAATGAGTGTATGCTCATTATCAGCCACAATGAGCAAAGCCTCAAGTCTCCTTAAAATCTTATCTGTCCGCCAGTCCTTTGCGAGCTCGACAGCCGCCCTTGTGATATTTCCCCTGTATGCCTCAAGTTTTGATTCAAATCTCTCAAAGAGCGTAAAGGCATCTGCAGTGGCTCCAGCAAAGCCTGCGAGTATTTTATCATTATACATCTTTCTTATCTTTTTGGCATTATGCTTCAATACCGTATTTCCCATTGTCACCTGACCATCGCTGGCAATAGCAACCTTTCCATTACGCCTTACACATAAAATCGTTGTCCCGTGAAACATAAATCCTCCTTTTTTTGGTAAATGAGTCAATGGGTAAAAGAGTTAATGAGTTACCCATTTACCCATCCACTCATTCACTCATCACTTCCAAATGGATGCGCCTTATCATAAACATCAATCAAATGTCCTATATCGAGATGAGTATATTTCTGTGTTGTCGAAAGGGATGAGTGACCTAAGAGCTCCTGAATTACCCTCAAATCAGCACCTCCAAATAATAGGTGGGTGGCGAATGTATGCCTTAAGGCATGGGGGCCTATCTGTCCATCGATTCCGATTGCACGGGCATATTTTACCACGATGCGTCTTATCTGCCTGTCTGTCAGCCTTCCGCCGTCCCTGTTTAAAAAGAACGCATTGTCGCTGTCTGGTATTGATTTCTTCCTTTTAAAAAGCTTCCTCTCGACGAGATAAGACCTTAATGCATCGAGGGCCTTATTGCCAATAGGAACAACCCTCTCTTTTTTCCCCTTCCCTCTTACCTTAACCATCCCCTCTCTCATATTAAGGTCATCGATATTAAGGCCTGCAACTTCGCTGACCCTTAAGCCGCTTGAATAAAGCAGTTCAAGAATTGCCCTGTCCCGCACAGGAAGAAGACCTATCCCTTCAGGAGCCTGTACAAGATTAAACACATCGTCAACCGATAAAAAATTCGGAAGATGCTTGGGCGCCTTTGGCGAAGGGACAAGCTTCGCCTGATTTATCTTTACATAACTCTCGTTATAAAGATAGCTGAAAAAAGACCTCAGGGTCGCGAGCCTTCTTGAAACGGTGGTCTTTGATTTCCCGGTCGTTATCTGGTGCGAGACAAATCCCCTGATGTCTATCATATCTATGTCTTGAGGACCTGCGGCGCAGTAACCTGCAAAATCCTTTAAATCCTTTTCATACGCCCTGAGCGTATGTACTGAGACATTCCTTTCGACCTCAAGGTATTTAAGGAATTTCTGGATATATATTTGCAATCCGTCTTCCGGCATAACAATTAAGGCTCTTCATAGCTGCAATGCAGCTTTTTGAAGTCTGTCCTGTCAAAGGTTATAACACTACATTCGCTGCTCCTTGCAACCACCGCAAGAAAAATATCCTGAATGTCCATAGAATGTTCGGCATATAGCTTCAGACTCTCTATAAATATTTTTTTGTCCAATATTGTCTTTATGCCCTTGTAATTAAGCACCTTCGAGAATTTATCCGAGATTTCCTTTCGGGGGATACTGTAAACCTTGTTCAACACCCAGACGACCTCGGCAAACACTATTTCTGTTATAAGCGCATCTTCCTGAGCCGTCTCAAGCCTCTGCATAAATGCCTTTGCCCTAAGGAACCGGCCTTCGTCGTCCTCGAGAAAAAACCGCAGAATGACATTCGCATCAATGATTTTTTTCGGCAACTTCACGGGCAACCATCCCTACAGCCTTTTCTATAGCTCTATCGAGAGGAACTTTCTTCTTCGCAGCATATTTCTTAAAGCACCCGGCAAGTTTATCCGTAACCATCTCTGGTTTCTTCATCACGCCCTCGCTGTCGCTGACGTCAACGACCACCAATTCTTTGATCTTCAGGCTTTCCCGCAATTTCTTGGGGAGTATTACCTGACCTTTTTGCGACACTTTCAATACATATTCCATATTGTTGCACCTCTGCCAAAGTATTACTTTAATAATAGTTCAACCTTCAATAAAAGTCAAACTTTTTGGAAAGTTTTAACGCCCTTCTCTCCGCATCTCATCCAATAACGGTAGTTGCCGCTATTTTCTGTTATGATAACCGAACAGCTAATCTTTTTTATATCTGTCAATTATTCTGTGGGTTCCGATTGTCAGGAGAATATACTTATCCCCTTCCCTTAAAAACAAACCCCTGTAATGGATATCGACATAGAATTCCCATTCTCCATTTAATTTGTGAATTTTTAGGGACGGATGCGCCGGATTACTGCCCAGAAATTTCAATTGTTTTTTGGCCTTTTTCTTGATGTCTTCAGGAAGCTTTTTATAGGTTTTCTTAAATTCCTCAGTGAGGATTATTTCTATTTGTCCAGCCATTTAATAGCGTCTTTCATATCGCTAAAGGCTTTTACCCTGCCGTGTTTTATATCTTCCTTTGCCCTTTTGACGCTTTCCTGAGTTTCTTTGCGTCTGAATATTTCCATGCTTCTTTCAAGCTCTAATAGCTCTCTGTAGATGTTATAGGGCAATATTACCTCGACAGGACGCCCATCCCTTCCGGTTATAAGTTTTGCCTTTTTTTCAATCGTCGCTACAGTCATCTTAATTGAAATTATACCATTTTCTGTGGTTATATTGTTTTCTTTACTATCCTAACTAACAGCGGCTACGCCGCGAAGAACACGGTCATTGCCGGAACTGGAACCCAGCGCAATTACTGGTCCGGAGCGGAAAGTCTTATCCACGAAACTTCTCCGTTCCAACTCCCAGAAGAAGTTCCTCTGAGTTCATCCGGACCCGCGATTCTCAGAACTATATTATTTCTGTAGCCAGTAGAAGGTGTATACGTAACCATCTTTAGTGCATTACCCTCCCATAAAATATTGGAAACTTGAGTAACCTCACTGTCCTGCGTATCCCAGCAGTATATGGATATCCGGCCATTGTCTATTGTTATGCGCATATTGCGCGAACGGGAGTTCTTATCCTTCCAGACACCTTGTATCTGCCAAAAATCTGGCTTAATAACCGCGCCAGATGGCTCGGTATATATGCCATGTAGTTCTTGCTTTTTCTTCGCAATCTGCGTTTGCTCATCTTCTTTGCGCTTTTTTTCCAATTCTGACTTTTCTGCTTCAAGACGCTTGCGTTCGGCCTCAATTTGTTTTTTTTCTTCTAATAATGCTTTCGCCTGAGCTAATTCTTCACGCTCTTTACGCAGTCGTTCCTTTTCTTCCAGCAGTTTCTTTGTCTCTTCGTTGACTTCTGATGATATGTATGGCGCAGCAGACTTGTAAGGCTCCTCTTTCATCGCCTTTGCAAGCTGAAATACAAAGTCTCCTTTGTCTAAATTAGGATTCCTGATTTTGCCGTACTGCGGATGCTGAGAGCCTTTTGAATAGTTGATTACTGTGTCCTGAAGGTATTCTCCAAGCTCTGTGCCTGTTACATAGCCGTCTTTATTCCTGTCCGCTTCTCCGCTTAATGCTGAGACGAATTGCTTCAAAAATATGCTTTTGTCAGGCACTGTTTCCTCCGCGCTTCCCGATGTTATGAACTGCCTGACAGGAGTTGCTGTCTTGTATGAGATGTTTTCAGGAACTGCTCTGGTTAATGCGAAGATTGAACCTGAAAAGCAGCTGTCAAAGAGAAACATGGCGTGTTTTGACTGAATACGCTTTGCAAAGACTTCTATCATCTGCATGTCCATTGCCTTTGTGAGAAATCCGTCTTTGTCTCTGTTGGGATTGGGAGCGTCTATGGGGATGATGTAGCCCATTTCTTCGCCGTATGTCTGTTTGATTGTATGGCCGTGGCCTGCAAAATAGAATAAAAGGCGGTTATCGGGTTTAAGGCCGTATTTGTTGACGAATTTCTCAAATGCCTGTATAAGCTGTTCTCTGTTGGGGTCAGAAGCTACAGTCACATTAAAGCCGTGCTTTTGGAGGATCTCTTTTACTTCTTCTACATCTTTCTTTACTCCGGGCAGTTTGGGCCAACCTGCTGTGTAATTGCTCGCTCCGATGATAAGGGCATAGCTTTCTTTATAGAGCTTTATATCTTTGCCTTTGTCGTCTTTGATGGAGATTATCTTAACGCCCCGGCCTGCGTCTGAATAAACCGAAAGCGGGATTAATACTGCCAATAAAACTGACATTAAAACCTTGGCTATATTGCCTCGTTTCATTGCTCTTACCCCCCCTTCTAATTCTGAAGGAAAAATACTATAAAACCTAATGCCAATGCAAGGTAATTTTCACATCGGACCAAGCTGAAATGAAAATGTTCTGTTTTATGTTGGTAATTCCAACCCTCACCGAAATCTTTTAGAAAAATCCATAAAGCCGGCTTTTGTAAAATCCTCGTCAAAGGCAAAAAAATAATTCAGCTTTTTCTCTTTCATCAGCAAAAAACTCGTGCAGTCGGTGAAAGAATATCTCTTGTCGGAATATCTCTTGAAATAATCCCATGCCTTCATTTTAAGAGGCTCGTCCAGCCATATGATACTTGTAACGCTGCTGTTTAATATGAACTCTCCTACCTTCACGGCGATTTCATGTCCTGTATTTGCCAAAGCAGTGGTCAGACATTCATCAAAGATGTAATCGGTCAGTATAAGTTTCAACCTGTTTCTTCTTACAATCTCCATAAGCGCTTTCGCCTCGGCATGGCGCTCATCGCTCCTGTCAAATAAGGCAACTATCGCACTTGTATCAACAAAAACAGCATTCATTTCTTTCTGCTTTTGCCGTAAAGATATTTGTCATGATTTTCCGACAAATCGCCTCGTCCGCTCTCGGCTATGCCCGCAAGCTTAAAGAATGGATCATTATCCCAGTCTATAGACTCCTGCTCTTTTAAATAGCTTTCGACCGCTTCCCTCACAACAGAGGCAACTGATTTCGATTCGTTCTTAGCCTTCTTTTCCATTTTCCTGTAAAGTTTAACTGGAAAATAAACCTGCGTCCTTTTTTCAGCGACAGACATATTTCCCCTCCAATAATGTAATGTATATTTTGTGCTGTATATATATTAACATAAATCAAAAGATAACAACATTACTTAAAAACTGCATTAACATACTTCTCCCACTCTTTTATCGCGATCTCAGCTATA
The DNA here is from genome assembly GCA_021791055.1 of Nitrospirota bacterium. Taxonomy (GTDB): domain Bacteria; phylum Nitrospirota; class Thermodesulfovibrionia; order Thermodesulfovibrionales; family Dissulfurispiraceae; genus Dissulfurispira. Next base: position 267 of record JAJYXI010000023.1, on the reverse strand, counting down.
CGCTGCCTTCTGAGCTTTTTATCCCTTATCTTTAATATCTCCTCGCCGGACGGTATCAGCCCGAAATTTATGTTGCTCGGCTGAAAATGCTTCGGCTCGGACTCTGTGATATGGCTTATTAAAGAGCCGTGAGCGGATATCTTCGGAGGATGAATAATCTCCTTTCCCATCAGCCTCCTCGCTGCATTTATTCCTGCTATCAGACCCATTGCCGTTGATTCTATGTACCCCTCAACGCCTGTAATCTGCCCTGCAAGATATATGTTG
>JAJYXI010000050.1 GCA_021791055.1 Nitrospirota bacterium | reverse complement strand
TTTTACAATCGGCAGAGGAAACAGGCAAAGCTGGGGTATTTAGCGCCAGTTGCTTATGAGAAAAAGTTTTATCAAACGAGGATTGCAGCATGAGTGAATTGGTATCCACTATTGACATCCGACCTCATAAGTTAACAGACGAGTTTGTTTGTAGACACAGGAATATTCCGCCCAAAGGAACGGGCAAGATCCAGATAGGACAAATTCTTTCCCTGAAACAAGACTGGACACTATCTTTAGAGGATATCTATCACCAGAAAGCAATACCTGAACCCGAACCCGACGATAACGTGATGGAAACATATATTACTTTCGATGTCGAGAATTATGAGATCAAGGGAATCACAATCCCAAGACATATGTTTAGACCTCAGAAGTTCGTAAACATAGCCATTTATGTTCAATCCGTTCTTGATCTGAAAGATGGCAAAAAATGACAGGAGGACTCTATGGGTTATCTCGAAAGCATTATGAATTCTAAATGCAATAATTGTTACGCAATTCAGTTCTGTATACTCACTGTAAAGATGAGAGACCTTTGTGGAGGGCCTTTTAAGGACAGGAAAGGGCAGATAGCCTTCATTTTGACAAATATTAGCACTAAGAGACGATGATTATTATAGCTTTTATTTTATACTTATTTAAGAGAAACAGGAGGAAAAGCGATGGAAAAGATTAATTTTGATGATAGATACATAAGGCTTGCCAGCAGGCTTTTAAGGCTTGAGATATTCTTTATTGTTGCACCGCCTGTTATATTCAACAGGGAGCTAAACCTTGTAGAGAAATCCCTTGACGAAATAGGAGAGCTGGATATCGATATTCTCAGAAGGCACCTTGAGCACGAGGTTGTTAAAATTTGCAAAGGCAGGGGTGAAGATTATATCAGACCTGCAATATACGGGCTTGCAAAAAAGTATGGGATAGATATGTTTAGTATTCTTAAAAATTTGCAATCCCCTGTATAATAGAACAGGAGGACGGTATGGATGGAACTTATTATCGTATCGCTTTATATTTAGTTGGTGTACTTCTTTCGTTTGTGCTTTTAATGTTTTCAGATGATTTAAGGAGTAAGAGGCCGTATTTGTTTAACAGCCCAACAAAAAGATTGTTGTGGCTGGTGAGTTGTTTCCTTCTTATTCCATTTATCATATTTTTATTTCAGTTTCCTGGATCCCTTTGGCGTCAAATCAAACGATTTATTTTTGAAAAAGAGTAAGCCAGGGCTGAATAAACAATAGACCTTATTCCCTTTTTAGGACGATGTTTATATCGTCCTACCTCAAAAAAATCGATTGTAGGGCATCTCTGTAATCCGATATAAACAGTTTTTGGCTGTATCCATTCCCAATTCCTTTAACAGAAGTTCTTAACAAGCCTGTCAGTAAATTTTTAACAACTTCTCTTAATCTTTTCTTAAAAATTAAGCATTTCCGTGAAAAAAATCCTCGTCAAAATGCATACGTATATAGGGACTTTAGGCATGCATGTTATAATTACCGTGGTATTTGCAAGCCTTGTTGGGTCCTAAATGCTTTAAAAGCAAGAAAGGAGGATAGTTTATGGGACTTTACAAGCGTAAGGATTCACCGATATGGTGGATGAGTTTTTGTGTAAACAAAAGGCAGTACCAGCGGTCTACAGGAACATCAAATAAACAGGCAGCGCAAACAATTTACGATGCAATTAAGGGTAAAATTGCAATCGGTAAATGGATCTCCGAAATGAGGGATGAGGAAAAGCCGAAGGAATACACCTTTATCGAGCTATCGGAGAAGTATAAAGCATGGGCGGAGGGACGGCAGAAGGCGTTTAAACGCTGGAAAAGCTATCTTATTGCTCAACTGGTTAAGAAATTCGGGGATTTATTTTTAAACGATTTCTCAACTGAGGTTATAGAGCAATACCAGTCCGAAATGCTGAATAAAGGCAATAAACCGGCAACGGTAAACAGAAAAATAGCTGTTTTAGCTCACATGTTCACAAAGGCAGCCGATTGGAAAATGATTGACGGCACGGCGATCCCAAAAGTAAAAATGCTCAAAGAGAATAATAAGCGTTTGCGGTATCTGTCAAAAGAGGAGTGCCAAGCCTTAATTAATGCGTGTGAGCCTCACTTAAAGCCAATCGTGATTACCGCACTGAATACCGGCATGAGGAAAGGCGAGATACTGAATCTCCGATGGGATGCGAATATTGACCTCAGGCATGGTTTCATTCTACTGGACAAGACTAAGAACGGAGAGAGAAGGGAAATACCAATCAATGACACACTGAGAGGCATTTTGCAGGGTATTACCAGAAGGCTTGATGTTTCCTATGTCTTTTATGATAACACCACAGGAAAGCCTTACGGCGATGTTAAACGGGCATTTGCTACAGCTTGCAGAAGGGCAGGGATTAAGGATTTTCATTTTCATGATTTAAGACATACCTTTGCAAGTCATCTTGTCATGGCCGGAGTGGATTTAACCACAGTCAAGGAGCTTTTAGGGCATAAGACCCTGACCATGACATTAAGGTATGCTCATTTAGCACCGAGCCATAAGGTAGAGGCAGTCAAAAAATATGATAATTTTTTGAACGGCAAAACGCCTCAAAATGAAGGCCAAAATCAGCAAAAGTATTACAATTCTATGACAGTAACCAAAAGTAACTTGACAGCAAATGCCTAAATGCTTTAAATTACAATGGTTTGGGGCTGTAGCTCAGTTGGGAGAGCGCTTGAATGGCATTCAAGAGGTCGACGGTTCGATCCCGTTCAGCTCCACTTCTAATCTTCTATCAGTATTGTTTTGTTTCAGTTTCGGTTGTTTCAGTTTTTGACAGAGTGCATACAGCTTTAAGTAACAGTTCATCATCTGATTCCGGGATGATATGTTTCCATTCTGCATATGGAAATTCAGCCTTGCTCAGTAAATTCCTTTCTTTTGTGTAGTCAGCTTCTGATATTGGGCGAACCATGCTATCTGAGCAGTTTATTTCCTTTAGAAATATCGTGTACTCGTAATTGTCATAGCCTTTTGTAGATATTCCAAGCCTTTTGTTTTCCTGTATCTGCCAATCTCTGCCTTTATCGCCTTTTATGACACGTTTTGTCCATGCCTTAACGATTTTTTTCCTGAAAATATCGAGGATATTTTTTAATGGGTCTTGTGCTTCCACATTGTGATAAAAATAGAAATTCTGGTTTTCGGCATATAGTTTCCAGTCTGCACCTTCTGCTTTGCTATAACAAAAAGTTATTATCCAGAAAGCCATAAGGATACTTCCAATCTTAGCAAGTAATAATCTGTTTTTTACCATGTCTTATGTCCTTTTATATTGGAATTAATTGTAAAATAAAAACCCATGCTTTGCAAGGAAAGATTAAATCTTTATCTCTTTTAAAATTTCTGATAATAAAGAATTCCTGTTGCTCTGAGTAATCTCAAAAAGCTTTATATCATCCCTTTTCTTTATATCAGAAATTATTCCTGTGCCTTTAAGGGCAATGGTTGCAATAACCAATTTATCGGAATCGAGGATCTCTTTTATGAGGTTTCTGAATTTATCAGAGAAGCACTCCATTTTTCCGATTTCATCAATGATAATGAGACGGGTTGCAGGGTCTAAGAATGCGATGGAGTCAAGAAAACTCTCAAAGCCTTTAATGTCAACGCAGTACTTGCTGACCCTGTAAGGGCTTTTTATATCAATGTGGGAAAGAAGTCCCTTTTTCCCGTCAAGGCTTATAAGTTCAAACCCCTTTCTGATGCCTCCTTCCCTGATCTCTGCTGTATAAAAACCAGCTGGATGAAAATTTTTAAGTTCTTCAGCGAGCCTTCTAATAAGGGTTGTCTTGCCTACACCGGGAAGACCTGTGATGAGAATGTTTTTTATTATCAATCCCTTCTTGCAACTCCTGTTTTATGTGCTGCATCTGAGACTTTGGCAGCGACCTCAGTAACTACCCTTCTGTCAAATATGCTCGGCACTATGTAGTCTTCGCTTAATTCCTTTTCGTCCACCATTGATGCTATTGCCATTGAAGCAGCTAACTTTATCTCGTCGTTAACCTCTTTAGCCCTTGAATTCAGGAGTCCCCTGAAGAGCCCCGGAAAACAGAGCATATTGTTTATCTGGTTAGGATAATCCGACCTGCCTGTTGCAAATATCCTTGCATGGGGTATGGCATCTTCCGGAGAAATCTCAGGCTCAGGATTTGCAAGGGCAAATACTATCGGGTCCCGGGACATCTTCTTTATATCAGCAATACTTATGAGGTTTGGCGCCGATACACCTATAAATACATCTGCACCAGCCATTACACCAGAAAGGCTTCCCTTTATCATTTCCGGATTTGTATTTTCAGAAATCCATTCCTTTATTGGATTCATATGCTCTTTCCTGCCTTTATAAATGGCGCCTGCCCTGTCACAGACAATGATGTCTTTTATGCCGATTTTTATAAGCATCTTACATGTTGCTGTCCCTGCAGCGCCTGCACCGGATATTACTGCCTTTAAATCTTCTAATCTTTTCCCGACAACCTTAACTGCGTTAATCAAAGCTGCGAGGATTACCACTGCTGTGCCGTGCTGGTCATCGTGGAATACAGGAATATCAAGCTCTATCTTAAGTTTCTCCTCTATTTCAAAACATCTCGGTGCAGATATGTCCTCAAGATTGATTCCTCCAAAGGCTGGTGATATGTATTTCACGACCTTTATTATCTCATCAGGATCCTTTGTTGAAAGAGCGATGGGAAATGCATCGATGTCTGCAAACTCTTTAAAGAGCATTGCTTTTCCTTCCATTACAGGCATTGCTGCCTCCGGCCCAATATCCCCCAGGCCGAGCACAGCGCTTCCGTCAGTAATGATTGCAACGGAGTTTCTTTTTATGGTGAACCTGTAGGCCCTTTCCTTATCATGGTGTATTGCTGTACAGACCCTCGCAACTCCGGGGGTGTAAACCATGGACAGGTCATTTCTGTTTCTCACAGGAACTTTGTTATGTATCTCTATCTTGCCGCCGTGGTGCAGGAGAAATGTCATGTCAGAGACATGAAGGATTTTAACGCCATCTATTTTCTTTACACTCTCGACTATCTCTTTTTCGTGTGTCTCGTCCCTTGCATTTACATTAATATCCCTGACTATTACCCCTCTGCCTACACTTACAATATCAACGGCGCCTATATCGCCTCCTGCATTTCCGATGGCAGTTGCGACTTTTCCGAACATTCCGGGTTTGTTGATGACCTCTATTCTCAAAGTTATGCTGTAGCTTGGGCCTGGAACCTTCATAGGTTAATTATAACTTAGATTAAATGTCAGGTATAATTATTTGATGAGAAAAAATTTATGGCCAAAGGACATTTTAGAGGCAAAGAAAATTCAGGATGTCCTGAGAAAGAGGGTGAAGATTATACCTCTGAAAAAGACACCTGAATTAATTGCAGCGGTTGATGCGGCTTTTGCCGGCGATAAAGTTATAGCAGTTGCAGCTCTATACGAATATCCAGAGTTAAGGCATATAAAGGATGCTTTTTCTATCGAAAAAATAAGATTCCCTTATATCCCTGGAATGCTTTCTTTTAGAGAAGGACATGCCATTATTAATGCCATCGGGAAATTGGATGCAAAACCTGATGTAATACTCTTTGACGGTCAGGGCATAGCCCATCCAAAGGGAATAGGCATTGCATCCCATATCGGTGTGCTTTTGAACATTTCAACCATTGGCTGCGCAAAATCAAGACTTATAGGGGAATTTAAGGAGCCTGATGTTACAAAGGGGATCTGGACATATCTTTATTACAAAGGTATGAAAGTCGGTGCCGTATTAAGAACACGGAGCAATGTAAAGCCTGTCTTTGTCTCCCCCGGGCATATGATTGATATTGATTCGTCTATAGAGATAGTGATGAAATGCGTTTTTAAATACAGGATACCTGAGCCCCTCAGAAGGGCAGATTATCTTTCAAAGAAGCTTAAACCCAAATAATGATATCGGCTCTTGAGCGTAGCAGGTATGCATACCTGCTATAATTATTTAAGCATTTTTCTTCTTCTTGATATAAAACCACGCATTGAATCCGCATAAAATGACGGTGAGTATAAAGATGGTATAACGAGGGAGTTCAATGTACACGATTTTCTCTATATAGTGTGGAATGAATGATCCCGTATAGGCGAGAGCAGGGTCATGTTTTGACCTTAGCCAGACCTCAAGATGGGTAAGGGGACAGTACCAGTCGAATATCTGGATGATGAAGGCAAAGATGAGACCTGAGATATGAAAGACCTTTACAGCCTTGTGTTTTACACCTAAGAATGCGCCGAATATTAGAAATACTATCCACAGGAAATGGATAAGGACAACTATGTCTGCAAGGATTTTATAAGGCATTGATTTCCAGTTGTCCGATATCTTATGAACCTACCGCCTTCCTCTTGCATGTCTTTGGTGTTCGCTGATGATTTGCCTAATCTCCTCGGACTCTTTTGGAATTGTCCTTGTCCTTTTCCCTCTTTCGTATTCACCTTCATATACATCCCAGTCACCATGCTGGTTTGCTACATACTTTACATCCTTGCATTCATAACAGGTAACAAACACGCCGTTGTAGAAGGACTTCACATGGGTTTTTTTAATCATCTTTCGAATCTCCTCCAGTGTTTATGTATATTTTTAATCTTATGTTCTATCTTATGTTCTGGCACACCACTCCCTTGCATTCTGGAACATCTTTAACCATGGGGATGCATTGAGGTTTTTCTTCATCTCCTCCGGCATCCATGCCCACTGCCATTTCAGGAATGTCCTTTCCGGATGTGGCATTATGGCAAGATGTCTCCCATCAGGTGTGCAAAGCGATGCAATGCCAAGAGGCGAGCCGTTGGGATTGAACGGATATTTTTCCGTGACTTCTCCGTTGTCGTCCACATATCTGATTGGTGCGAGTTTTCTCTCTAATACTTCATCCAGTATTTTTTTGTCGGGGAAATGGGCAAGCCCCTCTCCATGCGCTATCCAGACGCCTAAGACAGAGCCTTCCATGCCCTTCAGCATTATTGAAGGACTTTCTAAAATCTTTATAGTGGCGAATCTTGATTCGAATCTCCCTGATTTATTATGGATAAACCTCGGCTGGAATTTATCGTCAATACCCTGCCACGGAACCCATCCTAAAAGTGCCATCAACTGGCATCCATTGCATACGCCGAGACTGAATGTGTCGGTTCTGCTATAAAAAGTCTGGAACTGCTCATAAAGCTTTTTGTTGAACCTTATTGTTCCTGCCCAGCCCTTTGCTGAATCAAGGACATCTGCATAACTGAAGCCGCCCACAAAGACTATGCCTTTAAATTGGGAGAGGTCTATTTTTTCATTCAGCAAATCTGTCATTGTGACATCCCAAGGCTCGAATCCTGCAAGGTAAAATGCTGATGTCATTTCTCTGTCGCCGTTACTTCCTTCCTCTCTGATTATTGCTACTGCCGGTTTTAAATCTCTCTTTAAGATTATTTCGGGTGTCTGTTCTGGTTTGAAAGATATGTGATATGAGGAGCCGGTCCTGTCGTAAATAATTTCCTTTTCTTCAAGGACGCATTCAGGATTTGCCTGAAGCATATCCAGTTGATGGCTGGTCTCCTCCCATATGGCCCTGAGTCTTCTCATGTCTTCATCAAGGATAGTCAAGAGTCCAGAGTCGTGAGTCATGAGATTTATTTCGATTCTTTTTTCTGTTGAAGTTCTGCCAATAATCTGGCAAGGGACAGAGTAATTTTCAAGTATTGCGACTATCGAATCTTCCTTATCAGGCATGTATTCGATTACAAGCCCAAGTTCCTCGGAGAATAAAATTGGCATAACACCTTTTTCTGACTCTTGACTCTTGACCCCTGACTCCTGACTTAAAGTTATCTCCATTCCGCAGTTTCCTGCAAATGCCATCTCAAGCAGAGTCGTGGCGAGTCCGCCGTCGCTCCTGTCATGCCCTGATAATATAAGCTCCTTATCTATCAGCTCTTGAACAGCATTGAAGGCATCCTTGAGCAATTGGGTGTTGTCCACATCAGGTGATTCATCGCCTACCTGTTTGTAACAATGAGCAAGTGCAGAGCCTCCAAGCCTATTTTTGCCACTGCCTAAATCTATGTAAATAAGTTTGCTTTTGCCATGCATTTTTAAATCAGGAGTGATGACCCTTGTAATATCAGGGCATGTGGCGTAGGCAGAGATTACAAGGGCGCCGGGTGATTTTACGGTCTCGACATCTCCTGATGGATGTACCACTTTTGCTGCCATAGAAAGGCTGTCCTTGCCTCCATCAACGGCAATGCCCAGCTCCAGCATAATATCCCTCATGGCAATTGCTGCATCGTAGAGCTTTGCGCCCTCGCCGGTAAGCTTGGGCGCCCACATCCAGTTTGCAGAGCATTTTATGTCGCGCAATGAACTTATCTTTGCCCATACAATATTTGTCAGCGCCTCTCCAACGCTCATCCTCGCCATTGCCGATGGATTGATGAGTCCTTTTATGGGTTGTTCTCCGATGGATATGGCTGCTCCTGATAATCCCGATTCATGGCCGAAATGACTTTGTGCAATAACCGCCACATCAGATACGGTGAGCTGAAGCGGCCCAGCACACTGCTGTCTTGCAATAAGGCCTGTAACAGACCTGTCAACTTTATTCGTGAGAAACCTTTTTGAACCCACAGAAACAAGCCTTAGCACCCTGTCAATGGCATCCAGTACTGTTATATTGTCAGGCAGACGGAGGGGCTGATTATTGGAAGCTACGCGCTCAAGGTGAAATGTCTTTTGCGGCATGTCGCCTAAGACCTTCTCAAGACTGAGATGCTCGATAATTGAATCATCATTCCCATCGTAAAGCACTATATAGCCGTCCCCTGTTATTTCACCTATAACTGCAACAGGAACCTTTTCCCTTTTACATAAACCTTCAAATAATTCGATTCTGCTCGAATGTATGAGTAGTGCATCCTGTTCCTGGTATTCCGCGCCCCATATTTCAAGGACAGAAAGTGTATTGTCGCCGAGGATAATTTTTCTTATATCTATGTTTGCGCCTGAAGGATGGATAATCTCTTTGACTACATTGCAGTTTCCGCCTGCTCCCTGATCATGAATGCTTATTATTGGATTTTCATTGCCCAGTTCGACACATGCCCTTATCACTCTATTTAATTTCTGCTCCATCTCTGCATCCCCGCGCTGTACAGCATTGAAATCGAGTTCTTCTATATTCTCCCCTGATATCATGCTTGAGGCTGCTCCGCCGCCCATTCCTATGCGGTATGCCGGTCCTCCTACTTTTACAACTACCATTCCATTCTCCGGCTCGCCTTTTTCGAGATGTCTTGCGTCTATCTGACCGACGCCGCCTGTGAACATTATGGGCTTTATCCATTCCCTGCGCTCTCCGTCAGGCATCTTTAATCCGAAGGACCTTGTGAAGCCCTGTATTACAGGCTCCCCAAATTTGTTCCCATAATCTGATGCGCCGTTGCTCGCCTCTATTTCTATCTGTAACGGGGATGCGAGGTTTTTTGGATAGATGGATGAGCCGTGCTCCCACGGCAACGGATAATTTGGGATAAACAGATTGCCTACGCAATAAGCTGCAGTCCCTGCAACAACAAGGCTTCCCCTGCCTGTGGCGTGGACATCCCTTATCCTTCCGCCTGTGCCTGTCTCTGCGCCTGGGAATGGAGCAACGCCTGTGGGAAAATTGTGAGTCTCGGCAGTAAATATTATGTGATAGGTTAGTTCCTTTTCCTTAAGGGGGGAGGGTTTTTCGGGGGATTCAGGCATTATTGTATGTATCTTATAGCCCCTGATGGCGCTCGAGTTGTCTTTGAAGGCAATGACGCTGTTGTTCGGATTTCTTTTGTAAGGCTCTTTTACAATCTGCATCAGGCTTTCAGGAATCTCTCTGCCGTCTATAATCAGCCTGCCCCTGAAAAACCAGTGGCGGGAATGCTCGCTGTTTGACTGGCTTAGATCAAAGCACTCAACATTCGTTGGATTTCTCTTGAGGTCATTGACGAATAGGTTGTAATAATAATCAATATCCCAGTCATCGAGCCCGAGTCCCATTTCATGGTTGATCTTTATCAATGCGGATTTGCCGTCTTCTAAAAGAGGGATTGTTTTTACCGGTTCGGGAATTATCCCTGTTTCGAATGTTGTTAAGGGCTCAGGGTATGAGCACTCTGTCATCCTGTCGTGGATAAGTTCCAAGAAGTCTGACGACTTCTGACTTCTGAATATGAGCTTATAGCGTCTTGAACGCTCTATTCTGTTTATCTTTGTAAGCCCGCAGGCATGACATATGGAGACTGCATTGGTTGACCATGCAGTAGTGAAGTTCATTCTCGGACCGACCTCAAAAACTGGTGAATGGGTAAATCGGTGAATGGGTGAAGCGGTTAAAAAACTTGTGTCGGAAAAATTATCAGGCTCAAATGTTTCTGACAGAAGCCATTTCAGGGTATTCAGTTCTTCGTCTGTAAGCGGGGCCGAGGAGTCTATATTAAAACAGAACTCTGTCCCTATATCCCGAATATCAGGGCTGATTTTCTCACGAACTGCTTTTAAGAGGACATTTTTTTTGTACGCGGAAAGAGCGGGAGTGCGATACATGTGCAATAGTCCCTTTTTCGGCATTATATTATCTCCTTGGATCCTTATTAAACACTGTCATTTTAACATAACTCGATGCCTGCATAAAATGGCAGATATGAAAAGGTCTCTGGTATGGTAAAATACTGTCAATTTTTATTGAGGTGTTCATTTATGGAGCTAAGGCTTACATCCGATGAGGTCATAAAGCTAAAGGAAAGAGAAGACATTTATTCTGCATTAAAAAGGGCAGGTATTTATCTTGTTGCCTCCTGCGGCGGGAAGGGAACATGCGGAAAGTGCAAGGTCAAGATTGTTGAGGGAGAATGTGATGTAATTTCCTACGGGAAACTGACACAGAAGGAGAGGGAGTCAAATATAATTCTTGCCTGTCAGTCGATTCCCAAAAGTGATGTCCTTGTTGAGATACTCAAAGAATCAAGGCTTGTTGTCGGAGACAAGATAGCCATTGCAAGGACAAAAGACCTTGTCGAATATTTAAAGTCTTACGGTGTTGACATAAATCCTGCTGTAAAGAGAATTTATATAGAACTGCCGCCTCCGACTATCAGCGACAACATAAGCGACCTTGAAAGATTAAAGAGGACGTTGAATGAGAAGGGCTTGAGAAATATGAGATTCTCACACGGCTTCGTATCCACAATGGCGGAAATCCTTAGAAGTTCCAACTGGAATGTTGAGCTTACATATCTGAACGGCGAAGGGGTATCCGGGGAAGCGATATTTCTAACAGACCCTGAATCATGCAATAGAAGACACGGCATAGCAGTGGACATAGGAACAACTACCGTTGTCGTATATCTTGCAAATCTCTCTACTGGAGAGATTGTAGACATCGGCTCCACCTATAACTCACAGATGAGATATGGCGATGATGTTATCACAAGGATAGTCTATGCTACAGAAGGAGGGGGACTTAATGAACTAAGGGACGCTGTTGTTACAGACATAAATACCATAGTGAATTCCTTGATGGAGAGGCATAGTATAGAAGCATGCGAGATAGATACAGCAACTATTGCAGGAAATACAACCATGTCCCACATATTCTGGGGACTCAATCCGGGCTCAATAAGAGAGGAACCATACATCCCCACGCTAAACCATTTCCCGCAGTGGAAGGGGGGGACTGCAAAGCTATCAATTAATCCGCAATCCCCGGTTTATACAGTCCCCTGCGTTGCAAGCTATGTCGGAGGCGATATAGCTGCAGGAGTCCTTGCCTCAAAGATGCACAGAAATCCGGAGATAGCCCTCTTCATGGACATAGGCACCAACGGAGAAATAGCCATCGGCAATAATGAATGGCTCATGACCGCTGCGTGTTCTATGGGGCCATGCTTTGAGGGCAGCGGCGTCAGGTGCGGCATGAGGGCAACATCAGGGGCAGTAGAGTCCGTAAAAATAGACCCTGAGACCTATGAGCCTGCTATAAATGTTATTGGCGGAGGCCACCCAATGGGCATTTGCGGCTCAGGCATGATTGACTCCATATCAGAGATGTTTTTGACAGGAGTAATAGACCAGAAGGGCAAGTTTGTCAAAGGAAAGACAGACAGGATAAGGCAAGGCGAAGAGGGACTGGAGTTTGTGCTTTACAGGGATGAAGCCCATAATAAAGATATAGTGCTCACAGAGGTTGATGTTGAAAATATAATCAGGGCAAAGGCAGCACTGTATGCAGGAATAAAAACCCTCCTGAGCGAGGTCGGATTTACTATGGATGCTATAGAAAAGGTCTATATAGCAGGAGGCTTTGGAAATTACATCAATGTCGAGAGGGCGATAATACTCGGCATGCTCCCTGATATTCCGAAGGAGAGATTCGTGTTCATGGGCAATACATCAATAACCGGCGCTTATCTATGCCTGCTTTCAGAGGAATTGAGGAGAGAGGCTGAAGATATTGCATCGAAGATGACATACATAGAGCTGTCCGTTTACAGGAGCTTCATGGATGAATACATGTCGGCCCTCTTTTTACCCCATACCGACATGAGCCAGTTCCCAACAGTAGCCAGCAGGTTAAAATAAAAAATATGGTAAAATAAAACATGAGCGAATATTCAAAATTTAGTTCTGAAAATAATACCGAGTTTATCTGTCCTGCATGCGGCGCTGTCCTTACGGAACAGGAGCGCGTTGAAGGAGGCTGGAACTGCAAATGCGGAGATTTTATTCCAGAAAGCATGGCAATAAACCCTTATAAGGGCTTATCAAACCAGCACAAGCAGAATTCGGGGTGGAGATAGATTATTTTTTATTCCCCATAATAGCATCTTTGCCTAATATCATAATCTGATCATTGAGGTTTTCCAAGGCTGCGGTCAGGCTTTCGTTGACAATTTTCCCTAATTCCTTTAACTGTATAGACTCGCCTAACATGCCGATGATTAGAGATGCTACACCCGCTTCTCCGGTAGTCCTTGTAACACTGCCATTAGCAGTTCCTTTCCATAATATGTTCCATTTTCTGTCATATACCTCGCAGAGCAATTCTACCGTGGCTGTGTGCTCAGAAAGCGTAGCACCGCCGTATATGAATTTTGACGAGGGGCTGAATTCAATGATAACTATCCTTTGGATATTAGGACTGATCGCGGCTTTTTCCTGAATCAAGGAAACATCATGAAAAACCTTTTTTAGTGACTCTATTGCACTCGCTTCAATGGCCTTGCCGATTTCAAAATTAAGGGTGTCGGACGCTATTTCTCCCGGCATCAGATAATTCTTCATTGTGTCGCTCAGAAAAAGACCGACGCTTAACGGCAGTTTCTCTGCCCTTTCCCGGAACTTTACCGAATCCTGTTTTACAGTGATGGTACTGATGCATCCCAGCAAAAGGAATATAACAATCAATAGCAACTGCACGGCTAATAATAGATGTCCTCTCTTACTCATTACAAATCTATACCAGAGGATTTGGATGTTGTCAAATTTGTACTCCTGTCTTTTATCTTTCTTTGTAAGTCAAAGGCTTAAGAGGTTTATGTTATAATTCACAACAATGGGTTTCTTTTATGACATAAAGAGGGATTTGCATGCGGTTTTTGAGCGCGACCCTGCTGCGAGGAACACTTTTGAGGTTATTCTCACATATCCCGGCTTCCATTCCATATTCATCCACAGGATAAGTCATGCCTTGTGGAAGTTTAAAATTCCTTTGCTGCCGAGGTTGTTATCTCATATTGCCCGTTTTCTTACAGGCATAGAGATTCATCCTGCTGCAAGGATTGGCGCCGGCTTTTTTATTGACCACGGAATGGGAGTTGTGATAGGAGAGACCACAGAAATAGGCGAAGATGTTTTGTTGTATCAGGGCGTTACATTGGGAGGCACAGGAAAAGAAAAGGGAAAGAGACATCCAACGCTTGGAAATCATGTTGTAGTCGGTGCCGGTGCAAAAATACTTGGCCCAATAAGAATCGGCGATTATGTTAAGATAGGAGCCAATTCTGTTGTCTTGAAGTCTGTCCCTGACTATTCCATTGTGGTCGGCGTGCCGGGAAGGATTATCAAGAAAAAGGTTATGCGTATAGAGGAAGAAGGGCCTGTGGAGGCCCTTGACCATGTGAGGTTTTCTGACCCTGTTGATGAAAAACTTTATGAATTGATGGAGCATATTGAGAGGCTCAAAAACAGGATAGATAAGCTTGAAGGCAGAGGTGAAAGGATGAAGATATTCAATACCATGACAGGCAAGAAAGAGGACTTTACTCCAATCATAAGGGATAAAGTTGGGATTTATGCCTGCGGTGTTACTGTATACGATTACTGCCATATCGGACACGCAAGGAGCGCAGTGGTCTTTGATGTGATAAGGCGCTATCTCAAATACAAGGGATTCGATGTCAGGTATGTGAGGAATTTTACAGACATCGATGACAAGATAATCAGAAGGGCCAATGAAGAAGGCTCCGCATGGGATGCTGTTGCCCAAAAATATATTGATGAATATTACACAGACATGGACAGGCTTGGCGTTGCAAGGGCAGATGTTGAGCCAAAGGCAACAGAACACATAAAAGAGATGATCGAGGTTATCAAGACTCTCATAGACAGGGGCTATGCCTATGAGGTTGCTGAAGGTGAAAATAAGAGCGTGTATTTTTCTGTAGATAAATTTGCTGAATACGGGAAGCTCTCAAAAAAGGAGCAAAAGGAGCTTCTTGCAGGCGCGCGTGTGGATGTGGATGAAAGAAAGAAAAGCCCTGTCGATTTCGCCTTGTGGAAGGCATCAAAGGAAGGGGAGCCTTGGTGGGATAGCCCATGGGGTAAGGGAAGGCCGGGATGGCATATCGAGTGCACTGCAATGGTCATAAAACATCTTGGTGAATCCATTGATATACATGGAGGCGGCGCAGACCTCATATTCCCGCACCACGAGAACGAGATTGCGCAGTCAGAGGCATATACAGGCAAGCCCTTTGCGAAATACTGGGTGCATAACGGGTTCATCACCATTGACAAGGAGAAAATGTCCAAATCCCTCGGGAATTTTTTCACGATAAGGGAGATTCTTGATAAGTATGATGCAGAGGTTATCAGGCTATTTATCCTTTCGAGCCATTACAGAAGTCCCATAGAATTTTCCAATGAACAGTTGCATGATGCAGAGTCTTCTCTGGAAAGGTATTACAGCACAATAGCGAGAATCGATGATTTCCTATCGCATGCCCTTGAGACTACAATACCCCCCCTTGCCAAGGGGGGGAATAAAGGGGGGGTAGAACTTGAGTCTATCCTTGATAAATTCAAGGACAGGTTTGAAGAGGCAATGGATGATGATTTCAACACTGCACTGGCAATAGGGCATATTTTCGAGCTTGTGAGGGAGGCAAACAAATTCCTCGATTCAAAGCCATCCGGAGAAGCAGCAAAGGCATTGATAAAGAGGTCAAAAGATATATTCGAAACAGTAGGAGAAGTCCTCAATCTCTTTAACAGGACGCCTGCCCAATGGAATATTGACCTTCTTAAAAGCAAGAAAATCTCCCTGACCGAATCAGAAATAGAAAGCAAGATAGAAGAGAGAAGAATTGCAAGGCAGAATAAGGATTGGGCAAAGGCTGATGCTATAAGGAAGGAGCTTGAGGAGAAGGGGATAATCCTTGAGGATAAAAAAGACGGGACTTCGTGGAAGGTAAAGATTAGTTAAGATTAAATGAAGGACAAAAGCGCAAAGGAAGAGTGGCTCTACGGTTTTAATCCCGTCTTGGAAGCAATCAAGTCAGGCAGAAAGATAAAAACTGTCTATATTTCCAGGCAAAGGCATGAGCAGATCCAGAATATTATTGAAATAGCAAAGGCAGAAGGCATCCGTGTAGAGTTTGCAGAGAAAGATTTTTTCGATACCAAATTTCACAAGGGACATCAGGGTATTGCTGCTCTTGTTGCACAAAAAAAGCTATTAAGCATAGATGAGCTTTTAAGCATATCTGAAAAGAGCGGAGAAACCCTTTTTTTTCTTGTCCTCGACTGTATAGAAGACCCCCGGAACTTCGGTGCAATTTTAAGGGTTGCCGATGCTGCAGGTGTGCACGGGGTGGTATTTCAGTCTCACAGGGCGGCAGGGATTACGCCTATTGTCTCAAAGGCATCGGCGGGTGCGCTGGAATATGTTAACCTTGCTGAAGTTGTGAATATAAAGCATGCCATAGATAAAATGAAGAAGTTAAATATTACAATAGTCGGTGCAGAGGCGGGCTCGGAACTGACGCCATGGGATATTGATATGGAGGGACCGATGGCTTTTGTTATCGGCTCGGAAGGACAGGGGTTGAGGAAGACGGTAAGGGAGATGTGTGATTTTGTGGTCAGCCTGCCCATGAGGGGAAAGGTAAATTCGCTGAATGTGTCGGTTGCTACGGGTATTTTATCGTATGAGGTTATTAGACAGAGATTAAAATAGTGACAAGCAGGACTGGATGGAGCGCCTGAGCGTAATCCAGTCCTGCTTGTCATATCAGGCCTATCTAATTATCTAATGTTTATAACCAGTTGAAATTTTAAGATTGACAAGTATATAATAACTTCCTTATATTAATAAGTTATCGCCGCCGTAGCTCAGTTGGTAGAGCAGTTGATTTGTAATCATCAGGTCGGGGGTTCGAATCCCTTCGGCGGCTCCAGATTGTTTATTGGAAAAGAGGGGTTCGTGGGAGATGAAATCTCCACACGCGGTAGGAGAGGTTCCCGAGTGGCCAAAGGGAGCAGACTGTAAATCTGCCGGCGCTGCCTTCGGAGGTTCGAATCCTCCCCTCTCCACCATGTTTTCGCATAGCGAAAACATGGATTTGAAATTTGAGATTTTTAAGGTGTGCGGGAGTAGCTCAGTGGTAGAGCGTCAGCCTTCCAAGCTGAGGGTCGCGGGTTCGAATCCCGTTTCCCGCTCCATATCGCCCATGTAGCTCAGTCGGCAGAGCACATCCTTGGTAAGGATGAGGTCACCGGTTCAATTCCGGTCATGGGCTTGAGAACGGTAATTATCAGTGAACAGTGAATAGTAAAGAAGAATAGGTTGGGTTCCTTTATACAACTATTCGCTAAACATTCACTAAGAATTAAGGAGGAGATATGGCCAAGGCAAAATTTGAGAGGGTAAAACCGCATGTAAATGTGGGGACAATAGGGCATGTAGACCATGGAAAGACAACACTGACAGCAGCAATAACAAAAGTATTGGCAATAAAGGGACTGGCACAATACAGGGCATACGACCAGATAGACAATGCGCCAGAAGAAAAGGCAAGGGGAATCACCATAGCAACAGCCCATGTCGAATACGAAACAGACAAGAGGCACTATGCCCATGTTGACTGCCCCGGACACGCAGACTATGTCAAGAACATGATAACCGGAGCAGCCCAGATGGACGGAGCCATACTCGTAGTCAGCGCAGCAGACGGCCCGATGCCCCAGACAAGAGAGCACATACTCCTTGCAAGACAGGTAGGAGTGCCATACATAGTAGTATTCATGAACAAAGTAGACATGGTAGACGACCCCGAGCTTCTTGACCTCGTAGAGCTCGAAGTAAGGGAGTTACTCAGCAAATATGGATTTCCCGGCAACGACATACCCATAGTCAAAGGCAGCGCATTGAAAGCAGTAGAAAGCGGAAGCAACGACTTTGATGCCGCTGAATACAAATGCGTACTTGAACTCATGGACGCAGTAGACAGCTATGTGCCCACACCGGAAAGACCGATAGACAAACCATTCCTGATGCCGATAGAAGATGTATTCACAATCTCAGGCCGTGGAACAGTCGTAACGGGAAGAGTAGAGAGAGGAATAGTCAAAGTAGGCGAAGAAGTAGAAATAGTAGGCATAAGAGAGACGAGAAAGACAGTAGCCACCGGAGTAGAGATGTTCAGGAAACTGCTTGACGAAGGAAGGGCAGGAGACAACATCGGAGTATTGCTCAGGGGAATAGGAAAAGAAGATGTAGAAAGAGGCATGGTATTGGCGAAACCCGGGAGCATAACCCCGCACACAAAGTTCAAGGCAGAGGCATATGTATTGACAAAGGAAGAAGGAGGAAGGCACACACCATTTTTCAACGGATACAGGCCGCAGTTTTACTTCAGGACAACAGATGTGACAGGAATAGCGCACCTTCCTGAGGGAGTAGAGATGGTAATGCCCGGAGACAATATAAACATAACAGTTGAACTGATAGCACCTATAGCAATGGAGAAGGAATTGAGGTTTGCAATAAGAGAGGGCGGAAGGACAGTAGGTGCTGGAGTTGTTACAGAGGTGTTGGAGTAAACCATGAGAGAGATAATACTTTTTCAATGCACAGAGTGCAAGGACAAGAACTATTCGAGCATGAAGAACAAGAAGAATACCACGGATAAGCTTCAGCTCAAGAAGTACTGCAGGAGCTGCAGAAAACATACTATGCACAAGGAGACCAAGTCGTAAAGGTTGGATTAGGCCAGTAGCTCTAACGGCTAGAGCGTCGGACTCCAAATCCGAGGGTTGGGGGTTCAAATCCCTCCTGGCCTGCCACAAAAACAGTGGGTAGCGAATAGTAAAAAGGAATTTATTTTATAATAGAACTAAATACTGTTCACTATTCACTAACGACTGAAAAAGGAGCGGAGATGTTTGAGAGGATAAAGAATTTTTTCAGGGAAGTAAAGGTAGAGGCGAAAAAGGTCAATTACCCCTCAAAAGATGAGCTTGTTGGTTCCACATGGGTTGTTATTACAACAGTTGTGGTTGTTTCGGTGTTTCTTGGTATTGTGGATTTAGGTCTCGCTAAAATAATTAAACTACTTGTAAGGTAAAGATATGGCTAAAAACTGGTATGTCGTTCACACATATTCTGGCTTTGAAGAAAAGGTAAAGGCCTCGATAGAGGAAAAGATTAAACTCAAAGGCCTTGAGGATAAAATTACGAGGATACTTATCCCTACAGAGAAGGTTATAGAGCTGAAGGGCAAGAAGAAGAAAGAGACAGATAAGAAGTTCTATCCGGGATATATGCTTATTGAGATGGAGCTCGATGACGAGACATGGCACCTCATCAAGAATACCCTTCGCGTTACCGGTTTTGTTGGCGGAGCCAAACCCGTCCCCCTTCCTGAGGAAGAGGTTGAGGTAATACTTCAGCAGTTGGAAAAGGGGCCTGCGCCAGTTGTTAAGAGCCAGTTTGAAAAAGGTGAAAGCGTAAGGATAACAGACGGCCCGTTCAGTAATTTTGTAGGTTATATAGATGAGGTTGATATGGACCACGGCAGGCTGCGCGTCATGGTCAGCATATTCGGCAGACAGACTCCTGTGGAGCTTGCCTTTTCACAGGCAGAAAAAGCGTAAATTAAGGAATGGAGGGAGAGATAGATGGCTAAGAAAGAGGTTGTAGCACAGGTTAAGCTTGTGATATCTGCAGGAAAGGCTAACCCGGCACCACCTGTTGGTCCGGCACTTGGTCCTCATGGTATTAATATAATGGAATTTTGTAAGCAGTTTAATGCCCAGACACAGAATATGGGCGATACACTGGTGCCTGCTGTTTTAAGTATTTACAACGACAGGTCATTTACATTTATTCTTAAAACACCGCCTGCATCCGAGTTAATTAAAAAAGCTGCAGGTGTTGTTAAAGGATCCAGCGTGCCAAATAAGGATAAGGTTGGAGCAATAACCGCTGCTCAGGTTGAAGAAATAGCAAAGACAAAGCTCCCTGACTTGAATACCACTTCTCTTGAGTCCGCAATGAATACAATCAAGGGGACTGCGAGAAGCATGGGCGTGGAAGTAAGGGATTAAGGAGGGAATGAAAATGGGAAAGAAGATGGACAGTGCAAGATCAAATATAGATTTGAATAAGGAATATTCCATAGAGGAAGCGATTGCTCTTGTAAAAGAGAGCAAATTTACAAAGTTCGATGAAACAGTTGATATGGCGATAAACCTCGGCGTTGATGCGAAGAAGTCTGACCAGATGGTAAGGGGAACAGTGGTTCTTCCATACGGGACTGGCAAAACAGTAAGGGTATTGGTTTTTGCAAAGGGAGAAAAGGAAAAGGAAGCCAAGGATGCGGGCGCAGACTATGTTGGAGCGGAAGACCTTGTCGAAAAGATACAGCAGGGCTGGCTTGAGTTTGACAAGACAGTTGCCACGCCTGATTTGATGGGGCTTGTCGGAAAGCTTGGCAAGATTCTTGGCCCGAGGGGGCTTATGCCTAACCCTAAACTGGGAACAGTCACATTTGATATCGCAAAAGCAGTAAAGGAGATAAAAGCAGGTAAGGTTGAATATAAGGTGGAAAAGGCGGGCATTGTCCATGTCCCTGTTGGAAAGGCTTCATTCGACAAAGAGAAGCTGCTCGAAAATACAATGGCTATCTTAAAATCGGTTACAAAGGCAAAGCCTTCTACATCAAAAGGGAAATATATAAAGAAGATTACCATATCCTCTACAATGGGGATTGGTGTAAAGATAGATATTGCAAAGTTAAAAGTAGCATAGCAGGCATTGCCTGCATTAAGAATGTCAGAGACAGTAGGCATAACAGGGAGTAAAATTTATTCCCTGTTGTTTAATTGGCCAGCCTACCGAGACAGATTTTAAGTGTTGTTAAATTTTACTAAACACTAATTCACTAATCACTAAACACTGTTTTCGAGGTCTCTGGGAAAGGAGGAAGGATTCTGATTACCAAAGAAAAGAAATCCCAACAAATAGCAGAACTATCAGAAAGGTTTTCGAGATCAAAGGCGGTTGTTCTCACAGAATATAAGGGACTCACTGTTTCAGAGATTGCTGAACTGAGAAAAATCTTAAAGGAAGTTGGCGCTGAGTATAAGGTTGTCAAGAATACTCTGAGCAGCATCGCTGCAAAGGGAACCCCTGCAGAACCAGCAACAGATTTGTTTGTTGGTCCAATAGGCATAACCTTTGGTTTTGAAGATCCCATTGCCGCAGCCAAGAAAGTTCTTGAGTACGCCGGCAAGAACGATAAGTTCAAGGTGAGAAGCGGCGTTATCGAAGGAAGGCTTTGCTCTGTCGATGATATCAAGGCCATGTCGAAGCTTCCGCCGAAGAATGTTCTTCTTGGCATATTGGCAGGCACAATGCAGGCGCCGATGTCGAAACTGGCCGGTGCATTGAATGCTACACTCTCGCAGTTTGCATACGCACTGGAAGCATTAAAAAACAAAAAAAGTTCATAAAGGAGGAAGGTTAAATGGCAGTTACAAAGGAAGATGTTTTTGGTTTTATCGATAACATGACAATCCTCGATATGTCACAGTTTATCAAGGAATTTGAGGAGAGATACGGTGTTACAGCAGCAGCACCAGTTGCTGTTGCAGCCGCACCGGTTGCTGCTGCAGCAGCCCCGGCAGTTGAGGAGAAGACAAGTTTTGATGTAGTCCTCGCATCTGCCGGAGACAAGAAGATTCAGGTTATTAAGGTGGTAAGGGAGTTGACAGGGCTCGGACTCAAAGAGGCAAAAGACCTTGTTGACGGAGCACCAAAGCCTCTTAAGACCGGCGTTTCAAAGGAAGAAGCAGATGCAATGAAGGCAAAACTCGAGGCAGAAGGAGCAAAGGTAGAAATCAAGTAAAAGAGTAAATGGGAGAATGGGTAGATGAGTAAAGGAAATGTTTGTAACTTCTTCCTTTTACTCATTTACCCATATACGCATTAACTCATTAACAAAATATAAGGAGAGCCATGGCAAAGCTTTTAAGGGAGAGGTTAAATTTTGGTAAGGTGCCGCCTGTATTGGAGGTGCCGTATCTTGTAGAGTTTCAGAAAAGGTCCTTTGACAAATTTCTGCAGAAGGATATTACTTTTGCTACGAGGACAGATGAGGGACTGCAGGCAGCCTTCAGCAGTGTCTTCCCTATAACGGATTATAATGATACAGCATCAATAGAATTTATTTCGTATGCCCTTGGCGAACCAAAGATGACACCGAGGGAGTGTCTCCTCAAAGGTTTAAACTATGCTGCGCCACTTAAGATAAAGGTAAGGCTCAATGTTTATGAGAAGGACGAAAAAGGAAAGAAGATATTAAAGGAGTCAAGGGAGCAGGAAGTCTATATAGGCGATATACCTATCATGACAGAGACAGGCAGCTTTATTATAAATGGAACTGAAAGGGTTATAGTCAGCCAGTTGCATCGCTCGCCGGGAGTATATTTTGCTCCTGATAAGGGAAAGACCCATGCAAGCGGAAGGCTTTTATATACAGCGAGAGTAATTCCGGTAAGGGGTTCATGGCTTGATTTTGAATTCGATTCAAAGGATATTCTCTATGTAAGGATTGACAGACGCAGGAAACTGCCTGCAACCATCGTGCTCAAGGCCCTCGGCTATTCCAACGAAGACCTGCTTAAGACCTTTTATCCTGTTGAGGAGATAAAGATAAAGGACAAAGAGCATTATACAAGGGTAGTGAGCGATGTCCTTGCAGGTATCAGGACAAGACATAATATAGTCTCTCCTGATAACAAGGAGATTATTGTAAAAGAGGGTAGCAAAATAACGAAAATGGCATTGAAGAAGATGGAGGCTGCCGGAATAAGGGAGATTCCTATAACAAGAACAGAGATTATCGGAAGGGTAACCCTTAAGGATATCGTCGATCCTACAACCGGTGAGATAATCCTTGACGGAAACAAGGAGATCACGGAAGAGGTATTCCACAAGATACTCTCTCTTAAGATAGATACCCTGCACATGCTCTTTATCGATAATGTGAACTACCTCCCGTCGTTCAGGGAGACCCTTCTTACCGATAAGGTCGCAACACAGGAGGATGCATTAAAAGAGATTTACAAGAAGCTCAGGCCAGGCGAGCCTGCAACTGCTGCTGCATCTCGGGAACTTTTCGCAGGGCTGTTCTTTGATCCGAAGAGATATGATCTCTCGCCGGTGGGAAGGTTGAAGATCAATGAGAAGCTCGGCATGGATACCTCTCTTGAGGTCAGGGTCTTAACAGACAGGGACATTGTGGAGATTGTGCGTTATCTTTTAAATCTCAGGACAGGCAAAGGGGAGATGGACGATATCGACCATCTCGGCAACAGAAGGATAAGGGGGATAGGCGAGCTCCTCGAAAACCAGTTCAGGATAGGGCTTGTGCGCATGGAGAGGGCCATAAAGGAAAAGATGACCCTCACAGAGCTCGATACGGCAATGCCTCACGATTTGATAAATGCAAAGCCTGTGATGGCTGCTGTTAAGGAATTCTTTGGCTCAAGCCAGTTGAGCCAGTTTATGGATCAGACAAACCCGCTGTCAGAGATAACCCATAAGAGGAGGTTGTCAGCCCTCGGTCCCGGCGGACTTACCAGGGAGAGGGCCGGATTTGAGGTCAGGGACGTTCATCCAACCCATTACGGAAGGATATGCCCTATTGAGACTCCTGAGGGCCCGAATATCGGACTCATTACATCACTTGCATCTTATGCAAAGATCAATGATTTCGGTTTTATAGAGGCCCCTTACAGAAAGGTTGTCAATGGCCGCGTTACAGGCCAGATAGAGTACCTCTCTGCTATAGAGGGCGAAAGATATGTTATTGCAGAGGCCACCTCCCCGGTAGATAAGCGGGGAAATCTCTTAGGCGAGGCTGTTTCAGCAAGGGTTGGCGGAGACTTTAAAATGCTATCTCCAGAAGAAGTCCAGTATATGGATGTCTCGCCAAAACAGATTGTCGGTGTTTCTGCCTCTTTGATTCCATTCCTCGAAAATGACGACGCAAACAGGGCATTGATGGGATCGAACATGCAGAGGCAGGCAGTTCCATTGCTGAAGCCGGATGCTCCTGTTGTTGGAACAGGCATGGAGCATGTTGCTGCAAGGGATTCAGGATGGCTCAGCATCGCCAAGAGGGCTGGTATCGTTGAGAGCGTTGACTCCTCAAGGATTGTTGTAAGGGTTACAGAGAGCGGCGGAGGAGTAGATATATATAGCCTTGTTAAATTCCAGCGCTCCAATCAGGGCACATGTATGAACCAGAAGCCGATAGTCAATGCTGGAGATAGAGTTGAGCGTGGAAGCATACTGGCTGACGGCCCTTCAACAGACATGGGAGAGCTGGCACTCGGAAAGAATGTAATTGTCGCATTTATGCCATGGGGAGGATACAACTTTGAGGACGCTATCCTTTTGAGCGAAAGGCTTGTTAAAGATGATGTCTATACATCCATACATGTCGAGGAATTCGAGGTCGAATCAAGGGATACAAAGCTCGGCCCGGAAGAAATCACGAGGGATATTCCGAATGTGGGCGAGGAGGCATTGAGGGATCTCGATGAAAGCGGAATAATCAGGATTGGCGCAGAGGTAAAGGCAGGAGATATACTTGTCGGCAAGGTTACGCCAAAGGGCGAGACAATGCTGACACCTGAAGAAAAGCTTCTTCGTGCAATATTCGGCGAAAAGGCAGAAGAGGTAAAGGAAAGCTGCCTGTATGTACCGCCGGGAATCGAAGGTACGATTGTTGATGTAAGGATCCTTTCGAGGAAGGGCGTGGAAAAGGACGAAAGGACCAAGAGCATAGAGGAAGACAGCATAAACGAGCTCCAGAGGGATTTGGAGGAAGAGATCAAGATTCTCAAGGAAGAGAAGGCCGGAAGGATAAGGAAACTCATGGCAGGGCAGAAGGTTGCTGAAGATGTAAAGGACTCAAAGACCAAAGAGGTTGTATGTCCTAAGGGCAAGAAGCTCACAGAGGCTCATCTGAGCAGGGTTAAAGACGACCATCTGTTAAGGATAAGAATCGACGATATGGATGCCAGGAATAAAATAGAAGAGGTTAATATCGAGATTAACCAGTATATAAAGTACCTTGAGACCCGCTATCACGAAAGGATCGAGAGGGTTAAGAAGGGTGATGAGCTGCTTCCGGGTGTGAATAAGGTCGTCAAGGTATATATAGCAATGAAGAGGAAGATACAGGTCGGAGACAAAATGGCCGGCCGCCACGGTAACAAGGGTGTTGTATCAATGGTGCTGCCTGAAGAGGATATGCCGTATCTGCCTGAGGGTACGCCTGTTGATATAGTCCTTAACCCCCTCGGTGTCCCTTCGAGAATGAATGTGGGACAGATACTCGAGACCCATCTTGGATGGGCTGCTATGGCGCTTGGCCTTCATGTGTCAACACCTGTATTTGAGGGAGCAAAGGAAAAGGAGATTAAAGACCTCCTGAAAAAAGCAGGAATTCCGACATCAGGCCAGATAACCCTTCATGACGGAAAGACAGGCGAGCCGTTTAAGCGTCCTGTAACAGTCGGCTGCATGTATATGCTGAAACTGCACCACCTTGTTGCCGACAAGATACATGCCCGTTCAATAGGTCCTTACTCACTTGTTACCCAGCAGCCTCTTGGCGGTAAGGCACAATTCGGAGGTCAGAGACTTGGAGAGATGGAAGTCTGGGCGCTGGAGGCATACGGCGCTGCCCATACTCTGCAGGAATTCCTGACAGTAAAGAGCGATGATATCAGTGGAAGGTCCCGCATGTATGAGGCCATTGTGAAGGGAGACCCTGTGCTTGAGCCGGGTGTTCCTGAATCATTCCATGTATTAATAAAAGAGCTCCAGAGCCTCGGCCTCGATGTCGAGCTTCTGGAGAAAAAGAGAAACAGGGAGGAATAGATTGGTAGAAGACATTTATGCCCTTTTTCAGAAGCCGAAAAACCCGAAGGACTTTGATGCTATAAGAATAAAGCTCGCATCCCCTGAAAAGATAAGGGAATGGTCTCATGGAGAGGTAAAGAAGCCGGAGACCATAAACTATCGTACATTCAAGCCCGAGCACGACGGCCTTTTCTGCGCAAAGATATTTGGGCCTGTAAAGGACTGGGAATGCCTTTGCGGCAAGTACAAGAGGATGAAGCACAGGGGAGTCATATGCGATAAGTGCGGCGTTGAGGTAATCCAGTCAAAGGTCAGAAGAGAGAGGATGGGACATATAGAGCTTGCAACCCCTGTTGCTCATGTGTGGCTTTTGAGGGGAGTTCCGAGCAGGATTGGAACCCTCCTTGATATGACCATAAGACAGCTCGAAAGGGTGCTCTATTTCGAAGAGTTTATTGTAATCGATACAGGAGACACGCCTTTAAAAGAAAAGGAGCTCCTTTCTGACGATGAATATAAGAAAAAGCTCTCTGAGTTCGGCAGCAGGTTTAAGGCAGGCATGGGAGCAGAGGCCATCAGGGAGCTCCTGAAGAAGGTTGATTTAGAGACGCTGGCAAAGGAGTTAAAGGAAAAGATAGACGCTGTTTCATCTCTGGGCGTTAAGAAGAAACTTACAAAGAGGCTCAAGATAGTAGAGGCGTTCATAGAATCGGGAAACAGGCCTGAATGGATGATACTTGATATAGTGCCTGTGCTGCCTCCTGATTTAAGACCGCTTGTGCCACTTGACGGCGGCCGTTTTGCGACATCAGACCTCAACGACCTTTATAGAAGGGTCATAAACAGGAACAACAGACTGAAGAGGCTGATGGAGCTTAAGGCCCCGAGCGTCATAATAAAAAATGAGAAGAGGATGCTTCAGGAGGCTGTTGATGCACTTTTTGATAACAGCAAGAAATCAAAGGTAATGAAGGCTGGAGGCAAGAGGGCATTAAAGTCGCTGAGCGATATGATAAAAGGCAAGCAGGGCAGATTCAGACAGAACCTGCTCGGTAAAAGGGTGGACTATTCTGGCCGTTCGGTTATAGTTGTAGGCCCTGAGCTTCAGCTTAACCAGTGCGGACTTCCGAAGCGTATGGCCCTTGAGCTTTTCAAGCCCTTTGTCTTCAACAAGCTTGAAGAAAAGGGCTATGCAACTACAATAAAGCAGGCCAAGAGGCTTGTTGAGAAGGAAACACCTGAAGTATGGGATGCCCTTGAGGATGTCATCCATGAGCATCCTGTTTTATTAAACCGTGCCCCAACCCTTCACAGGCTTGGCATGCAGGCATTTGACCCTATACTGGTTGAAGGCAAGGCTATCAAGCTTCATCCCCTTGTCTGTACCGCATTTAACGCAGACTTCGACGGAGACCAGATGGCTGTTCATGTGCCTTTGTCGATGGAGGCACAGATAGAGGCGAGGGTGCTTATGCTGTCTGTCAACAACCTGCTCTCTCCGGCAAACGGCAAGCCTATTGTTGTGCCGACTCAGGACATGGTTCTGGGCATCTATTATCTTACAAAACAGAAAAAGGGCGCACGCGGAGAAGGAAAGGTATTTGCCGATCCTGAAGATGTCCGTGTAGCTTATGATTCAGGCATTCTGGAAGAGCATGCGGGCATAAAGGTCAGGATGAACGGCGAGTTTGTTGAGACAACAGCAGGAAGGGTTATCTTCAGCGAGATACTTCCCAAGAAGATTCCATTTTCGATGATTAACAAGGAATTGACTAAGAAGGAGCTCGGAAAGCTGATAGAGTATATACACAAGATGCTCGGTAAGAGAGAGACCGTTGTATTTCTGAATAACCTCGAAAGGCTCGGCTTTGGCTATGCAACCAGATCAGGAATCTCCATATGCATTGATGATATGCATGTCCCGACAAAGAAGGCGGAGTTGATAAGGGAAGCAGAGCAGGAGGTCATGGAGGTTCAGAGGCAGTACGCGGACGGTCTCATAACACATGGTGAAAGATACAACAAGGTCATCGATATATGGGCAAATGTGACAGAAAGGGTTGCCGATGAGATGATGAAGGAGTTGGGTGCCGAGGATGGCAAACCCCTCTCCGAGGAAGATTTGAAGGAGAGAAGAACATTCAATAACATCTTTATGATGGCTGACTCGGGAGCAAGAGGAAGCACTGCCCAGATAAGACAGCTTGCCGGTATGAGGGGATTGATGGCAAAGCCTTCAGGCGAGATTATCGAGACCCCGATTACTGCAAACTTCAGGGAAGGCTTAACACCGCTTCAGTACTTTATCTCGACACACGGTGCAAGAAAAGGTCTTGCGGATACGGCATTAAAGACAGCTAATGCAGGATACCTGACAAGGAGGCTTGTTGATGTTGCTCAGGATGTCATTCTGACAGAAGACGACTGCGGAACAAGGGAAGGCATAGTGGTTACCGCACTAATCGAGGGCGGCGAGATAATACAGCCTTTGGAGGACAGGATATTCGGCAGGACACTCGCAGAGACCCTGAAAGATCCCATTACCAATGAAACCATTGCCAATAGAAATCAGGAGATAGATGACGAGCTGGCAAGGAAGATTGTGGAAGCTGGAATCGACAGGGTGAAGATAAGGTCGGTGTTTATGTGCAATTCCAAGATCGGTGTTTGCGCAAAATGTTACGGAAGGGACCTCGCAAGGGGTGAAGCCATAGAGACAGGAGAAGCTATCGGAATTATTGCTGCACAATCCATCGGCGAGCCGGGCACACAGCTTACCATGAGGACATTCCATATAGGAGGCGCTGCAACAAAGGTTATCGAGCAGGCAACCCTTGAGCCAAAGAATTCAGGATATGTGAAGTTTATAGACCTCAATGCAGTTAAAAACAAAGAAGGCGTTCTTATTGTCCTCAACAGAAATGCCATGATAGCTATTGTTGATAAATCAGGCAGGGAAAAAGAGAAATACAATCTTGTATATGGCGCAAGGATTTTTGCCGAGGACGGGCAGAAGATAGAGTCAGGCCAGCGTCTGGTAGAGTGGGATCCTTACTCCACGCCGATTCTGACAGAGATAGGCGGTAAGATAGCACTCGGAGATATAGTGGAAGGAGCTACAGTTAAGGAAGAGGTGGATGAGACAACAGGCCTTGCCCACAAGGTTATAATCGACTATCCTGCCAATATGAGGCCGAGGGTTTCCATTAAGGACGAGCATGGCAGAACAGGAAAGATTCCGGGGACGAACAACCCTGCAAGATATTTGCTGCCGTCAGGCGCCCATCTGCTCGTTGACAAGGGCGATATTGTAACTCCGGGTGATATCCTCGCAAAGATACCGAGAGAGACCACAAAGACAAAGGATATTACAGGCGGTCTGCCGAGGGTTGCAGAGCTCTTTGAGGCGAGAAAGCCCAAGGAACAGGCGATAGTCACCGAAATAGACGGTATTGTTGAATTCAGGGGAGCACATAAAGGAATGAGAGTAGTTGTCGTGAAAGGCGGAGAGGAATCAAGGGAATATCTGATTCCAAAGGGCAAGCATGTCACAGTCCATGAGGGCGACTGGGTTAAGGCTGGCGAGCCTTTAATGGATGGCGCCGTAAACCCGCACAGCATCCTCGACATACTCGGACCAAAGGAGCTCCAGAGGTATCTTGTGGATGAGGTTCAGAAGGTTTACAGACTGCAGGGCGTTTCTATTAATGACAAGCACATAGAGGTTATTGTCCGCCAGATGATGAGGAAGATACGCATTGAGGAGCCCGGAGACACCACATTTCTCATCGGTGATGAGGTGGACAGGATGGTCTTTGTCGAAGAGAATGAAAGGGTAAAGGCCAACGGCGGAAAGGCTGCAAGGGGCAGGCCGCTGCTTCTTGGTATTACAAAGGCATCTCTGGCAACAGAGAGCTGGGTATCGGCAGCATCATTCCAGGAGACCACAAGGGTCCTTACAGAGGCAGCTCTGGGCGGTTCCGTTGACGATCTGAGAGGACTGAAAGAGAATGTGATAATGGGAAGGGTCATCCCTGCAGGTACAGGAATGCCTGTTTACAGAGAGACATTTATCAAGGGCGATTTCTATTCCATGCAGCTTGAACACGAAGAGACCGAGACAGAATAGAAGCAAATAAGCCAAAGTTAAAAAGGGTCATGGAGAGAAAATCTCCATGACCCTTTGTTTTTGATGTGATAAACTTAATATATGCCAAAAGAAGAACGGTTTATTGCGGACGCCATGCTGGGAAATCTTGCAAAATGGCTCAGGATTTTGGGTTTTGATACATTATATTTCAGAACAATAGATGACAATGAAATCATAAGAATTGCAAAACAGAAACAGAGGATACTCCTAACAAGGGATACCTGTCTTGTTAAAAGAAAGACAATTGATAACTGCATCCTGATAAACTCCAATGAGGTATCAGGGCAATTGAAAGAAGTTTTATTATGGGTCAAGGGTCAAGGGTCAAAGGTCAAGGGCAATCCACGCTGCGCAAAATGTAATGGCGAACTTGTATCAGCAGACAGCGAATCCGTAGCTGATGATGTCCCCGAGCATGTGTTTCTGAACTTCAACTCTTTTTTTAGGTGTAAAAATTGTGGTAAAGTTTACTGGGAGGGTTCCCACAGAAAATTGATTGATGAAAAGATACAGAACATTTTAGGAGAGATTAACGCCCATTGGAAGAGCTCAGAAAAAGACTGATACTGTCCTTACTGCTTATAACCCTTATTATAGCATTTGGAACCACAGGTTACATGGTCATAGAAGGATGGAGCATCCTCGATTCCATTTATATGACCATAATAACCCTTGCCTCTGTGGGCTATAAAGAGGTGCACGAACTATCCTACAAAGGAAGGATGTTTACCATAGTCCTTATAATAGGAGGTGTCGGCACAGTCCTTTATGCCCTCAATAACGGGGCAAAACTTATCCTTGAAGGCGAATTTAAAGAAATATTCGGGAGGAAGAGATTGGAAAAGAAGATCAGGGAGCTTAAGAACCATTATATTGTTTGCGGTTACGGCAGGATGGGAAAGATAATATGCAGGGAGCTTAAGGAGAAGAATATAAAATTTGTCGTGATCGAAAAAAAGCCGGATGCCTTTGAAGAAAAGGGTGATATGCTCATCCTTGAAGGGGATGCCACAAGGGACGAAATCTTAAGGGAAGCGGGAATAGAGAGGGCTAAGGGATTAATATCCGTGCTCCCGACAGATGCTGAAAATCTCTTTGTAGTATTAAGTGCGCGGGAACTGAACCCCGATCTTTTTATTGTTGCAAGGGCAGGGGAAGAAGGCTCGGAACAGAAGCTTATGAGGGCCGGTGCCGACAGGGTCGTATCTCCCTATCATATCGGAGGGCTCAGGATAGCGCATACGGTTTTAAAGCCGGCTGTGGTGGATTTCATAGAGTTTGCAACAAAGAGCGGAAATATCGATCTTCAGATGGAGGAGATAACAGTTCAGGAAGACTCAAAACTTGCCGGGCTCACACTGGATGAATGCGGTATCGGCAGGGAGTTGGGTATTATAATTGTGGCAATTAAAAAGCCGACAGGGGATATGAGGTTTAATCCTACATTCAGGACTTCCATAAAGGCAGGCGATACATTGATAGCACTCGGCGAAATATCAAAGCTGAAAATACTGGAAGACATGGCGGGTGTTAAGAGATAGCCCATGAAGAAGCGCAGAGATATTCCTGATTCTCTGATGAACCTCTTCGAGCATTTAAAGGGCTTTGTCCTTGCCGCCATCGTCATAGTCGCTGTTTTGGGTGCAATTGTCGGTTATAGATATTATCGTTATACGCAGGACGAGCCTCAGTACTGCGCCTCGTGTCACTTGATGAAAGAGGCATTTGCAGAATGGCAGAAGGGGAAACACAGGGATGTGATATGCCAGAAGTGCCACCAGTTGTCTGTTCTCGAGCAGAATCAGCTCCTTGTGGCATTTGTTGTAAAGGGCAATCAGAATCAACCGTTTTCCCAGACCCATGGCCGTGAAAAGCCGTGGAAGGCGTGCAGGAAATGCCATATGGATGAGATGACACAAGGTTCTCTCACATTAAATAGATCATACGGACACGCACGACATGTGTTTATGCAGAGGATTGACTGTAAGATATGCCATAAAGGGACTGTGCATGACTTCCACCCCAATGAAGAGGCTTGTCAGGAATGCCATCAGGATAAGGGTGTGCATGGAGTAGGCATGGAGGCATTCTCCTGTCTGAAGTGTCATTCATTCTCGGAGAAAACACCTTCTATGATCCCAAAAGACAGATGCATAAAATGCCACACCAATATCCCTAAGAAAGGGCATATGTCTGACCTCCTTTGCCATCAGTGCCATAAGCCGCATGGAGAAATAAAGCCTACATCTGCCACATGCATTAGCGAATGCCACCGCAATGAGGCATCTGTAGGACAGCATGGATTTCATCTGAAAAAAGGGCTTGAGTGTCTGTACTGCCATAAAGCTCATTCATGGGTTGTCGGACAGGACAGGGCAAGAACCGTTTGCACCAAATGCCATTCGTTTAAAGACCCCATGCTTTTTATTTACTAATTGCTGTGACTAATCTATACTATCAATGTAGGCAATATAGGAGATAGGCAATAGGGGAGACAGAATGACCTTATTTAGAAATCTTGATCCCAAAAGACGATTTGCCCTTGCAGTAATTCTTATTTATATCGTTTCTCTCCCGATAATTTCTACTATTACATACCTTATCCTGAAACAGAATGCAATTAACTATGCCTACAACACGGCAAGGCTCTACCTTATTACCTTTAACGCCACAAGGCATTATGTTGGCGATGAATTGAGACCCGTTCTGCAGAAAGAATTACCATCAGGCAAATTTATATTGGAAGGGATGTCAAGGTCTTATGTTGCCGGAAGTATTACAAGAAGGGTATTACAGGATCTCCCTGGCTATTCCTTTAAGAATGCCTCTTTAAATCCGAGAAATCCAAAAAATAAGGCTGATGAATTTGAAACACGCATAATTAACGAATTCAGAAGCAGAAGAGAGATGAAGGAGTGGAAAGGGCTGATAGAGAAACAGGGATATAATTATTATGTCCTTGCCCGTGCAGGCTCACCTATTGAAGAGGGGTGTCTATACTGTCATGGCGATCCTGCTGCTGCTCCAAAAGAAATAATAAAAAGATATGGCACAGCCTCGGGATTTAATATGAGGGTAGGAGATGTGTTGGATACCCTCATTGCGTATATACCGGTTCAGATACCACTTATAAGCGCCAGAAAGATAGTTGCGATTTTTATTGGTATTTACACAATATTTTTTGGCATTGTTCTTTACCTCGTTAACAGGAGGTTTGGGTGGTTTTATGAAAAGATTGAGTCGGATAAAAAGACGATTGAGGGCATAAGCACGGAGATTTTAAATCTGAATCGGGAGATGGAGGATATGGTTGCCGAGCGAACCATGGGCATGGTTGGCCTGAGGGTGGCTGACCGCATCAGAAACCCTGTTACGGTTATCGGAGGACTTTGCCGTCAAATTTTCAAAAAAGAGGTAGAGGGAGTCCCAAAAGATAAAGTTGAAGACATCCTGTTTGAATGTGAGAGGATGGAAAAGATTGTTGCTGAGTTTGATGAACTGGTAAAGACCAAGAGATTTCTGTTTAAACGAGAGGACTTAAATGAAATTGTCATTTCTACTATAAGACTTGTAGAGCCTGAGATAAAGGAAAAGGGCATTACCCTTTCTGTTAATTTATACGATAAGCCACTTATGTTTAATGCAAACAGACAATTAATAAAAATAGCCATCAGACATGTTGTCAATAATGCCACGGATGCCACTGCATCCAGCGGAAAGATATCCATTTCAACAGGCACGAAGGAAGACAGCATATTCCTGACAATCACCGATACCGGCAGGGGGATGACAACCGAGGAACTGCATAGAATCTTTGAGCCGTTTTACAGCACAAAGGGAAGAACAGGAATGGGCCTTCCCCTTGTCAGACAGATTATTGCAGAACACATGGGAGAGATAATAATAGACAGCAAGCCAGATGTTGGAACAACTGTTCGTTTTACCTTCCCCACACGGTGGATGGAAAGGGAAACTACAGCAAATAAGTAGTAATTTTTATTTGCATTATGGGATTAAATGTGCCCTTGCTGGACAATTCAAGTTTTTTGCCGGGACATACAATCCCCGTCCTCTCACCAATGTACCGGATAAAAACTGCCTCCAGTCTGGATGTCATGATAAAAGATTGGTGGAGTCAAAGGTAATATTTACAAAGAGAGGGATAAACTTTGACCATAAGCCGCATTTTACAGAGATGAAGAAGGGCATAAAACTTCATTGCAGAAGCTGCCACTCAGACATAGTCCAGGGAGAGCATGTTAAGGTCTCCCTGAATGTATGTTTCCTATGCCATTTTAAGGGTGTTCCCCATGATCAGGCTGTCACGGGTTGTCCTTCATGCCATTCGTCACCTAAACAGCCTATAGTTGTAAAGGGTAAGACCTTTTCCCATGAAGAAGTCATGAAGGCAGGTTACAAATGCAACCAATGCCATGTGGAAATAACAAAAGGCGATGGCGTGACTCCTAAAGAGAAATGCTATTTCTGCCATGTGGAGAGAACAGAGGCGTATAATGATATTAAGTTCATTCACGAAAAACATGTCAATGAGAAACAGATAGATTGTCTGTGGTGTCATCCAAAGATAGAGCATGGAAAGATAAAAGTGGTAGAAAAAGTTCCGGTGCTTAAGTAATACCTTTAATATAGGTGCGGGACAGAAAATGTCCCGCATTTTATTTCTTACCATCTTGTTTTTTGCATTTCTGCAAGTAAATTTGCAGCTTTTGCATTTTTGCAAACATTCTTGAACTGAAAACCCGGTAGTGTAAACTTTCTTGTGTGAAAATGAAATAGGGTAAAAAAGGGCGCACCTCCTATAATATTTTGTTACGCCAATAACAAAAAAACAAAGGAGGAGCACCCAATGGAAATTAAGATTAGCGTAC
>JAJYXI010000055.1 GCA_021791055.1 Nitrospirota bacterium | reverse complement strand
CTGTTAATGTTACTTCTGTTAATTCTTTCATAGGGTGTATCCTCCTTAAAATTGATTTGCCGATCAATGGAGAATACACCCTTCTTTTTATTAATCAAAATTTACACAGAGAATTTTACGCTACCCAGTGACAACTTTGCATTGAGTATTTTTTCAGAAATCGGGTAAAATTTAAAGGTTTTAATATTAGATGTGCGGAGGTGGTGCATGGAACTGGATGTAAGCATGGACAATGATTCCCTGTCAATTACTATCAGTAATCCTTTTCATCTGGATGTCGATTCAATCATGGAAAAAATTGAGGTCTTTGTTGCTTCTAAAGGGCTCAAATTGAATGGTATGGATATAAAAGGTCTCCTTCCCAAAATGGTCAGGGGCATTGCAGGATGCGAAGGCGGATGTCCTGCCAATGCATTGGAGCTCGTGGACAGCGGGTTTAAGAATTTTGACCTCGCTTACATAGAAGGAGGGATTCTCACAGCAAAGGGCGCGCTGGAAAACGGAAAAGTCCTCCACCTCAAGATATTCCCTGATTTTTAGGCTCATCGATGGAATTTTGTGACTTGGACTGCAAATATGCGCAATTTCCCAAATCCAATGATGTGGACGGTTCACGCAGTTGCAGGACTTTTGTTGCATTATACTGTAAGCTAAGGAAGAAACTGGTGCATAAGAATTTGCCGTGCAGGGATAAAGTAAATAACAAGTGAAGAAAAGCAAAAGCCTTTTGTTTGACAGGATTATAAAAGGCATCCCCTTCTTTGCATGCCTTTCAGAAGAAGAGATTAAGGAACTGCGGCATGTGCTCGTCGAAAAGCATTTCTCAAGAAACAAGATAATCTTTTTGGAAGAGGATACGCAGAATTACATGTATGTCATCCTTTCGGGCAGGGTAAAGATAGTGCATCTTGGTCAGGACGGCAAAGAGCATATACTTGCAGTGCATAAGACAGGGGATTTTTTCGGAGAAATGGCTCTGCTCGATGGAAAGACCGCACCCGCTACCGTCATAGCGATGGAAGATACAAATATTATGATAATGTCAAAAAAGGATTTTGAAGAATATTTATTGAAAAACAGCAGGGTGCTTAAAGAGATAATCGCAATCCTCTGTGCAAGGCTCAGGGATTCATGGATGATGAATAAAATTATGAGCCTGACCAGTGCCGAGGACAGGGTCAGGACATTGCTCAAGCTTATGGGCATGCATTACGGTATGGAAGATAAACGAGGCACTGTCATAACATTAAGACTTACGCATCAGGATATTGCCGATTATTCATCCCTTTCCCGCGAGACTGTGACCCGCCTTCTGAACAGGCTTGTCAGGGATGGGGAAATAGAAGTCCTTGATAACAGAAATATCCTCCTTAAGCCCTCCTTTTAGTAAAAAGCACTATTTTGTGATTTTAGTCACACTTTCCTCTGTTCAGGCCAGCTATAATGGGTTTAGGAAATAATAAAAAGCGGGGGTAAAAGATGACAAAGACAGAACTCATTGATAAGGTTTCATCAGCGGCAGGAATTACAAAGGCCGATGCAGGAAAGACGGTTGAAGCTACCTTTAAGTCAATAGAGGGGGCGCTGAAAAAGGGGCAGAAGGTTATGCTCATCGGTTTTGGCACCTTCTCTGTTTCCAAAAGGAAGGCAAGGAATGGACGCAATCCAAGAACAGGTAAAGAAATCAAAATCCCTGCAATTAAGGTTCCGAAATTTACAGCGGGCAAGATTTTGAGGGATTCAGTGAAGTAAGGAGTGAGTTTGATATGCTTAAGTTCTTAAAGAGATTCATAATTATCTGGGTGCTGTTTATAACTGTATCCGTTATAGGAGGAGGCGGCGACCAGTTCAGGTGGTTCTTTGACAAAACAGGATTGGTATCCCAGAAGGTTGCGGATTGGATTGCAACAAAGGCTGACAGTTTAAAAGAGGAGGCGGATGCGGTAAAAGAGCTTGTTAAGGGATGGACGGGCAGTAAAGAGAAGATTGCCAAAAATACATGACTGTTATTGTTATAACCCTTTGTTCAAGAATCCACTCATTAATGCTGCAGTGAATTGTCCTTCAATATCGATATCGGGCCCGAATAAATGAGCGTTGCTTTTCAAGACCACGGTAACTCCAGGTGCATCGAGCATGCTGTCAGGGAGTGCTGCGGCGGGATTTGAGCTCACAATAAAAAAGCCTTCGGGATTTGCCCATACACGCCAGTGATGGTTGCTTTTATCCTCAATGGCAAAGATCATATTCGCATTGCAGAGCTCTTTTAATATGTAGCCGTAGTTTCTTAAAAAATCGACGGGTACTATCTGTGAGGCTTCAGAGAACCTCTTCCATTGAGGATTGGTAAATGAAACAGTCCCTTCCTTTAAGGTGTGCTGAAACTGTATAAGATCCAAGTGAGCCTTATGCATCCTGCTTGCAGGGCTGTGCTCCAGCCAGACTATTTTATCCGGAGATATATTTGTTAGAAACTTGGCATAAGCTTGCGTGGCGATGCGGTCACACGCATTGGTGACAGATATGCCCTTATTATTTTTATTCTCTGACATTATTACGCAGTAAACCCCATTATTATATCTGACTATATCAATAGTGCACTGACTTAATGGGACTTTTGGTGACTGCGGTATCTGGTATTGGAAAACTCCGCTGTAAAGCACTTCCATTGTTATTTCAGACATATTCTATGTCGTTATACTCTTCGTATAACGGCGATGATTTGGTGTAGTAGCTAATGCTGTCATCTTCTGTTATACACTTATAAATCTTGGCCGAAACAGTGCCTGCAATTATCCCCGCCGCTGCACCTATTAGTCCGCTCTTTTGTGGATTTTTCCGGTTTGACAGCATGCCTGCTGCAGTCCCGGCTACCGTAGCTATTCCAAGCCATATCAGATAATTCGGTCTTTTCATGTCCAGCTTACCCTTACATCCTTTCAGGCGCCTTTACTCCCAGTATTTTCAACCCATGTCTCAGAACAATCTGTATTGCCCTGCACAAGGCAAGCCTTGCCTTTGTAATCTCCAAATCCTCTGATACCACTCTGTGTTTGTGGTAATAAGGATGGAACATGCCTGCAATCTCTTGCAGATAAAAGGTTATTCTGTGCGGCTCATGCGCCATTGTCGCATTCCTGAACATCATGGGATATATAAGGAGTTTTTTGATGATTCGCATTTCTTCGTCATTGAATAATTCTCCATTAAAATCCGCTGCCTTTTGCCTCTCGCCTATTGCCTCTTGCCTTGCTTTTTCAAATATGCTATTAATCCTCGCATGGGCATACTGGACATAATATACAGGATTCTCGGATGACTGTGCCTTTGCCACTTCTATATCCACTTCGAGATGGCTGTCGGACCTCCTTGTGAGGAATAGAAACTTTGTGGTATCAGCGCCGATCTCGTCCATCACTTCGCGGAGCGTGATGAATTCACCGGCCCTTTTCGACATCTGTACGGGCTTTCCTCCCCTTAGAAGCGTCACCATTTGCACAAGCAGGACTCTCAAGTGTTCCTTCGGATACCCGATCGCCTGTATAACTGCCTGCATTCTCGGTATATAGCCGTGGTGGTCAGCACCCCATATATCTATTATCTCATCGAATCCCTTTTCCACTTTTTTTCTATGGTATGCAATATCAGGGGCAAAGTATGTGTAGTCGCCTTCTCTTTTAATTATAACCCTGTCCTTGTCATCTCCGAACTCCGTTGCTCTGAACCACGTGGCACCGTCTTTTTCATAAATATAACCACGATTTTTTAATTCATCTATTGAATCTTCTACTTCTGACTTCTGGAGTTCACCCCCCCATTCCCCCCCTTTATAAGGGGGGGATTTAAGGGGGGTATAAAGTTCCCTCTCGCTCTGCCATGAATCAAAATTCACTCCAAAGTCCGCAAGGTCTTTCTTTATTGCATCCAGCATTTTCTTGTAAGAAAAGTCTGTAATTTCTTTGAGTAGTGTATTGTCGTCTTTAACTCCAAACTCTGGACTCTGGACTCTAAACTCCTTTGCAAGTTCTTCTATATACTCTCCCCTGTATCCGTCCTCAGGAAATGGATAGTCTTCTCCATGCAGTTGTTTGTATTTTGCGAATACAGACATGCCGAGCAGTTTTACCTGCCTTCCCGCATCATTTATGTAATACTCCTTTTCTACTTCGTAACCTGCTTCGCTCAAAAGGTTGGACAATGCAGCGCCCAGTGCTGCGCCCCTTCCATGCCCTAAATGAAGAGGCCCTGTTGGATTTGCGCTCACGAATTCTATCTGGACCCTTTTACCCTTTCCGATGTCCTCTGTGAGGAGAGTATCCTGTTTTTCAATAAGTTCTTTTAATTCACTACAAAGGAATGTCTTTGTGAAGGTAAAATTTATAAAACCGGGCCCTGCTATGTCTATTTTCTCAAATATCTCCTTATTTTCTATAGAATTAACAATATCCTCGGCTATCTTTCTTGGGGGTTTTTTTAGGCTTTTTGAAAGGGTCATTGCTGCGGGCGCTGATAAATCCCCAAAGTTTTCCTCTTTAGGGATCTCGATTTCAATACTGCTGACCTCTGCGTGCTGCGCACTGACTGCTTTCAGCAAGATTTCTCTAAGAATTTTTTCCATAATTGTTAAGTTTAAGCATCTTACCAACTGATTGTCAATCGAACCGAAAATTTACACAAAATTTACGCTTATTAACTTCAAATTTACCTCATTTAGTAGTAGGATTTAATATGCAGAAATTAAAAGGGGGTGAGAATATAAAGTAAGAAACAGGAAGTAAAAAGTAAGAGGTAGGAAGCATGCGGAAAAGTTAAGAAAAGGGGGTATTAGATGAGTAAGAGGGTTTATGCATTATTTGTTGCAATTCTTGCGCTTGTATTAATAGGCGGGTTCTATTTTACAAGCGCAGACGCCCAGTACAAAGCCGATGCAAAGAAGGCAGCCGAAAAACCTGTAAAGGTCGAGACATGCTATGGCTGCCATGCACAGATCAAAGAGCTTCATACAATGGGAAAACATGGGAAGGTTAACTGCGCAAGTTGTCATAAGGGGCTTGACAAACATCTCAAGGCTCCGGGGCCTGATACAAGGCCGGCAACCGACACATCATGGCAGGCATGTGGGCAATGCCACAAGGAACAGATGGAAAGCTTTATGAAAGAGGCGTACCACAGGCCTGCAAGGGATGAGAAATCCCAGCTTACAAACAGGTCGCCAAATCCCTTCTGGGACAAGCTCATGATGGGACACGGCTTTACAAAGGAGCACAACCTTACAAGGAGCCACAAGTGGATGCTCATAGACCATCTTGTTGTTGACAGGGCTTACGGCGGAAGATTCCAGGGAAAGAACGGATGGAATTATCTATTTGAAGGCGGCAAGGCATGGGATGTTTTGATGGACAAGTATCCAAACACTAACGAACATAAACCATTTATACCCCAGAGCGCACCGGCAGCAAATCCTGTTTGTCTGAACTGCAAGACACAGGACCACATCCTCGATTGGGCATATATGGGTGATCCTAATAAGGGTGCAAAATGGTCGAGGACTTCAAATGTTGTGGATTTTGCAAGGAATCTCCAGCACGGTCTTAACTGCCATATGTGCCATGATCCACACGCAGCAAAGCCAAGGGTTGTGAGGGACGGACTTATAGATGCGCTCACAAGGCCTGACGGCGACACACTATGGCACAAGGATCCAAAAAGGACAGGAATTAAAGTTATAGACATGGGTCTTAGGGGATACACAAGAAAGATTGCCCTTCTTGACAAGTACGATACAAGACTCCAGTGCGGGCAGTGCCATGTGGAGTATAACTGCAATCCGGGATACGATCCAAGGAATCCAGATACATCAAAATACACTGTAACAATGGCTGACAGAAGGACAAACCATTTCCCGTATAAGGATGTATTCGATCTTTATGACCACTATGTAAATAAGGTCAGTTTCCTTGACTTCAAACATGCTCTGACAGGCGGACTCCTCTGGAAGGCGCAGCATCCCGAGGCAGAGACATACTATAACTCAAAACATGCAAAGGCAGGTGTCGGATGTGACGGCTGCCATACTCCGAAGGTAAAGGACAAAAGGACAGGTAAGACTTATACATCGCATTTTGCAGTAACACCGAAGGTACAACTAAAAGAAACATGCCTGAAGTGCCATCCGAAGTGGACGGAGGAGCAGGCTAAATACGCCATCGACTCCATAAAGGCATATGGAAAGGGCAAGATGAGAAAGGCGGAATTCTGGCTCTCTGCCTTAATCGACAAGATAGTCGAGGCAAAGAAGGCCGGCGTGGATGCAGAAACCATAAAGAAGGCACAGGATCAGCATCTCAAGGCCCATATCCTCTGGGAATACTGGACTGCTGAAAACTCCGACGGCTTCCACAATCCTGAAATGGCAAGGGAATCGCTTACAAGGTCGGTTGACGAATCACAGAAGGGGATCAAGGTTCTTACCGATGCGATGGCTGCAAAAACAGTTGTAAAGTAATCACAAAG
>JAJYXI010000035.1 GCA_021791055.1 Nitrospirota bacterium | reverse complement strand
CCTGTGAATAGTCGCAGTGTTTGTATCGCGCCATCTATCCCCCTACTCAGCGGTGTGATTCCATCTTCAAACAAGATGAATGGTTCTATTATAAGCCTTTCGGGACTTTTTCTACAGCCTCAACGAGATTAATATCATTTACAACTCAAAAGTAGTTTTTTTAATCGCTGCCTTAATAGCTTCAGGTCTGATCGTTACTGCTTTTTTCATCATAAAAAATCCCTTAACGCCATATTCATCAACTTCGTTTTATATCACTTTCACTTTTTTTTCGTTAGTTGGCGGTTTTGGGGGAGGCACTATTTTTCTAATAGGCCGTTTCATGAGAAAATACGCGAAACATGAAAATTTATCTGTTTCTATATTCCAATACCCTTACTCTCCGTTTCGGTTTATAGGCCGTTTACAGCTAAATTTTGCATTAATAACAGCATTGGGTTATTTTTTTGCTGCGGCGATGACCGTGCTTTATTGGGGAGTTCAGTTAGCTACTATTTTCTGGTATTTCTTAGGTATAGCATTCGTGATTGGCTTTTTTATTTTACCGCAGTGGGGTTTTCATAAAAAGCTCAGAGAGAAAAAATTAGAAGCACTGAAAATGATTTCTAAAGAAATGCAAAAACTATACGAGCAAACGATTGACGAAACAGAATCAAACAAACTTCAAAAACTTAAGGAAAAACATGAGCTTGCTGATCTCATTTCCAAACTCCCAGAGTGGCCTTTTGATTTAAAAGCTTTTCTTTCAGTAATAATGACCATTATTATTCCTATACTCCTCATGGTTCTTCAAACCTTAATTAAATTTCTTTTTGGAGATAAAAATTAGTTCAAAAGAATTATCTTTTTAAAAGCGACTCTAACATAGAAAAATTCGTCGCTCTCCATAAAAGGCCTGAAGTGCAGGAAATCGCAATGAGATTATGGCTCAAAAAAGAGACCGGAAGCAGCGCCCTCATTTCCTATATGAAAATTTTTAAACACCTTTTAAAAATATAAGGATGGCGAAATTCTATGGAGGTGTTGGAATATAAGGAGATATTTTGCCAGGCACCTCAATGGTCTTTGTCTCCCCGATTTTCACCTCCACCTTCTCATCTCCCCTAAGGAGAATTACTCTGTCTTTCTGTATCTTATGCACTGTAAAACCGGCTATAGAATCCTTTATGCGGCATACCTTTACAGCCTTGGTTATAGGATCCTCAAGAAAGGCCCTGCTTTCATTGCCAGCGATTGCTATGCCAACAAGCCTCGGCGGAGGGGATAGGGATGGTGGGGATGGTCTTAAGATATCCTCTGGCTCTTTCCTATCAGGTCTGAAGATATCTTTCTGGACAATTGTCTGAAAATCAGACTTCTCATCCACTCCCACGTTCGCCTGCACCTCTTCTTTATCTGATGAGGCCTGCCCATGGACAGCCCAAGAGGGTATATCCGGGGGTCTCGATAGTGAATCATAGAGCTTGAAACCCAGAAACCCTGCGATGGCAATGAAGATTACATTTAATAAAAAATGACCGCGCTTCATTTATGCCCTTTCTGCCTGCTCCTTAATCCCTTTCCTTATAAGCCCCCTTACCGTTAGTGTCACATACACCTCTAAAGGGTTATTTAAACTGGCAACTCGAATTTCCATCTCAGGGATTGTGAGCAGGAGTGGTGACGTCTCTATCATCAAGAGCATGTCCTTCAATTTTTTTGTTGTTGCTGTAAACCCTATTTCCACAGGGATGGCAGAATACATCTCCAAATCAACCGGGCTCATGGCCCGTTCCGACTTTATATCGACCCCTGAGGCCTTTGCCATTTCCTTGAGCAGCCTCTGAAGCTCTGCTGCTACCAGAGGAGGTTTATTCCCTTTGATAAGGCCATTCTCTAACCCCCTTAGTTCACCCTTTGTGGCTTCAAGTCTTCTGGATATGGCTTCTTTTTCTGAAATCTTATTTAGCTGTTTCAGCAGATAAACCCTTTTGGCTTCTGCGTAATCACCAATAGACATCTTCATGCCGCCATACCATGTAAAAAGATGGTATGTTATTAAAATTGTGACAAATAAGCCCCCTATTAAAAGAACTTTCTTTTCCCTGCGTTGCAATCTAAATTTTAAAAGTCTCTTCATTGATTGTATAGATCCTCTTTATCAGGTTTTCTTTTAGCAGGTTTGACAACCATTGCCTTGATTTTAAAAATCTCCTTTCCACCGCTTTTTGTAATCGGCCCTACAAACTCCACATTTTCAAAAAACATAGAACCCTCAAGTAATGAGATAAGCCTTGAGGAGGATGCAGCAAATCCACTTATTGTAAGCTCTCCAGCGTGCTTCTCGTTCTTTTTTTCTGGTTCATTATAATCAAGTTCTGAAATCCAGGTATCGACGGGTATTATGCTTGTCAATTCAGCAAGCATATCGAGCTTGCTGACATTATCAGTTTTCACGATAAGGAGAAATCTCCTTTTTTTATAAAGCTCATTAAGCTCTGCAGAGAGTTCCCCGACCACTGCCATCTCTGGCTCATTCTTCTTGATCCTTTCCTCAACGGCCTTTAGGGACCTCCTTTCATTGATCACCTCCGATGCTAATATGGTAAGGCCGAGGAGTAAAATAACAGGCAGAAATATTTTTGTAATTAAAGGGCCGATCTGCCTATCATCTGTATTCCTGTGGGGGAGGATATTTATTTTAGAGGATAGCTCCTGCATTTCAGCGATTTCCGCATCGGCAGAAAATGAGACATTAATGGCCTGAGGCTGAAGGGGTATCTTTCTTAAGAACTCCATTATATGTTCTACCTTTTCCTTT
This sequence comes from Nitrospirota bacterium, assembly GCA_021791055.1. Classification (GTDB taxonomy): domain Bacteria; phylum Nitrospirota; class Thermodesulfovibrionia; order Thermodesulfovibrionales; family Dissulfurispiraceae; genus Dissulfurispira. Next base: position 32,844 of record JAJYXI010000035.1, on the reverse strand, counting down.
TGAACAGTTACAAGCATAATCCTATGACTGCTGCCATTCTTCCCAAGGACATGGAAGTCATAAAATACATCCTCTATCTTAAATGGTATATGACGCTCAATCTCGCACTGTATCAGTCCCTTAAGGCTATCCCTTCCTGGGGAAGAGATGTCCATGAATTTGATGATTGCCCATCTTTCAGGAATACTCGCAAACAGCGTTTTTTTATTAATCCCGTGCTGGCTGATAAATTTTTTTACCCCTGAAACCGCATCTTCATGCCTGCCATTATTAAATGGAAGGGTTATTGCTGAGGATAGTTTTATTCCTGATATAGTTTTCTTCAGGCATGTGAGTGTTAAGGAGTCATCCCTGAAATCAATGCCCAAAATCGTTTTAAAGAGTTTATCTTCAAACATTGTACCTACCCCGCGTTCTGCCAGTTATCATTCCAGTAAAGTATCTCTATCGTATTTTCATTCCTCTTCCGCACTATTGTCCTGATAGTCCGTTTGGTGTTAGAGCTGCTACCCGTGGAGATTATGGTAAAGCAACTGGATTCAACCCCGTACACCATGCGACTCGATATCAGCCCAGCGCTCCTCTTCATGGATATGTTCTCTTCCACAGCAGTCCCGAACCCCGTCTCAAGCACATCCCTGTCAGCAGTGTTTATATTAATCATGTTAGGGCCTTTAGCTGTTAGATACCTGACAATGCCCCTATGCTTCGGTTCTTTCTCCCTTTTTGAACCGTAGAAGATTTCTGGTGTAATGCCCCTCACGAGGAGAAGCTCTTCGACTGTATCAAAGGGCCCATCTTTGCAGCTATACGGTTTTGGCAGGGACTGATAATAATCCTCCTCTGCGCCATTTAGCCTGCGAAGGTTATCTGCATCCCTCCAGTCGAGGATGGAATCAATTATTGTGTCAAGTTCGATTCCTTCTACGCCTGAAGCCATGAGCAGGTATCTTAGTTGTTCTGAGGTTGCTGAATTGAGGTCTATCTTTCTGTCTTCATCTATAATTGCATATGAATATGAAGCATTGCCGAGGAAACCCTTCCTGTTTGGTTTCTCCCAGGGCATCAATTCCTTACTTTCTTCAAGATACATCTGTTCTCTTACAGAAAGGATATCTGCCTTTGCCCTTTCAATCCCTGCGAGGGCTGCATAATATGCCTCTGTCCGTTCCTTGAAATTCTTCGTAATATTTACCTCTGCTCTCATAAAAAGGGAAAGCCCCGTTACAATTGCCATAAGCAGGACTATGACCCACAATACGAGCATGAGTGCAGCGCCTGTTTGATTATTCTTTCTCATCTTTAAACCCTGATGGAATAGAGATAATAACCGATGGGATTTTATCCGCATTAATCTTTATCGCCACAGGAAGTTCTGTCTTTGAGTCCCATGATTCCTTCCATTCTTTTTCTTTTGAGGAGAAATATTGGAATTTAAGTCCGGATGTCTCCATGTCAAAGACATGCCCTTCCTTTGAAATCCTTTCCATAGCCCTTTTATCAGGGAGTATGCCTTCCCGTATCATGAGCTTGCCATCCCTTATAAAATAGGAAATCCATTTTAACCCGCCTTCAGAAGCCTTCACAGAAGAGGTAACAAAAAAAATGGAATCAGACCTGCCCTGAAATGCCACTACCCTTTCACCATCTACCTCAATTTGATATGGATAAGCAGATTTTATCTGCTGACTGATCCTTTCAACAAAATATCTAATCTTCCTGGAATTATCAGCGTCTGTTTTCCCCCTTTCCCATGCCCTGATGCCGAGTCTTACACTGACACCCGCTATCACAGCAATGAGACCGAGGATTGTCATTGCGATCAGAAGTTCTAAAAGGGTAAAGCCCCTTTCCCTCACTTATCTTTCCTCCGGCTTTGTCTTCAGGGTAATTATTTCGATTGCCCTATCCTTCCTGAGTGTAGCCCATGATACCTTTACTGTTATTTTTAACAACCCGGAATCTTCTTCTGTCAGGCTGTAGGGCATAACCTCTGTCTGCCATTTATAGCCATCACCAAAATCCCCGGTACCTGCTACAGGGTTGATTAACATCTCTTCCATTTTTTCCCTTGCGTGAACAACAGCCACAGTATAGTCACGGGAAACCTTCCCTGACCTGAGCCCGCCAGAAAAAAGCTGCATTATCAGAACAATGCCTATCCCCATTACGGTAATGGCAACGATGACTTCAAGGAGAGTAAAACCTTTCTCTTTTATCAACTCTATCTCACTTCCAGCTCACGATATCCATTTTTTCCACTTCACCGCCTTCGGCATTGTCAGCTCCGAGGGAATAGAGGTCATACTCACCGTAACTGCCAGGAGAAAAATAATGATATTGATACCCCCATGGGTCAGGGGGGATTTCTTTAGGGAGATAAGGACCATTCCATTTTTCAACGCCAGTTGGTCTTGTCCTTAAAGCCTGAAGCCCCTCAGAAGTTGTCGGGTATCTGCCCACATCAAGCCTGAAGGCATCAAGGGCTGTTCCAAAGAGTTCTATCTGTGCCTTTGCTGCTTTTTGCTTTGCCTGGCCTACCTTTCCAAACATCTTTGGAGCTACAAGGGCAGCCAAAAGTCCCAGTATAACAATCACCACCATCAGTTCAATCAATGTGAAACCCATGTCATTTTTGAAAATTTTCATTTTTATTCTCCATTAAAACGGCAGTTCATTAAGGCTGAATATGGCCATAAGTATAGCTATAACAATAAAACCAACTATGAGTCCCATAAAAAGGATCATACCAGGCTCAAGAAGTGAAAGGAGCCTCTTTACAGTAACCCTTACCTCTGAATCAAACTGCTCGGCTATCTTAAGGAGCATCTCATCTAATTTGCCAGCCTCCTCTCCTACAGTTACCATGTGGATGGCAATAGGAGGAAATATATCGCTGTCTTTTAGAGGACCTGAGATCCTCTTCCCTTTTCTTACGGACTCCCTGACCGAAGAGATCATCTGCGCCATCCTGTCGCTCCCCAGTGTCCCTTCAACTGCTTGAAGGGCATGGAGGATCGGCACTCCGCTCTGCAAAAGTGTACCCAGTGTCCTTGCAAAGCGAGAGACAGCGGCCTGTCTGTAAAGCCTGCCAAACAGCGGAAGCCTGAATCTCAAAGTGTCCCAATAACGTCTTCCGGCAGCGCTCCTTAAATAATAGCGTAATAACAGAAAACATCCGAGTAGAATGGATAAAATCAGCCACCAGTAGTACTTGATTCCGGAACTTACAGAAAGCAGGATTAACGTTGGAAGAGGAAGGGCCTGACCCATATCAGAAAATATCATGGTAAACCTCGGTACAACGAAAATCAGAAGCACCGCAATAGCCGCCACCCCTACAATGCCGAGCAGGATAGGATAGATGAGGGCTGAACGCATATCCTCCTTTAGTCTCTGAGAGTCTTCAAGATGGTTGGCCAGTCTCAAAATGGCATCCTCAAGAAACCCTCCTGTCTCCCCTGCCTTTATCATGTTTATGTAAAGATCAGGAAATATTAAAGGAAACTTAGAAAGGGCAGCAGAAAGGGACTTGCCGCCACGTATACTGGAAAGGAGTTCTTTGATTACCTCCCTCATAGCCCTTTTTTCGGTTAATTCCAATAGAATCAAAAGGCCTTTATCTATTGTAAAACCTGCCTCGAGCAGCACACCGAGTTGGCATGTAAAGGTCATAATATCCTTTTCTCTGACCTTATCTCCAATAATCCAGTGAAGGTGAGATGAGCCGTAGTCCCCTTCCTTTGTTGCTGCTTCATAGGAAAATATCTCCACTAAATATCCCCCTTTGTTACCCTTAAGACCTCCTTAACTGTTGTTATCCCTTCTCTTACCTTCTGCCAGCCGCATTCCCTCAGGGTAAGCATCCCCTGAGATATTGCCTTCTGCCTGATAATATCAGCACTCGCCTTATCGAGGATCAATTGCCTTATCTCTTCGTTCATTACCATTAATTCAAAGACCCCTGTCCTTCCCATATAACCGGTGCGCCTGCATTTCTCACAGCCCTCACCCTCTTTACCCTCTTCCTTGCACCCGGGACAGATTACCCTCACAAGACGCTGGGCCAGGACCCCCACAAGGGATGATGCCACTAAAAATCCCTCAATGCCCATGTCTAAAAGCCTTGTTACAGCGCCTGGCGCATCATTTGTATGCAGTGTACTGAAGACAAGATGACCTGTGAGGGCTGCATGGATGGCTATCTCTGCTGTTTCCCTGTCTCTGATCTCTCCCACCATTATAATGTCTGGGTCCTGGCGGACGATATGCCTGAGGCCATTGGCAAATGTAAGCCCGATCTTTGGCTTCACCTGTATCTGATTAATCCCCTCTATCTCGTATTCTATCGGGTCTTCTATTGTGATTATCTTCCTGTCAGAGGAGTTTATACGGCTGAGGGATGCATAAAGGGTCGTTGTCTTCCCGCTGCCTGTTGGGCCTGTAACAAGGATCATTCCATAAGGCATGGCTATAAGCCTTTCATACTCGTTAAAGGTCCCCTCTGTAAAGCCGAGTTCCTCGAGGTTAATCAAGGTGCTGCCCCTGTCTAAAATACGCATCACAACACTTTCTCCGTAGAGGGTAGGCAGTGTTGAGACCCTGAGGTCGATCTCCCTGCCCGAGACCCTCAGCTTTATACGGCCATCCTGGGGTAGCCTTCTCTCAGCGATATTCAGCCTTGACATTATCTTGACCCTCGATATAACCGCTGACTGAAGCCTCTTTGGAAGAGACTGCGCTTCAATTAGTACCCCATCGACCCTGTATCTAACCTTGAACCTATTTTCAAATGGCTCTATATGGATGTCACTTGCCCTGCTTTCAACCGCCTTTGTAATGAACATGTTTACGAGATTTATTACAGGAGCCTCCTGGGCAATGTCCCTCAGGTGATGGACATCCTCCTGCATCCCGGCATCCACGTCATCTTGTTCCTCTCTCATACTCTCCATTAAGGATGTCATCTGGGTACTATTTCCAAAGTATTGCTCAATAGCCTCAGCTATGTCCCTCTCACTGCCCAGGTATACCTCCAGGTCATTGTTGAAGAAGAGACGGAGTGCATTTAATGCATAGGTATCCAATGGGTCTGCCATTACGATCCTTATAGCACCATTATCTTTGTCCAAAGGAACAACTCTGTACTGTTTCATGAACTTTATAGACGGGTATGAACCGTCATGGATTACCCCCGGAAACTCTGAAAACGAAAGATATTTTATTCCAAGCTGAGAACCCAATGCCCTGAGCATGTCCTCCATTGAGACAAAACCGAGACCGACCATGGTCTCTCCGATGCGTCGACGGCTAACCTGCTGCTCTTTTAAGGCTACTTCAAGCTTATCTTCTCCTATTAGACCACTATGGAGGAGCATTTTGCCTAAAGGAATCTCCTTTTTCATTTTATCTTGCCTTTCTTGTCTGTCAACGATAAATTTCTGCCTTTGCTGTAGCGATCTGGCGCCCTTTTTGATCCGTGAAAACAAATCTCAATAGATCATATCTTTGCAAATCTGCCTTAACAACTTCAGCCACAGCACATGGGCGAACTATAACCTGTGGGTAAATCTTTTTCAGATCAGGCTCCCTGAGTTCAAATTTTATTGTTATTGTATCTTTCTGTTGCTGGATTTGCAGAATCCTGATTCTATAACCCGGATTAGGCTTTACCCCGCGGGAGGCAACAATATAAATGCAGTTTGCAAAATCAGAACCCTTTGGTTGACTCGTGTAGTACCGAGACCAATTCTTCTCTGTGACCACAAGATAAGCAGGCTCATCGCTGAAAACCCATTGCTCCGGGTCTGGCATGGCGCGAAAAACAACGGGTTTTGCTGCTTCACCATGTAATGGCATATAACTCCCCGATGCTATCAGTAAGGGTATCACCAGCAACCAGGTTCTATTCATATATCTTCCCAGAGCCTTACTTCACGGCATTATAAGCATTGACCCGCTTTATCTTGTAATTTGACCACATAGTGCCTGCCTCATCTGCAGTGCCCTCAATCCTACTACGAACAGATGCATTACTGGTCCCATACCCGGTTGTCCAGATTAGGGCAGCTACTCCGCTTACATGGGGTGCAGACATGGATGTCCCGCTGAGATACCCGTAGTTCCGTTTGCCAAGTCTATTCTTGTGATTTGGCATTGTGGAGAATATGTCTACCCCCGGGGCAGCAATATCTACCCAGTCACCGTAGTTAGAGAAACTTGCCTTTGCATCATTTTTGTCTGTTGCCGCTACTGCAATACAATTTGCATAGTACGCTGGATAAAGGGGGGTAGTGGTATTGTCATTTCCGGCAGCCGCTGCTAACACAGAACCTTTGCTCCATGCATAGTTTGCGGCATCCTCCAGCGTTTTTGAGGGAGAGGCGCCTCCAAGGCTGAGATTGATTACCTTTGCTCCATTATTAGCCGCCCAGATAATACCATTGGCAACCCAGCTATAGTACCCGCTGCCGTTGTCTCCCAGGACTTTTACATTCATAAGGCTTGAGTTGAAGCCAACCCCGGCCACTCCTTTACCATTATTGGTGATGGCAGCAGCAATGCCGGCAACATGAGTGCCATGTCCATACCTGTCATCCACTGTCCAGCTCCAGGTGAAATTCTTATTAGCCACAATCTTTGCCTTAAGATCCTCATGGTCCTGGTCTATACCGGTGTCCAGTATTGCTATCTTTACATTAGGTGACCCCTTGGTGATGTCCCATGCTTCTGGTGCTTTAATTTTAGTCATACCCCACTGATTTCCAAAGTAGGGGTCATTCGGGGTGAGGATGGCAAAGGCGATATAGTCAGGCTCCACAAATTCGACCGGTGCCTCTTTCCAGTAAGCCCTTATCTTCTCTTTAACCATGTTCTTAGGGACCTGTACCACATGGACATCTATTTCCGGGATGATATCCACTACAATACCCCCTTGCCTCTGATGCACGGCGGCTTTTAACTCTTCCGGGATGACCGGTTTGAACTTAACCAGAATCCGGTCAGGGGCAAACCGGACAGATTGCTTCTGCCAATCATTGTCTTGAGACCATATGGATTGAACAATGACAAGCGATACCAGAATTGAAAGCACAAAAGCGATTTTCTTAAAAGTATTTTTCCTTTGCATGTTCGCCTCCTTGTTTTAGTAAGTTGAATTAAGACCCTGTCACCCTTCATCCTCTGCCTTTGCTATAACTGCATTGGCAGTGCCGTTCTTGCGTGGAATGAATCTTATGTCACCGAACCAGAATGGCACTTCGTCTTTAATGGCAGATTTCAATTCCATCTTTACCTCGTCAATTGCATGGTTGTAGCCTTCAGACCACGCATCTATTCTGCCCCATCCCCATCCAATGTAGAAAGAAAATACAAGGATGCCCAAAAACAGGACAACCTTTATAAAGGTTTTCATGTATCCCTCCTGAATTAAGAGGTTGGTGTCTTAAAAAAGCTTCAAGACTATTTAGAAATCAGTGCTTAAAATACTCTTTTGGCGTATTATCCACAATATATTTTACGGCTTCAAATATGCACGTCCTTATCGCCTTTTCCATTGGAGTTTTGGAAAAAGCCCCAAGTGCGCCGCCGATCCCCACATTGCCCATAATGCCACCAGCCAATGCGCCAAGGCTTATGTCCTTCGCCTCGCCCTCAACCCTTGTGGCTGCAAGGACCTCGGACGTGGCGGTGTCTATTATTCGTATGTCGATAGCCATGTAGGATTTCTTAACCGCCCCGGTTATGGCGCCGAGAAAGCCACCTCCCAATACGCCAGCACCACCGCCAGCCCCAGCGGCACCGGGATCCCAGCCGGTGACGGCTGCTATAACAAGGATGTCGGCCCCCTTAATCTTCCCCTTCTTTACCGCCGTTTTCTTTTCTACGTAGCCCTTCCGTGCAAGCTCTATTTCCTCCTGAATGGCGCCCAATTCCTGCCTTTCGAGGACTCTGTATCTCTTGCTCTGAATTAGTGCGGTCGTTAGCATATCCCTGAGCCCTGTCATGTAGCCGGACTGCTCCTGTGTTATGGTTATTGGCTCTTCTCCCATACCTCTTATTACCGTCTTGCCCGCGGCCGCACCCACCTTCCAGTCAAAACTTGCGACCGCAACGGCAGCCTTCGGACCAGTATATGGAGGAAGCTGCTGCTCAAGACCGGTGTCAACTTTTGCTTTAGGCGCTGTCATCTGTTCCATAGTTGCACACCCGCTTAAAAAAGCAATTATGAGGATTGGTGAAAATATGTTTAACAGTGATTTCATGATTAGCTCCATTTTAGTGTGTTAAACTTTTATCAAAGACATGTACGACTAAAACCCCTTTATTATTGAATAGCTTCCCGGCGATGAATAGAAAAAGTGAATAGCAAAAGCCTGCCGTTGTATACTTACTTCGCAAAGAATATACCAGAATTATAAGACCCTGATTTTATTGGGTTTGTCAGGACAGGAGATTATTCAGTGTAAAACATTTAGACACCTGGACTTATTTTCACGTTGATCCTTCATCCTCTGCCTTTGCTATAACTGCATTGGCAGTGCCGTTCTTGCGCGGAATGAATCTTATGTCACCGAACCAGAATGGCACTTCGTCTTTAATGGCAGATTTCAATTCCATCTTTACCTCGTCAATTGCATGGTTGTAGCCTTCAGACCACGCATCTATTCTGCCCCATCCCCATCCAATGTAGAAAGAAAATACAAGGATGCCCAAAAACAGGAACCTTTATAAACCCTTTCATGTTTTCCTCCTTAACCAAGAGGCTGTCAGAAACTGATTAAAACAAATTTATCGGCATTCTCAAGCTGACCTGGACGTCTGGAGATTCAGGGGTAAGCCCTATGCCGATTGTGAGGCTTAGTGATGTTTTCTCGCCAAAGGCATAAGACGCGCCTAAAAGGAGCGATGCCACATTTACATTTGTTTCGGGCTGTTTTATTCCATTGACCTTTGTCCTGTTGTAGAATTTCTGCTCAAAGGCCGTACTCAGGGCAACCTTGTCACTCACGGCATATGCAACGCCGAGGCTGTAGTTTATGCTATCGCTTGGATCAACAGTGCCAATACCATGGCCAACATCTCTTTTCATATGATAAAAGTAGCTTATGTTTGCGAAGACTACAGCAGGTTCTGCCGTCTTCACGAAGGTTAGGCCAGGTTCAACTGCCCAATGGCCGCTTCCGAGGGGAAGCCCCCTGGGTATTGTATAACCGGTTGTTGTCTCGGTCTGGATTCCATAGGGGTCCTTACCGGTGCGGGACTTACCCTTAATACTTAAAATAACATCCGGCCTTGCACCCTTTTCTCTTATTATATGAAAAAGGAGAGCGCCTTCCACATCTCCAAAACCAGATTCATCGGTCCTTTTAATAACCCTATTAGGGGCTGTTCCGTAGGTATACTCGTCATACCTTATTGAGTAAGGGACCTTTATATCAAGCTCAGCCCCCTTAGTAATACCATATTTTAGCGTTACGAACGGCGTCAGTATATCCCTCTTTATCTTCTCAACCTGGATTATGCCGACAACCAGGGCTGGCAGTACTGTGAAGCCTGTAATATCAAGCCTCTGCGTGCTGATATGCGTGTACTGAAAACCCGGCTCAAAAATCAACCTTCCTTTACCGATGAGGATACCGCCCTTTTCTACCACGATTCCAGGCTCTACCTTCTCTCTCTCCTTTCCCTTTTCTACTGTGACTCCCGGCTCTACCTTTTCCTCTGCAAAGACATTAGAAAGTGTAAGGCCTAAGATTATGAAAACTGCTATAAGTCTAAAAAATCTTTTCATACTGCCTCCATTTATAGTTTTTTGGCCTTTTCTAAGGCCATTTTCTGGCAATTATAGGTTAATGTAGTCCTTAAGTCAACAATTTTTGCAGTGTGTGTCAAGCCAAAATAAAAATGTCCTGTTTTCACCAAAATGAAAATGTCCGGTTTCTACGCTGCCACCTCCGTTATATTTTTGGAGGCGTTCCTGCCTATTTTGAACTTCCTCCATGGGTGATCCGCTGGTGGTATATAGGCTGTCCTTCTCTTTATCTTCACTTTCTGCTTCTGTGGCCTTTCAGGACGAACGTTTATCTGTCTGAACTTTAGGTTCCTGCCCTGATAAAGCATACGCATTGTGCCGTCTATCCGTTCTGTTACCGTTACTATCTTCCCTGCCATCACCTCCTCAATCTGATACAACTCCTTCTGATAACTTATTGTGTTGTCATTTCTGACTGTCCTTCCTGTCTTTATGCAGAGTATTGCATCAAGGTCTATCCCTTCAGGCACAGGCATATGAAGGTCTTCTGACCTATGTGCCTTCAGAGAAAACTTCTTGTTGTATTTCGGCAGATATGTCTTTAGAAACTTGTTTGCTTCCTCTACGCTCTTTATTCCCTTTAACCGCATCTCTTTGATAAGTCTGTCCTGAAGGGTCTTAAATAGCCTCTCTATTCTGCCCTTTGCTTGCGGTGAGTGAGCATATATCCTTTGCACTCCGAGTTCTTCCAATGCCCTGCCAAATTCGCTTAACGGCTCCTCTCCGTTTATCTCCTCTTCTATAGTTGGCTCTGCTGTTGATTTGTAGGTGGTGTGCTTATCAAAATATATGCTCATTGGTATACCATACTTCTTGATATATCTTTTGAAGCTGTCCATTGCGGGAATGGTTCCCTCGTATTCATAGAATCTGCAATAAACCCTGTTTGTTGCGTCGTCTATATACGCCATGAGCACACATTCAGGCCCCCTGCCTTCAAACCAGTCATGATGGCTGCCGTCCATCTGTACCATCTCTCCATAATGCTCTTTTCTCTGTCTCCACTGACGATGTGTCCTTTGTCTGCGATTCACCTCCCATAGCCCTGCCTCTATCAGCCACTTCCTGGCTGTCTCATCACTGATGTGTATGTCTTCTAACTCTGCAAGTTTCTCGCTAAACAGTGTCGGACCAAATCCCTGATACTTCTGCTGATACAGATATACCACACGCTCCGTGAGCTTCTCAGGCAGCTTCCTGCTGGATTCCTTCCCCCGTGATTTGTGAGCTATGCCAATGTCTCCTTCCTGTCCTATACGTTTCACTATTCGCCTTATCTGTCGCTCACTTAATGAGAGCATCTCTGATGCCTTAACTTGCGTTATCTCTCCATCCAATACTCTGTGAATTACATGTAACCGCCTTAATTCCTTCTGCCTTATCATGATAATGTCCTTTCCGCTCATGCTGTCTCCTCCTAAAAAAGAGACAGTTTAGCAATTCATGAATAGGACATTTTCATTTTGGTATATTAGGACATTATCATGTTGGCGTTACACAATTTTTGCAGTGTGTCCATGGATAGTCATGAGGGATTATTAATCTCTTTTCCTTTTGCTTTTGCTGTTTCCCTTAGTATGTTTAGCTTTCTTTACTTTATTCGCATGCCCTGTTTTTTCCTTTAGCTCTGAGTGCTCCTGTTCTGGCGCTTTCTTAAATAAAATTAAACCGATTCCTTTCCTCCTGTTTCAGAATCTATAATCCCTCTTAAAAAAATGTTGGGTAACACCAAAAATTGAGATAAATAGTTTGTTTTTATAATATTATGGTGTTACCCAAATACTAATAGGGGAGCATCCAGCTCCGCAATGCCGGAAGAACCTGAGAGGGATTTCCTATATTGAAGAAACCAACATGTACATTGATGAGATTGGCTATTGAGGATGCATTATAATTTCCTGTGGTGATGTTGGCATTGACAAAACCGGAATTGTTCATAAAGGAATTAGCAATAGAGACTCCTCCAGGGTTGTTAGACACAGGCAAAGAATTTGGCGAATTGTTATCTCCTCCCTGCAGTATTTGCAGATCGAATGCCATTCCTTCCTTCGTGATAACTGCCTTCTGGCTCAGTGCATTTACCCAGCCCACAGGGTTTTGTGTGTTAGGTTGAGCAATAAACCTCGCCCGCATGAAATCCATGGAAAAGTAGACGAAGTTTCCATTGGGCATCTGGAAGCCTCCACGGATTTCAGCCATCTCTGGGTCTGTGAGAGATGTGCTACTAAGGACAATATCGTCACCCATTGCATAATGGGGAAAAGCAACTGCCAGCAGCATCACGATAATCATAAATAACCCTTTTATTTTCGGCTTTCGTTCCATTTCCTCACCTCCTTCATTTAAATTCGGAGTGTCCTCTTACAAAGCCCAGATCGAACTGCCTTGACATTATCTCGTTTTTACGCAGTCCATTGGGCTTCACATTGAGGGCATGGGATTGTATCCTTTCACCATCCGGGTTTTTAAAAACGAGTAGTATCCCGTTCCAAATCTCTAAAAACTCATTCAGGTCCATCACCATGTTGCCCCTTGCCGGATCAGCAAGAAAGACACGGTCATCCTTAACACCCTTGATCACAATGAAATGTGAATATCCCTTGTGGTTGACAAGGACAATGGCAGGCCTGTCAAGGGTCTTGAGTTGATGGGCAGGCACCCTGTATCCAGCGCCCTTATAACCGAGGGACTCTCCATAATTCTTAAGGTCTAATAGGGAAAGGCCCTTCCTCTTCACCTCCCCTATCGTCTCGCTGTCAGCATTACTGAAGATAGCGCGGATAATCTCTTCCTCTGATGTCTCCCTTCCAAAATAGTATGTGAGGATGGTGGCAAGGGAAGCAGCGCCGCAACTGTAATCCTTTGTCTGTCTGACAATGTTCTTATACCTCATGTCCTTCATTGTCCTTACGTTTTTGGAAAAGGCCATGCTTCCAACACGCAGTTCCATGGAGGCTGCCGTTGTATCATCAACATATACAAACAGCATCGAAACCAGTATCACACGTATAAAGATTTTTATGGTCATTTTGCCCATCACCAGACCTCATTAAAGGTAAAAGGGCAAAGGGGATTCCCCCTTGCCCTTTTGTTCAGATTTGTTCCTCAGTCCCCTATTTGGCTCGAACCACTGTTGACGCTAACAGCTATGGTCTGCTGTATTGCCTGGTTGTTCATAGCGCCTGTGTTGAGGTTCACATTTGCAATGCCTGAAAAGTCACGGATAGAACCGCTTACATTAATGTCGCCAGAGTGACCATCTATCAACTCCTCATTGACGTTTTCTATCCAATTCCATTGCTCAAGATAAGCTTCAGCCACTGCATTGTTGTCATCGTCATACTTGCGGTTGTCGTTGAGAGAATCCTTAACGTTAATAGCAATACTATCATGCTGTGCAACTGCTGAACCGTCATTGTTCGTTGCAGTATTATTATCATCCGCCATTGCCGGCATGCTGAATGCAACCAGAAGGGCAAATGCTGCGATTATGCTTAATATTGTCTTCATCTTTTTTCCTCCTAGATTTTTAAAGGGAAAAGGGAATATCCCCTTAGTTCCCTATTTGGCTCCCACCACTGTTGACGCTAACAGCTATGGTCTGCTGTATTGCCTGGTTGTTCATAGCGCCTGTGTTGAGGTTCACATTTGCAATGCCTGAAAAGCCACGGATAGAGTCATCTACATCGATGTTGCCAGAGTCACCATCTATCAACTCATCATCGACATCGCGAATAAAATTCACCTGGATCAAAAAGGCAAGTGCCACTGCATTGTTGTCGTCATCATATGTGCGGTTGTCGTTGAGAGAATCCTTAACGTTAAGAGCACCACTATGATGCTGTGCAACTGCTGAACCGTCATTATTTGTTGCAGTATTATTATCCGTCGCCATTGCCGGGATGCCGAATGCAACCAGAAGGGCGAATGCTCCAATTATGCTTAATAGTGTTTTCATCTTTTTTTTCCTCCTAAGTTAATTTTTTGGTTTTGATTAAAGTCTCATAAGTCCAGCTTTTTACTCCTACCATCTTTACATGCTCTCACCTCCCTACCTTACTGATATTGTTGTCATGCTCTGGCCGCCTCCCTGGTTTTTTGCACCTTCCGCCTTTGTCCTCACCTCATCCCAGAGGATTATCCTCGAATCGGTGGAAACACTGATATTTGGAGTATCCGTTACCAGAGCCTGTCCGGTTATAAGGCCAAGTTCCTTATCACCGAGATTCCTTTTGCCTTTTTCCCACTCCTGCAGGGAGGGCTCAAATTTGATCCAAGTCCTATCTTCAGGGGGGGATAAGGCAAGGATAGCGCCCTCCCCTGCCGGAGTTTTAACCGGCTCCTCTGCCGCTGCCCATATAGGGATCAGGCATATGACGAGCCAGATAATTGCAATAAGTTTCTTCATTCCTTCCTTCCTTACAGTTCTCCTCTTTCATCTTGCAGCAAGCATTATCAAGAAGTAGAATATTGTTGCGATTAGAACTGTTATCGAATATTTGTCAATTGCTTCCATGTTTATTAATACGCAAAGGATATGCCAGAGTTTTAAGCCCTTGATTTTGCTGAATTTAAGAGGAGATTAGACATGGCCGGTGTAAAGCCTTTAGACATATTAGTTTGGTAACCTCTTATGAACTATTTAAGAAATCAATCACTTAACATGCAGATTTTAAAAATGAGATGTGTAAAAACATATTACGGATTTACGAGTCCCCATCTGTTACGGAAATATCATTTGTGTACTATTTGTAAAAATCATAATTGCACATGTTAAGCTGACACTTGTTTCTTTGATGGAAAAGTGATACATTAGTTTCGTCATTCCTGCGAAGGCAGGAATCCAGAGATGTTGAATGAAGAAATTTTATGTTTATATCCTCTGTAATAAACGAAATGGCACTTTATATACAGGCATTACATCTGATCTTATTAAGCGTATTTACGAACACAAAAATAATCTGGTTGAAGGTTTTACTCAGAAGTATAATGTTCACCGGTTAGTCTGGTATGAGATACATGAAACAGCAGAGACTGCCATTAGTAGAGAAAAACAAATAAAGGCATGGAAACGGCAGTGGAAACTAAGACTTATAGAGAAGAATAATCCTGAATGGAATGATTTATATGATATTATTTGTAAAGGTACTGGATTCCTGCCTCCGCAGGAATGACACAATAAAGAGGAAGAACCTTGCCAACGGAAAGGTTGTCATGGAGCCGGCTACTCTTGATGTAAAAGAGCTGGAGGGAATATTGTACAAGCCGGGGAGGAAAGCCGTCTCAATTGAAGAAATGGGGTGGGAAAGGAGATCTTGCAGATTATCTCATCGGCAGGATTAATCATGCCAGCGGATGTGATGTAACGATAACTTTTGATCGCGCTTTAAAACCGAGTTCCTGTTTTGTTGTTCTCGATTGAGCAGCAGTAGGGGTCTCATTGTCAATGGAAAGCCCTTTCATCATCTTGTTTACAGCATGAGAAAAGTTGTACACAATAATAGCGTCCTTTGCATCTCTTGAATCATCCTCAAACTCAATGCCGTAATAGAAGACAGGAACCCTGCGATTAACACTCTTTTTCAAGTAAAGGACTATCCCCTTTATCTCAACTGTCTTATCACCGAGGGAAAGGCGTAATGATAATATAGACCCGAGCTTAAACTTTTCGGTGGTCTGGATCAATGCCCCTCTTTCGTGGAGGTCCTCAACTACAATCAAACGGTTTCTTGCGAGGATATCAGCAGGGAACCTGAAGTCCCTTCTCCTCTGGATCTTCTCTATCGAGTATTTTATAACAGTATAGGCAATCCCTGTGTTTACCATTGCCCAGAAGATATTGGCTATAACAATTCCCCTGTCAATTTTATAAACGGCAAGCCCTGATATGGCATATAAAATGGATGTAACGCTTCCTGAAAGTATCAAGACCTGGGGTAAGAGCATTTTAAGGTCTGTCTTTTTATATTCTGTCTTTGGCGTCACCTTAAATCGCAGCCTCTTATTTCTTAAAAATCCTATAGTAGACCTGATGAAGGTATAAAACCTTATCATGCTATACTGCTCTATGAATAAGGTTCTTCCAAAGCCCCTCGACATCTCCTCGTATGCCCAGATGGAAAGGCCGAGGTGCGGGATAAACCTGATGAGGAAATCCATATTAAATGCCATAATCGGATAAAAACCTGTAGAGAGGATAATAATGGGTGAGAAATAATAAATAGCCTTCTGAAAGCCGTCAAAATATGTTGTCATTGATGCCAGATAGCAAACCCTCTGTGCAATGGCAAGCCCCTTTATAAAAAGGGGATTATCCTTTATTAAGACCTGCATGGCTCCCTGCCCCCATCTAAGCCTCTGTTTCTGAAAAGGATAAAGGACAGGGGCAGCAATGCCATATGCAAGGCTCTCGTTATGGTAAACGGACCTCCAGCCATTTGCATGGAGTTTTATGGATGTGTGCAAATCCTCTGTCACCGTGCCTGTGGCAAATCCTCCTATATCCTCCAATGCCTTTCTCCTTAAAATTGCACAACTCCCGCAGAAATAGGTTGCATTCCACCTGTCCTTTCCTGTCTGTATAAGGGAATAGAATAGAGACTGTTCGCTCCATAGTTTCTTGCCTTTTGTCAATCTGTGCTGAAAAGAGTCTATATTGTAAAAATCCTGTGGGGTCTGAACAAAGGCCACCTTCTCATCCCTGAAATATCCGAGGAGCCTTTCAAGGAAATCAGGCTGCGGCACATGGTCTGCATCGAAAACAGCAATGAAATCGCCATCTGTCCTGCCCAGGGCATGGTTGAGGTTCCCTGCCTTTGCATCCCTGTTGACATTCCTCGCTATATATCCGCAGCCGAGCTCCCTTGCAAGGGCCTCAACTGCAGGCCTCCTGCCGTCATCAAGAATATAGGTCTTATGCGGGTAATTCATATTAAGACATCCTAAAACCGTCTTTCTGAGCAGTTCCGCATCCTCGTTCAGTGTTGGAATGAATACATCAACGGTGAAACCCTGTTCAGGGGCCATAGGAATCCTCTTTGTCGGTTTCCATATCATGAAAAAGAACATCAGGGTTGTTATGAAGCCATATATTTCCGCGCTGTAAAGTATAATGGAAAAAGCCATTGCATCCGGATTGAATGTGTTAAGACGCCATATGAGATAGTAGGCAGTGACTGAAATGGAAAGAAGGGCTATAAAGCCAACCCCTTTTGCCCTCTCCCTCTGGAAGGACATACCGGATTGCATATGTCGCACACCTAAAAGCCGAAAAAGAGCTCAATGCCTCCGTAGGCACTGCTATGGTCACTTGAGCTGCGCTTATATCCTCCCCTGATTAAAAATGAGGCATTTTTTTGGGGGCTATATATTTCTATTATCGGCCCAACCTGAAAAGCGCTATAGTCCTTATTCCCCTGTCCGACAGCCTCAAGCCCTATCCTCAAGGGAAGGTCACGCCCGAGGGGATAAGATGAAAGCTCCTGTTTTATTCTCCCCCTTGTCCAGACATAGCTGTTCTCTGTGCTGTAGCTTGCAATGATGTTAAAATTTGTCGATTTCTCTGTCCACTTATCGAATTCGAACTGCAGCACAAGGCTGTCTGTAACACCCCTTACTTCCACATTCTCCCTGACAGGCTTTATACTTGTATTCCTGTGCTCCCAGCCTACCCAGAGGGTTGTGCTGCTGCCCTGTCCACGGAGTTTCAGACCAATGGCCGGCTGAAAGGCAGGCGCCTTTGCCTTAATCGTATCATTGTCCTTTTCAAATTCGTATGTAAGATGGTCAAGCCACAGCTTATACATAAGGGAAAGATTCTCCTGCAGCGGGCTTTCTCCGATTACACCTGTGTAAACATAACTCTGTCCCTCTGTGTCTGCCTCTCCTCCGAGGAGCAGACTGAGAGAAGCTGCCCTCGAGTCGGAAGAAA
This sequence comes from Nitrospirota bacterium, assembly GCA_021791055.1. GTDB lineage: Bacteria > Nitrospirota > Thermodesulfovibrionia > Thermodesulfovibrionales > Dissulfurispiraceae > Dissulfurispira. Next base: position 15,100 of record JAJYXI010000035.1, on the reverse strand, counting down.
ATAACACGAAGATCGCAAATATAAATATAAAAAGCACTTTTCTATTTCTCATATATCCTCCTGTGTTTTTTCTAAAGGCATTGTATGGCCTGAAATTCCTTGCAGTCTGATAGGTTGTTTTCGAAATGACAGTAAAGGCATTCAAGACAAACAATCCTCACTTTTGACTCCATTTCTAAATTTTCTAAATGATTTTTTTCAGGCATTGGCGTGTACAAGTCCTCCCAATACTTCCTTGTGAACAACCTTCTTTGTTTCTATCAAAAATTTCACGCCATACTGCCATGCCTTATTACCATGAAAGTCCATTCCTTTACGCCATATGATTCTTCCTTTAAGCAAGGGCCACCCCTTATGGGAGACAAGGTCAAAGGATATTAAAGGCTCCGTGATTTCATGGTATGTAAATATCCTCATACCGTAATCGCCTATATCTTCTGTAACAAAGGGCAGATGCTCTTTTGCATTAATCCAGCAGTCTCCCGGCAAATGCAATGGGTATCTTACACCCCTTTTTTGAATTACCGTGCCTCTTAACATTCGATGTAGCTTTAAAAGAGGAGTCTCTTCGGCAATGGAAAGGTTATTCATCATTTTATTGACGGCATAGGAAAAGTTGAACATAACTATTGCATCCCTCGCATCCCCGGAGACCTCCTCAAACTCGATGCCATGATGAAAAATCGGAATTCCACGGTCACTGCCCTCTTTTGAATAAAGCACCCTTCCCTTTATTTCAACTGTCCTGTGAGCAAGGGGAAGACGAAGTGTTAGTGTAGAGCCGGCCTTAAACCTCTCCTGGCTGTGGGTTGACGCCCCCTTTTCATGGAGATCCTCCACTACAATCAAACGGCTCCCCGGATTTGGAAAAACAGCCAGGGCGGGAAGGTTGGCAGGGAATCTGAAGTCCTTCCTCCTCTGGACTTTTCTTAAGGCATATCTGCCTGCAGTGTATGCAAGCCCTGTGTTTATCAAAGCCCAGAAGATATTTGCCGCAATAACTCCCCTGTCAACCTTGTAAGGGGCGAGTCCGGAGATTGTCCAGAAAATGGACAGAATGCCGACAGACAATATCAATGCCTGGGGTATAAGCATTCTTATATGCGTTCTCTCGAATCCTGTTTTCGGCGTTACTTTAAATCGCAGTTTTTTATTCTTAAAGAAACCGGCAGTGGACTTGATAAAGGTGTTGAACCTTATCATGTTATACTGCTCCATAAGGAAAATTCTGCCAAAGCCCCTTGTCATCTCTTCATAGGCCCAGAGGGAAAGGCCGAGGTGCGGGATAAACCTTATGAGAAAATCCATATTGAAGGCCTTAATCGGATAAAGACCGGTAAGAAGCACGATTATCGGAGAGACATAATAAACAGCCTTCTGAAACCCGTCAAAATATGTGATTATGGATGCCAGATAGCATATCCTCTGGGGAAATGTGAGTCCCTTTATGAAAACAGGATTATCCCTTATTAAGACCTGCATTGCACCCTGCCCCCACCTGAGCCTCTGACACTTGAAGGGATAAAGGACAGGGGCTGCAATGCCGTATGCCAGACTCTCATTGTGATAAATGGATTTCCATCTCCCTGCATGGAGTTTAATGGATGTATGCAGGTCTTCGGTCACTGTTCCTGTTGCAAAGCCTCCTATGTCCTCCAATGCCTTCCTTCTGAGAACCGCACAGCTCCCGCAGAAAAAGGCTGCATTCCATTTGTCCTTTCCCGGCTGTATAAGGGAGAAAAAAAGCGATTGCTCTGTCCAGAGCTTTTTATTTCTTGTCAACCTGTGCTGGAAGGAGTCAATATTGTAAAAATCCTGGGGTGTCTGGACAAAGGCAACCCTTCTGTCCCTGAAATATCCCAGAACCTTATCAAGAAAATCAGGCTGGGGCACATGGTCAGCGTCAAAGATAACAACAAATTCGCCGTCTGTTCTGCTAAGGGCATAATTGAGATTGCCTGCCTTGGCATCCTTATTGTCCGGTCTTGCAATATATCCACAGTTGAGCTCCCCTGCAAGAGTCTCGACTTCCTGACGCCTGCCGTCATCAAGGATATAGGTCTTATGGGGATAGGTCATGTTGAGGCACCCTAAAACCGTCTTCCTCAGAAGTTCCACATCCTCATTTAAAGTTGGAATAAATACACCCACCGTAAGACCTTGCTCCGGAGCAATAGGTAGTCTCTTCTTTGGCTTCCATATCATGAAGAAGAACATCAGAGTGGTTATAAAACCATAGACCTCTGCAGAGTAAAGGACAATGGAGAAGCCCATTGCACCAGGATTGAATGTGTTAAGACGCCATATGAGATAGTAGGCAGTCACACCTATAGACAGCAGGGCTATGAAAGTTGTTCCCTTTACTCGCTCTATATGAAAAGTCCTGTCAGATGCCATTTGCTCCTGCCTTCCCGGTCATTATTCTATTTTTTGAGCAAAAGACATGCCTGTTGGAACAATAGCGGAATTGCAAGGTTTTCTATAGTTTGGATTTTCAGATGTGTAAAAACAATGGACGATTGTATTAAACGGTTTTAATCAACTGTTAAAAAGTTTTTACAGTGACCTCAATGAAGATTTCCCATTTATTCAGACTCATACCGGAACTCGACTTCTTCGCCGTAATCCCACGCATCGAAAAGGGAAGGATAGCTATCCAGCAGGCTTATTAGAAGAGAGCGCCTCGCCTCGATGGGGAGGGTCAGATACATAGGCGATTCCATGAGTATAGAGATAAGAATTTCTGCCTTGTGCCTGTTCATTAAGACATCCTCCATAACAGATACCCCCTATTGTTAAATTGTTAAGCAGATTATGTGCCAGATTTGCAAAGATGCTGATTTTAAAGGATTCGTCTAAAAAGATCCGGATAATTCTGTGTGACTTGTAAAGAAACCTTACATATAATTTTCTTTTTTGAATATAACGGTTCTATCTCTGCCCATTGCCTTTGCTTTATAAAGCGCCCTGTCAGCGCTTTCTATCAGTTCATCGATACTTCTGCCATCATCAGGGAAAGACGCTACACCTATGCTCACTGTTATTGATGGATATGGAAATTTCTCCCACTTGCGGGTAAGGGACGCTTTGATGTTTTCTCTTATTCTTTCTGCAACGACAAATGCCTCCTTTTTATCATTATCCGTCTGGGGCATTAAAACTGCGAATTCTTCGCCGCCGAATCTCGCTATAATATCATTCGCCCTTAAACATCCGTTGGTTATGCGCGCAAGTTCTTTTAATACATTATCTCCTGCAAGATGGCCTTCTGTGTCATTGAATATCTTGAAATAATCGATATCGAATATTGCGACGGAAAAAACAAGATCATAACGCTCCGAGCGGTGAATCTCCTCTTCGAAACGCTCCTGAAGGTATCGTTTATTAAAGACCCCTGTCAGAGGGTCTGTAATAGAAAGCTCTTTCATTTTTTCAGCCAAGTTGTAATAACTTGAAGTCTTTAAAGCTATTGAGGCATGAGACGAGAAATAGTTGAGCACATCCAGATCCTGCTCTGTAAACTCTTCTCCTGTTGTTTTATCCGAAATGCTGAGGACGCCTATTGTCTCGGAAGCAAACTTCAGCGGCACACTGACAAAGGAGCCTGTTTTATAATGGCTTCTAAGTTTGACAGACGGCAGTCCGGCCTTTGCTATATCCTTTACAAGAAGGGGTTCGCCATCTTCAAATACCTTTCCTGCAATTCCCTCACCTATTTTTATCTTTATATCCTGTATAAGCCACTTGTTTATACCCTTTACGGCTTTTATCAGCAAGCTGCCATCTTCAGGCGCCATGAGAGAGCCCTTTTCTGACCCTAAAAGCTCTGTGGCCGTATCCACAATGGTCTCGTAAAGAATATCGAGATTATAAAGCTTTGGTGTTAATTTGGTTGTTGCCGTATTTAGCGCCGTTATTTTATCGATGCAATTTTCACGGGCATTTTGTAAAAAAAGATTTTTAAGGATCAGCGATGAAAGCTTACAGAACTCCAAAATGCTGTAGGATTCCTCCCTCGATAAAATTGAGTTATATATGACCACTACGCCATAGGTGTTGTTTCTGCACAAAAGGGGGAAGATATGCAGTGATGTTATGCCCTCAGGAAAACCGAGTTTCGATATTTCCACGACATCATTTGTGAATTCCGGAATGAAGCCTTCTATGGAATGAATAATTCTTGGATTATTTTCCTCCATTCTTAAAGTTCTTACATCATCCTGCAATCTGCCGGAAGCTATGGCAGTCTTAAAAAAATTCTTCTCCTTGACCATTACGGAGACTGTGTCAGCATTAAAGAGAAAGAGTATTGCATCAAGAACCGATGTGTAAAAATCTTTTACAGGCACCGGCAATTGGATATTGAATGTGAGATCTATCATTGTCTTAGCCATCTGGTATCTCCTGCGGTTCAGATTCTTTTCATAACTGCCCTGCAGGAATGTTTCGAACAGGGATTTTACATGGACCGATATTTTCTGAACAGACGGGTAGTCCTTAAAATTAATTGTCTCCAGCCATGATTCAAGATGTGATAGCAAAAAACCGAAATATTCCCCTTTTTTAATCAAAAAATCCTCAAATTCCGTTCTTATAAAGTAAAATGGACTGCTGACAAGGATAAGTTTAAAGCCGTTGACATCGATAGGGATAAAAAACTGGTGCTGGTTGGCAATCCCTTTAATAACGGATGTCTCCTTCCTTAAAACTGCCTTTTCTATCCCATCACGGATGAATCTTTCATATTCCTCTCTGCCGGAGGCATAGGACTTTATCTGGGCAAGCAGCCTGTCCTCTTTCTTTGGAGCAGTCAACAGGGCGCCGCTGCTGTCATAGGTAGAGAAAGACAGGTCGGTTATTTCTGAAATGGAATCCTGTATGGTGGACAATGAGCGTGTATCGATAAATTCAAGATCCATGAGTATTCACTTTCCATGAAGCCGGTATGCTTTTTAGAGCCACTTTTTCTGCAGACCGAAATGTTGTTAATCGGCCTTAAGCCTTAAAGTTAAAGGCGTATATGCAGCCTGCTAAAGGCAGTAAGATCATTAAAATAGAAATCAAATCCATTTTTATCTCCTTCTGGCATAAGAGGGACAAAGTCCCCATTATGAAATCCCCCTACATTGCCTTATTTCTAAATAAAAAGGGCATTTTCTATGGTCTCCGGTTGTGCAGTATTCCATGAGCTCAAAAAGGCTCGGGGCATAAGGCTTATCTCCTGCCTTACATGTATGTATGACCCATTTTATTAAATGGGGCACCTTATGCCCTTCTTGTTAAATGTCCTCGCCCTTTTTATTGCATTCACTGCCATATTCCTGCCCACCTGCATCCTCTTTGAAAAAATATTCCATTCTTGAGTGAGCAAAGAATATGCCTGTCTGCAATTCCTTTGATTTTATTGAACTTGTGAAGGCAGGGTCATTGAACAGTGTAAAACCTGTGGACAGATGTAAAAACATAGCGAAACGGGTCTCTCATATGCCGTATTTCCTTTTGTAGTTGTAAAGGCTCTGGCGGCTCACGCCCAATAGCCTGGCTGCCATGGATATATTATTGCCGCAGGTATTCAATGTCTCTTTAATCTTCTGCATTTCAATTTTTCCTATTGCATCCCTCAAGCCTGTATTCTCCGATACATCCATTGTCTGTTGCGCAGCTAAATCCAAATCCCGTGGACTTATGGAGTTGGCCTCAGCCATTACAATAGCCCTTCTTATTTTATTTATCATCTCCCTGACATTGCCGGGCCAGGTATAGGCCCTTACAGCCTCTATTGCCTCTCCTGTAAATGTCTTTGTTAAACCCATCTCCATGGAGATTTTGTTTAAAAAGTGTTTTGCAAGGATTACCCTGTCTTCTCCCCTTTCCCTGACCGGTGGAAGATTTATGGTAAAGGCGTTCAATCTGTAATAGAGGTCGTTTCTGAACCTTCCTTCTCCAATAGCAGCATTAAGGTCACAGTTGGTTGCAGCTATAAGCCGCACATCAACTTTCTTTCCTTTAATTGATCCTATCCTCTCAATGACCCTGTCCTGAAGGAATCTCAAAAGCTTTGACTGAAGGCTGAGCGGCATATCTCCAATCTCATCCAAAAAGATGGTGCCTCCATCCGCACACTCAAATTTTCCTTTTTTGCTGGTATACGCTCCTGTAAAGGCGCCCCTTTCATATCCGAAAAGCTCTGCTTCAAGGAGACTTTCGGGTATCGCAGCGCAATTTATGGTGACGAAAGGCTTGTCCTTTCTCTGGCTCCTCTCATGAATGGCCAGCGCTGTCAATTCCTTGCCGGTGCCGCTTTCGCCGAGGATAAGCGCCGGCAGGTCTGTTGGGGCCACCTTCCTGATTTTGGAAAACACCTCTAACATAACACTGCTCGTCCCGACAAATTCCTGAAACTTTTCGCTGCCAACCACTTTCAGGATTTCTACTTCCATAAAATTAATCAGTCTCTGTAAATGATCTGCGTTAAGACCACTTACCTCTGAATATAACTTTTTAATGAGGCTCTGCTTTTCATGATATGCAAAATATTCCGGGGAATTGAAGGTAAGCTCCCAGCCGCAGGCATTACAGCTCTCTGGAAGCATATTATATCTCTCGCCGCAATAAGGACACTGTTCTATGCCGGCCAGATTATCAGCGACATATTTCCAGAGTTTAACCTTTGCAGCAATGTCAAGATCGTAAAACTTTAAGGCGTAACCACTCCTGTCCTTCCTGATAATCTTGCCGCTGTGCTCAAAATCCCCGTATTCGGAAAGATTGTATTTAAGCAGAACATTATCATGGTCCCCGGTTAATTTCTTATCAGGGATGAGAAAAGCGCCATTCATGCCGAGGTTGGTAACCACCCCTTCTGTTCTTATATGCCTTGCATCTACCTCTACAGGAATGCTACTTGCAATGCGTGGACATAAACGAGCCATTTAATCCTCCCCGGAGAGCTCTTAACTTCAAGCATATGTCTTCATTTTAGACAAACCCCAGATAAAGTCAATTGGACGAATGGATATTTCTAAAAATTATATAGGTTAATACTAAAGCATAAAGATTTCCTCGGTATTAACAGGACATTAAATTTAGGTTAAATTTAAATTTGCCTATCAATAAATATACTACCTATGCTACCGCAACCTTCAGTTGTTCATAGGTTTCCGGGTGTGTACATATTAATGTCAGCCACTTCTTTAATCTCTTTGACTTTTCGTAAGCCAGGCGGAGCAGTTGGATACAGATGAGATCTATCCTTGTCACTTTATCTAAATTGACCACTACATGCTCGGCATACTCCGCGGTCAATTCACCATCAAAGGTCAGCAGACCCAATCCATCTGATTTATCAAACATGAAGTTCAACATTTTCTCCATCCTTTCTTTTTTTGGAAAGTTTATACATAGGTTTAAGTGCAATATTTTTAAATTTTCTCAGAGAATACAGATAAAGTCAATCACTCAGAGGTATATTTGAAAGAAGTATAAAAGGTTAAAACTAAAGTTTAATATAAAGCTTAAAATACTTCAGATGCCTATCTGCCCTCACTCGTGGCACTCGTTGCAACCTCTCGCAACAAGCGCCACGAGTTGAGAGCGGCTGGAGACATTGAATTTTCTGAAAATGCGGCTCAAATGCGCCTTGACAGTCTGTTCGCTCAAAGAAAGTCTGGAGGCTATCTCCTTGTTCGTGCAGCCCTGACATATGAGGTCTATAATCTCTTTCTCCCTGCTGCTTACACTCTCACTCTTTCCAATCCTCGATAGGAGTCCTGCGCTGCTGAGAAGCGCCTTGATATTGCCGTTATCAATCCATATCTGGCCTTCATGGATAACCTTCAGGGCCTTCATAAACAGGCTTATGTCTGTATGTGTGGATATTACCCCTGCTATCTTATGAGAGAGAAGGGCGTTGACTATATCCTCCTGTCTTAAGCCCGTGTCTATAAGGACAACCTTTGCATCAGGCCATTGAGAAAATAGTTCATGGTTTATGTTTTTAAAATCTACAAGAATCAAGTCCGGCCTGAAATTATCAGTAATGTCTTTATTGGTAGCTACGGACATCAGGCATTCGTTCTGTTCTTTTTTCAGAAGATCATACAATAACTCACAGATAAGACGGCTGCTCAATTTAATAAGTATGTTCATTCATCTCTCCCGTCCTCCCCATAAAAATTAATACCACCAAAGGTTGTATCTGTCAAGATTTTTTACACTTTCATTTTATTGTCCCTCAAATTAGAAAAAGTTTCTACACATTTTTTGGTTTTTATTAAACATTTTTTGTTGACTGTTTGGATGCGATGAAAGCCAGGCTACTTTTTCTGCCTTTCTTTACTTCGATATTCCCTTGGTGATAAGCCATATCGTGATCTGAACACCCTCTCAAAATGGACAATGCTTTTATACCCGACAAAATGGGCTATTTCTGTAATGCTCAAATCGGAGTTTCTGAGCAATTCAGCAGCACTTCTGACCCTGATACTGTTCAGATACGATGGAAAGCTCTGCCCAATCCTTTCTCTGAATATTTTGGAGAATTTATATTTGTTCATGCCTGCCATTTTTGCGAGTTTGTCAAGTATCAGGTCGTCCATATATTTTCCTTCTATATATGCCGCTATGCCATTCGCTATAAATTCATCCATGCTGCCTACATTTCTAAAATGTCCGATGTCTTCCTTTTCCCCGAGTATCTCCGATATTTTCATCATAAGATATGTAGGGCTGAACGGCTTCTTTATGTAATCTGCTACACCTGTTCTGAGCGCCTCTATTATTAGATCCTCGCTGCTGTAGGCCGTTATCATTATTGCAGGCAATGCCGGTTTTACCTTCCTGATTGCTTTCAATATATCAAGTCCATTGATGTCAGGCAGTTTGTAGTCTATAATTGCAAGGTCTATGCGGCTTTTGAGCTGCTTAAGAGCACTGCAGTAGTTTGATGCTATTACTACATTATATTTTCCTTCGAGAAAAACTTTTATAATATCGATTACCACCACATCATCTTCTACCAAGAGAATAGTCTTCCTCATCATCTTCTCCCAATTTGCCTCTTTATTTCAATTATAGCAGGCTATGTTAAAATAAAATATCTTGAAAAAAGCTTTAATTTATTCGCTCATACTCCATGTTTTAGCGCTGCTATTAGCCTTTTTCCTTGTTAAAGAACAAAAGGAGAAGGAGAAGCCTCCTTTTGTTGCAAGGATTATCACACCCGACGAATTGCGGAAAGAGAAGACATCGAGACCGCCAAAATTGTCGGAAGCGCCGAAAAGAGAGAGAACTTCAAGAATGCCAAAACTGCCTAAGGATATTCCTCCTCCTAAAGACCTTTCTGCTGCTCCATCCAGACGGTCAACCGGGCAAAGACCGCCGGAAAGTGCCGATACGGACTCTGCTGCCAAGGACATGCCGCCAAAGGATGTTACAGGCAGAGAGGGAAAAGGTGAACTATCTTCCCCGAGCGGAAACAGACAGGGCACATCCGAAAAGCCTGCACCTAAGACATTCCGGGAAAAACTTTTTGACAAGGATGTTATAGGCAAACTCGCACAAAAAGGGAAGGAGGAAACAAAAGCCGATAACGGCATCACCTTTGACACGCAAGAGTTCAAATACTACGGTTACATGCAGAGGCTGAAGGAAAAAATAGAAGGCATGTGGAAATATCCATCGGATGCTGCCGAGAAAGGGCTGCACGGCGACCTGTATATAAAGTTTACCATCAAAAAGAACGGGAAGTTAGGGGCTGTTGAGCTGGTCAGGACCTCAGGACATAAAAGCCTCGACGACGCAGCAATCAAGGCATTAAAGAATGCCGAGCCTTACTGGCCGCTCCCGGAGGAATGGGGAAAGGACGGGCTCACCATTACAGGGCATTTTGTTTACTCTCTGTCCGGGGTCTATATCAGGTAAGTCTGTTATAATATTTATATGAAGCAGAGATTATATTTAAAGGTTGGAGATAAGGTAAAGCACCTGAGATACTTTTCGTGGGGAGTCGGAGAGGTTGTTGAAGAAAAGCATTCGGACCTGCCCGGAGGCTTCTGTTTTGTAAGAATTGCCTTTCAGGACGGCAAGGAACGCTCATTTATCAACGACATCAACAACGAGCTATGCTGTTATTTCACAGGTATCAGGCTGATAGACAAGTACAATATATGGGAAACCTGAAATAATTTACTTACTGCTGTTTTACAATCCTCGGAGTTATAAAAATAAGCAATTCCTGCGACTCTGTCTTTTTTAATTCTCTTTTAAAGAGCCATCCTAAAATAGGTATCTTATGGAGTCCCGGAACTCTATCTTCACCCTCATCTTTTCTCGTTCTCAAAATTCCACCTATAACAACCGTTTCACCGTTTTTTACAAGAACCTTGTTTTTTGCTTCTCTTTTATCTATGGGGACATTACCCTGAATTGCCTTTGTAAAATCAGGCACATCATTAGTTACCTCTATATTTAAAAAAATTGAGTCATCAGGAGTTATACTCGGAGTAACCACAAGTTTCAAGTTCGCATCCTTGTAAGTAACAGTAGGTGGGGTATTGGCTGTACCAGGCGTAACAACTGGGATTTGAGTTCCATGCGTTATTTCTGCTTTTTCATTTTCAACAGTCATAACTTTAGGACTTGATATAATATTCGCCTTACCAACAGTTTCAGCAGCCAAAAGCCTTAAATCCAAACCGAAGGTTTGAGCAGCATTTAAATAACCTATTGTCACAGCACTCGTCTGTGTCAATGCCCCCGATATTGGCAAATTAACAAGTCCAACTCCTGTACCTTGCCCTCCCGTTATAGTGGTACCGAGTCCTCCTCGAAAAGCAGTATTATCATCCCCCATTCTGGGGCGGTATTGACCACCCCATTGCACACCAATATCCTTTGTGAAGTTACTATTCATTTCTACAATTCGCGCCTCGATAAGAACCTGTGGGGTCTGTTTATCAAGAGTTTTTACAAGCCGTTGAATTTGATCAAGGCTCGATGGAATATCCTTAATTATCAAAGAACGAGTCCTTGCATCAATGCTGATACTCCCTCTGGGTGTCAAAAGTTTTGCCTTATCAATTGATTCCCTGATTTTATCCGCATCTGCATAGCCCAATGTGAAGATTTTTGTCTCGATATCCTCTGCCTTGCCGAAAACCTCTTTTGTATCGGCAACAGCCTTCTTCTCCTCCTGAAATGCCTTTAATGTCGCAATCCTTATGACATTTCCTTCCACAACTTTCTCAAGGGTGAAGGTTTTTAATATCATATCCAGAGCCTGTTCCCAAGGCACATTCATGAGCTTCATTGTAATCTTTCCCTTCACATCGGGATGGATAACGATATTGTATCCGCTTACATCGCCCAGAAGCCTCAGGATCGGTACTATGTCGGCATCCTGAAAATCAAGAGAAACCAGTTTAGAGTTTTGAGTTTGGAGTTTGGAGTTTGGGGCTTTCTGAATATCGTCCCTTTTTGCCGAATCAATTTTTCTATCTTTAAAAGCAATATCAACTATTATTTCATCCTCCATCGCAACTACTTCGGTATCAGCCTTCCCCTCAATATCCAGTATAAACCTTATATTCCCCTTCTCAGCCTTATACTTAAGGTCTTTAACAGGAGACGGTATACTGGACGGCAGGGATGCCTTCATCACCACATCAGGGATGTCTATAATAATCTTTCCGTCAAGCTCGAACACCGCAGGCTCAGGCATTACCCCATCACCCTTTATGACCAGTTCAATACCTTCATCGGTCTTATCAAAGACCGCTGCATTGATTTCCTTTGCTGCTTCACTTTCTGCATCCGGCATTTTCTTATCCGGCAGACCCTTGTCTGTAATATCCTGCTTTACAGTTCCAGCCTGAGATTCTATATGAAGAATGAGTGTATCTCCCTTTATCTCAGGCTTAATGCTGGAAGGGGATTGCAAAAGAATATCCAGATACGATGTGATAACAGGAGTCTCTATCTGTTTAAGTATTATTTCCGTTATGCCTGCCTGATGCGAGTATATCTTATCTCTGAATTTTCCAAGGCCCACCCCTTCTATAGCAACCGTAGCTCTGAACGGGTCGGCAGGACTGGATACCTTATATTTTATAGGCCCGCTGATTTTAATCTTCACAGTATTATCCAGCACTTCTATATCTGTGATTTGATTAGCGCCTGAATCCTTAACCTCTTTGGCATCCGCCGTCCCATAAGTAAATAGTAGACAGCAAACAGTAAATAATACAAAATTTCTCATCCTTCTTCCTCCCTGCGGAGCTTTAAAATAGTGTCCTTTGGACTCAGGGCACCTTTATAGTCTCTGACTTGTTCTCTGATAATAACAGAATCCTTTGTTATCTTGTATGCCTTTCCCCCATACAGACCCAGCTTCATGCCTTCTCTAATAGTATAAGACTTGCCGTCCGGCAGTGTAATGACCGCATAATATTTTGTCTTGTCCCACAGTATTGCTATAAGCTTAAACTCCGAAACCTCATAGCTTTCAATAGGTATAAGTCCTTTTTGCGGCTTGGTATCTGCCTTAATAATAAGCGGGATAAATGGATCTCTCTTTGCGCCGGCAGTATATTCATAAGCAGTAGAGGTCTTCGTTGTTTCTTCTGCAAAGGCAACAATAGCGCCGATAATGGAAACGATGCATAGAATCGAAAGTATTAATACAAGTCTCTTCTTCATTTTTTCTTCTCTTTTTCCTTTGCAGCCTTTTCCAGCTCTTTCTTTTCTTTATCTGATAGCAAGGAGTATGTCATGGCTGTAAAACTTACATTCAATCCTGCTGCTCCCTTTTTCTGCTCTGCTGTTTTTATATTTATATTGGATATATTAACAATCCTGCTGAGCTTAGTTATATTGCTGAAAAACTGTCCGAATCTGTGATAATTTCCGCGCATCTCAACCTCGACAGGGATTTCATATACCTCCTTGCTTGAATGCACGGTCTTGTCCTTGGGTTTCCATGAAACAATCTGCAGCCCCGATTTTATTCCAAGCTCTGAGACCTGCTTCAGCAGCCCTGACACCTCTTTTTCCTCGGGCAACTGCATCTGAAGCTCAAAGAGCTTTCCTTTCAGTCTTTCATTTTCAGATAGTAATGTCGAGAGTTTTGCTGCGCTTTTTTGCGCTGTTTCTATATCTTTATTCTGCTTGTCCACCTCGGCAGATAATCTTCCTCTCTCTTCAAAGGCAGGCATTATTAAAAAAACGACAAATAGGACAACAATAATTAATGGAGGCAGCACAAGCAGCAGCTTTTTCTTGGCAGGAGGAAGATTCTCGACATCAAAACCGAGTTTTAGCGCCATATCGCTCTTACACCTTTACCTTGAAATTGAGCTTGAATCTATACACCTGAACCTTCTCAACCTCCACCTGCCTGGACTCCTCAAGATATACATCGGTAAGGTTTGCCGATTTCTTTAAGTTTTCGACATAAGAAACAATATCGATGTTTGTAAATGCATACCCTTCGAGCGCTACCCCATTGTCTCTATATGTCATGGAAGCAAGCCATATACCCTCCGGTATGGCTGTACTCACATTATCCAGTATTCTCACAGGAACCGCCTGATTTTTTCTGAGCGTCTCTATAAGGGCATTACGCTGCTCTATTTCCTTATTCAGTTTTTCGTATTTCTTTACCTCATTTATCTTTCTTGTCAGCTCGGTCAATTTTGCCTTATTTGATTCGCTTTGCTTCCTCAGATTAGATGCCATGGATGTAAGTACAAATGTGATAAGCCCCATTACAAGAAGCGCTGCACCGCTGGCAATACCAATTGTAACAAGGAAACTTGCAGGCCCTTTTATCTTCTTTTTCTTTTTTTCGGCTAAAAGGTTTATCCTTATCATTACCGATCTCCAACGCGCCTTAATGCGAGCCCAACAGCCACAGCAGCTATAGGAGTGATCTCTTTTATATAAGCTGCATCAAGCTTTTCAGGGATTCTTATATTTTTGAACGGGTCTGCAACCTCCACCTCTATGCCGAGCCTGCCTGCCATCGCCTCGGGAAAACCTTTTATAATAGCAGCTCCTCCGCTCAGGATAACCCCGTCTATATCTTCCTCTCCTACGCTGCTCCTGAAGTATTCGAACGACCTGTACAGCTCTGCGTATATCTCTTCGGATGCAGAATTGATGGCAAGCTGGACATCGCCCGGCGAGACACCTTCCACCGAACGCCCCATCTTCAGTCTCTCGGCATCTTCTCTTGAAACGCCCAGCTCCCTCTCCAATGCCTCTGTGTGGTGATTGCTGCCTATGGCGCTGTCTCTCGTGAATACAGGCTGTCCATTCTGGAGTATGTTTATGTTTGAAGTGCTTGCTCCGACATTGATCAGGGCAATATTTTTTCCTTCGGTAATGCCGTAATTAACCTCGTACATATTACTGAGTGCAAAAGAATCAACATCCACAATAACAGGGTCGAGGCCTGCCTGTGCAACAGCATCGCGATAATCCTTTATCACAGCCTTTTTGACAGCAACGAGTACAACATCCATCTGGCCTTCTTCCTCGGGCCTTGGGCCGAGTATTTGAAAATCGATTTCGACATCGTTTATGTCGAAAGGCACATACTGTTCTGCCTCGTATTTGATGGAAGCTCCGAGTTCATCCTCGGTCATAAGGGGTATCGTTATCTTCTTTATAATTACAGATGAGTGGCCTGAAACGCTAATTACAGCATCGTTCCTTTTTATGCCCGCCTTCTTTAACAGTTCTTTAATAGATGCAGTCAGTTTAACCTTATCGGCAATCATCCCATCGCCAATAATGCCCGGCTGGATGGGAATCATACCAAAAAGCGCAAGCTCATAGCCCGACTTTGTATCATTGATCTGGACGGCCTTTATATAAGCCGACCCTATATCAAGCCCTATCGGATTCTTCTTTTTAAACATATTTAGTTAATAATTACAGAAAACATGCCGATTGTCAACCCCCTATAATGGTATGGTAGTGTCAAGATTTATGTGTAAATTCTTTTAAGGGTTTTCTTCCCCATGTATCATTCAAGTGGCTCATAACAGCATAGACTATCCTTTCAATGCTTTCAGTGTTATTGAAGCAACTCATCGGT
>JAJYXI010000076.1 GCA_021791055.1 Nitrospirota bacterium | reverse complement strand
CTCATCTAAATGCCTCCATATGGAATTAAGATGAGATATTTTAACAGGATTTGCGGTAAAAGGAAAACAGAAATACTTGCAGAACCTTGATTCTCAAGGCTTAGCGAGTTGTTGAACAGGCTCTATAAATACTTTTATTGACTATATCTCGGACAAAAATTTTCTGGACAACTCCTACACGCGATTCCGCAACAGGATTGGCTTAAATATAGACGGCAAATTCCTGCGTGAGCGCGGTGAGGTATCGCTTGTTTGGCCTTGCAAGGATTGTGTTTTTGAAGGTGGACAGACAAAGGAAGAAGAAAGGCGTAAGGAAATATTTTTTAATGAGATTCTCGCTCAGGATGAAATTGACCGCCTGTTTGACCTTAAAGTCTTGACAGGCTGGAAAAGATATACTCCTGATGGCATTAAAAAAGTAACAGAGATCAAACGGGATGAAAACGGAATGATCCGCGAGAACCTGATTATCAAGGGCAATAACCTTCTGGCGCTCCATAGCCTTAAGACTGAGTTCAGGGATAAAGTGAAACTTATCTACATTGACCCGCCATATAATCGAGAAGCAGATGTTTTCTATAACGATAATTTTAAGAGGTCTGCATGGCTATCCTTTATGAAGAACAGACTCGATATAGCAAAGGATTTATTAGCAAAAGATGGTGCTATTTTTATACAAATAGATGATGCTCAGATGGCATATTTAAAACTTCTATGCGATGAGGTGTTTTCAGAAGACAATTTTAGTACAATCATTTGTGTGAAGATGTCTCATTTGAGCGGTGTTAAAATGGCGCACAAAGAGATAAAGCTTCCTAAAATTAAAGAGTACATTTTAATGTATACAAAAGCCTCTGCAGTCAGATTGAATCCTCAGTATGAAGCAGTATCATGGGATGAGGCTTTAGAGCGGTATACAAGTTTTGTCATAAAACATAATCATAATGATGAGAATTGCCATAAATGGGAAGTATTGCCACTAAGTCAGGCTATCAAAAAAGCAGGTGTTGATTTAAATGATAATAAAGCAGTAATGGCCTTTAAACTAAAAAATGCACATTTGATTTTTAGGACTGCAAGAAATAGATCTGCTGATTATTCTCACCTTCCTAAAGACAAGTTCAATAGAGTAATTAATCCAGACGGATCTTATTATTTTGTTTATAAACACGAAGATGTTAATTTTGCATCAGAAAAAGTAATTGAAATAGAGGGTAAACCTACGCCTGTAAATACAATTGGCGACATATGGCTTGATATTGGTATAAACAATTTATCAAATGAGGGTGGTGTAGACCTTCGCTTTGGAAAAAAACCTGAAAAATTAATCCATAGAATTATAGATATGGTTGCAGCAGATAAATCAGATATTATTATGGATTTTTTTACCGGCTCAGGCACAACCGTTGCCGTTGCCCACAAAATGGGGCGGCAGTATATCGGCATCGAGCAGCTTGATTATGGCGAAAACGACAGTGTTCATCGTCTTCAAAATGTTATAGGCAAGCGCAAGAAAAAACTATTCGATGAATATGAGGATTATGACACATTAGCCATTTCAAAAACTGTGAGTTGGAAGGGCGGCGGCGATTTTATCTACTGTGAGTTGATGAGATATAATGAAGCCTTTATGGATAAAATTCAGGAAGTAAGGACAAGCAAAGAATTGGTAAAACTCTGGAAAGATATTGCAGAGAATTCCTTCTTGAATTGGCATGTGAATCCTCAAACGCCTGAAGATGCAATCAAGGATTTTGAGGAAATAGGAAAAGGCGAAGATGGTCTGAAGAAGCAGAAAAAGCTGCTTGCAGAATTGTTAAACAAGAACCAATTGTACGTTAATCTCTCTGAAATTGATGATAAGCAGTTTAATGTCAGTGATGAAGACAAAAAGCTGAACAGTGAGTTTTACGGAGAGGCATTCAATGGCTGAAAAATTCCTTTATGAGGAATTGGATGCCGTTTCCAAAATGGGATTTCTGAAAAAGGAACTCCCTGATCATGTAAAAGAAAACCTTAATTATAAATTTGAAATTCGTTCTTATCAGATAGAAGCATTTTCCAGATTTTTTCACTGCCTTGAAAGAGACTTCCCCGGTAAAGAATTGCCCCTTCACCTGCTTTTTAATATGGCGACAGGCAGCGGCAAGACTCTAATTATGGCCGGATTGATTTTGTATCTCCATGAGAGGGGCTATCGCAATTTTCTTTTTTTTGTCAATTCCACAAATATCATTGAAAAGACAAAGGATAATTTTTTAAATCCCCTATCATCAAAGTTTCTTTTTGTAGAAAATATTGCATTCGGTAGCCGTAGGGTGAGGATAACACAGGTTGATAACTTTGAAGGCGCAAATCCTCAGGACATAAATATCTGTTTCACCACTATTCAAAAGCTGCATTCAGACCTGACGACCCAAAAAGAGAATGCTATTACCTTTGAGGATTTTAAGAAACAGAAAATTGTTTTAATAGCCGATGAAGCCCACCACATGAATACAAAGACAAAAAGTGACAAGGAGCTTTTTGATAGTTGGGAAAATACAGTTGAGAAAATATTCAAGCAGAATGAAGATAATTTACTTCTGGAATTTACCGCAACAGTAGACTATACGCATAGCAATATATTGGAAAAGTATCGTAAAAAAGTCTTGTACCGTTATGACCTACGAGAATTCCGCAATGACAAATTTTCAAAGGATGTCTATATCGTTCAGTCTGACTTTGACGAGAAAGAACGTATCATACAGGCGCTTATTTTAAGCCAATATAAGCAGGAGGTTGCAGCAAGGCATCGGCTTAACCTGAAGCCTGTAATTCTTTTCAAGGCGCAGAAGACGATTGAACAGTCAAAGGAGAATAAAGCTAATTTTCACAAACTGATTGAAAATCTATCAATGAAAGATATAAAGAAAGTCCGTCGCAAGTCTGATATTTCGCTACTGCAAAAGGCATTTTGTTTCTTTGATGAAAATGGGATCAGCGCCGAACAATTAGTTAGCCGTCTAAAAGCAGAGTTTGAGGGGAATCGCTGTATATCGGTAAACGAGGAGAAGGAAAAAGAGAATCAGCAGATTCTGTTAAATTCTCTTGAGGACAAAAACAATCAGATAAGAGCTGTCTTTGCGGTTCAAAAACTGAATGAGGGTTGGGATGTCCTAAATTTGTTTGATATTGTTCGCTGCTATACCACGCGCGACTCTAAGAGAGGTAAGCCGGGGAGAACAACAATCTCAGAGGCGCAGCTTATCGGACGGGGTGCGAGATATTTCCCTTTTGCTGTCGATAAGAACAATGATCGTTTCAAGAGAAAATTTGACGGCGATTTGGAAAATGAACTGAGAATCATTGAGGAACTGCATTACCACAGCATCAATGATTCTCGTTATATTTCAGAACTGCGGACGGCATTGATTGAAGAAGGCATGATGGATGAGCGGGAAGTTACACGAGAACTGAAATTTAAAGACTCATTTAAGGCCTCATGGTTTTTTAACAGCGGCGTCATCTATATAAACGAACGTATCAAAAACAACTACGAACATATAAGGTCTTTTTCAGACCTTGGCGTAAAAAGAAAGAATTATGAATATTTTATTGCTACAGGACGAGGAACAACAGGAGCTTTGATGTCCGATAACGGCAATGTAAGCGAAGTTAGAGAATCCGGTAAAAAAGACATGCCTGTCAGAGATATTGAATGGCATATAATACAAAATGCCCTTGCCCGTAATCAGTTTTATACATTTCGTTCTCTGAGACGATATTTTCCGCATATGAAATCATTGCAGGATTTTATCAATTCCAATCATTATCTTGGAGGTTTAGAAATTACATTTCAGGGAGAATCATCCGAGATTTTCAATCTGAGCAATGAGGCAAAGTTAAAAGCCCTAATTGGATTGCTTGAACAGATAGAGTCAGAAATAAAGAAAAATATAACCGAATATCGTGGAACATACGAATTTAAACCTGATAGCGTAAGTAGAATTTTCTATGACAAGATTCTGAAGTTGTCTGAGGATAACGAGCGCTCAAAAGGGGATGAGGGCTTTGTTGCCGATAAAGAATGGTATGTTTATAATGCTAACTACGGTACGAGCGAAGAGAAAGATTTTGTAAGAATGCTCGCCCGGCAGATTGATAAATTAAGGGAGAAATATGACGGTATATACTTGATCCGTAACGAGCGGCATTTTAAAATATACAATTTCTCGGACGGGCAACCCTTTGAGCCTGACTTTGTGCTTTTCCTGAAAGAAAAAGACGGCAGCTTTCTGACATATCAATTGTTCATAGAACCAAAGGGCAAACACCTGAAAGCCCACGATAAATGGAAAGAAGGCTTCCTTAAAGAAATTAAGGATTATTTTAAAGATAAAGTTCTGGAATTTTCTGCCGGATCAAAATATAGACTGATAGGTGTTCCTTTTTACAACAATCAGGATGAAAACCGGTTTAAGGAGAGTTTTTATGCTGCGCTTGAGTAAGGAAAAAGCGCAGTGGCGCTTATTGCTATGAATGATATTTGAGTCCTAATAGCTATACAGAGTTTTTTTAATATTTGAGGAGAATAAACGGGACGGTTCTATTTATATTCGATTGTATCAATTTGTGGGGTCAGCCATCAAAATTGACATTAAGAAACGTGCTCCTCTTGCGGCAGACGGCAGAAAGGCGCATTGAACGGATAATTGCTAAAGTGTTTGATAGAAAAGACAAGTTTAGATATAATCATGAAAAGAGATACTATGACCAAAACTGACAATGTTTCTTTAGATGAAATATCTGAAGTTCTCGGAAATCTAAAGCTTGAGGCACGGCAGCGTTTCAGGGCTGAAATAAAAGGTGTATTCGGCTCTTATGTAAGGGGCGAACAAAAGGAAGGCAGCGATTTGGATGTGCTGGTGGAATTTGAGAAAGATGCGAATCTATTAGACCTCACAGGTCTGGCCGATTTTCTTGAGGAAAAGCTTAATATCAAAGTGGATGTTGTGCCTGAGAGCGCCCTTAGGGAAGAAATAAGAAGTGCGGTTCTAAAGGAGAAAGTGGCTGTATGAGAGAGCATTCATTATATCTTAAAGATATACTTGAAGCCATGGCCGCAATTGAAAAGTTTGTTGCAGGAATAGAGTTTGAAAGTTTCAAAAATGACGATAAAACATCCAGCGCCGTAATCAGAAAATTTGAGATTATAGGAGGAGGGCATACGGCACGGTAATGATAAATAAGGAAAACGGTCAATAAAACTTAGAACAGAAACCTATAAACTATGTCATTAGTATCGATAATCCAATCCTGAATACTTCCCTCCTGTTTCAAATTGGAACAAGTCTCAGGTCAAAATATAAAAGCCTTTAGCAGCCTTTTCGTTATCTTCGTTTCTTACCAAAAATCACCTCTGTCCAAAATATTTTTTAAAGGGATATGGCTCGCTTTATGAAGCAAAATCACGGTTTACCTCAACGAGGCTGGAGTCGAAGCAGAAGCCTCGCAAAACAATTTGATGAATACATTATGGTCAAATAAGCACATGCACTGGTATAAAAGTAGTTTATTTTGCGAATAAAGCGAGCCATATCCCTTGCTTTAGTACCCCAAAATATATCTTTATATGCTACTGTTCACCACTGTTCAAATCTGAAACGCAAAATCAACCCTTCTTCTAAAAATATCAAATAAAAACAATAACTTATATTCTGGCATCCATCTTGCTTTTCTATTCATAGAATTTCAAAGAATGGAGGCAAGATGGGAAAGAAGCAGCTTTTGTTTGTCACCTATCATGACGAGAGCTTCGAAGCAGGGCTTTCCTATGCTGTGGATCTGGCAAAGACCATGAATGAAGACATCTCCATATTAATGATCTATAGAAGGAGGGTGATGGAAAAGTTTGAAGATTTGATGACAGCGGTTACCTTTGCGGAAGAAGGAGAGTTTAAGACAGCAAGGGAATTGATAATGGACGACCTCCAAAAAAATAACGAAAGTTATGAAGAAAGAGTCGGTCTTCTAATGGAGAGATGCAGGAAGTCCGGCATTGCTGCGGATGTCAATACTGCAGCGACGGATGTTGTCTCTGCAATAAGGAATATTCTCAGGCAGAACACAAAAATCGATATGGTGCTTTTAAGTCCGAGCATTACACATGACGGCAATATTACTGCCAAGGAACTTAACAGGCTTGTAAAAACGGCATCAAGGCCGATTGTAACAATGGCAAAGAATGCAAAGGCGCATGTTGCTTAATAAAAAATAGTTTAAAAGGAGGAGAGATTAGATGTATCTTTATTTGCCGGTAGCATTAACGAGTATTAACATCTTAATCCCTGTGGGGCTTGGCCTGGCTGTGGGCCTGCTTTCGGGGCTTTTCGGGGTAGGAGGCGGTTTCTTGATGACGCCGCTCTTGATTATGTTCGGCATACCTTCAACGGTTGCAGCAGCAACAGACTCAAACCAGATAGTGGCGGCATCCACTTCCGGTACATATGCGCACTGGAAGGTGGGCAATGTGGATTTCAAGATGGGTTTCCATCTCCTCATAGGAGGCTTCATCGGCGGACTTATAGGAGTTCAGGGAATAAAGATTCTAAGGGCAATGGGAAATGCGGACTTTGTGATAAAGATGACCTATGTATTGATGCTCGGTATAGTGGGCACATACATGTTTATAGAGAGTTTACAGAGCATGAAGAAAGCGCGTAAGGGGAACGAGGTCTCCCTTACGGAATCCCCCGTTAAAGAATCAGCCGTCACAAAGTTCCTCAAATCCCTGCCCCTTCAGACCCATTATGAAAAATCAGGCGTAACCCATTCGGCGCTCGTGCCCATCGTCTTCGGAGGCTTTGTGGGAATCCTTGCGGCAGTGATGGGCGTGGGAGGAGGCTTCTTAATGGTTCCTGTGATGGTGTACATTCTGAGAATGCCCATGCATGTTGTTGTGGGTACAAGCCTTTTTCAGATATTGTTTAACTGCATAGAGGTCACTTTCCTTCAGGCATACACCAATCACAATGTAGACTTTATCCTTGCAGTGCTGCTGCTTTTAGGTTCAACTATCGGAGCCCAGGTTGGAACGGTATTTGGAAGGAAGCTCAAGGGCGAGCAGCTCAAGATAATCCTTGCAGTGATAGTGCTTGTTGTGACCGTGAAGATAATTTTTGAGCTCACATTAACCCCATCATTACTGCTTGGACAGGCAGGAGGACACTAATATGAGAAATTCAAAATTAAAAGCTAAAAGATCGAAAATCTTGAGCCTTTTCTACTTCTTAAACCTTGCATTTTTCGGACTGTTCATGCCGCAAGATGAGGCATTTGCCGAATTGACTATGGATGCAAATCACAGCCATATAAAGATAGACTTCTTTTATCACGGCAGCACGATGAGCGTAAGGGGAACAGCCGATCCCGGAGTTGACCTCATTATCAAATTAACCTCTCCTGACGGGCATGAGGTGCTGAAGCAGAAAGGAAAGATAGCGGGTTTGCTGTGGATGAATGTGGGCTCTCTGAATGCAGAGCATGTACCGGGCATTTACTTCCTCCACAGTACTAAAAAAATAGAGGATATATTGAGCGCCGAAGATATGGAAAGGTATGTCATCGGCTATCCTGCACTGGCAAAGCACATACAGATGAGCCCTGTTGCCAATGAAGAGGAAAAAACAAAATGGTTTAACGAGTTTGTGAGGTTTAAAGAGGATTCGAGGTTATATTCCACATCCACAGGGAAGATATCCTTAACAGAAAAGGACGGAAAGGGGAATTATTATATCCTTACCGAGTGGCCGTATCAGGTTCCTCCCGGAACATATACTGTTACGGCATATGCGGTGAAAGACAGGAGGGTTGTGGAGACCGCACAATCCAGCATAACTGTTGAGCAGGTCGGTGTCGTGAAAACTTTTGCCGATATGGCTAAAAACAATGGTGCCTTATACGGAATCATATCAATAGTTGCGGCGCTGGGCGCAGGTTTCGGAGTGGGCTTGATATTCAGGAAAGGCGGAGGAGCACACTGATGTATAAAACAATACTTGTGGCATTTGACGGCTCGGAATTCAGCAGGGCAGCGCTCATAGAGTCCTCAAACTTGGCAAAGAGGCATGGTGGTAAAGTCATTATGGTACATGCTGTTTACTTTGACGAGGAGGAATTCAGCCTTGCGCCGGAGCAGAGGGAGAAACGCTTTGAACTCGGTAAAAAGGTTTGCTATCAGGCGAGGGAGACAATTTCATCCGAATTCGGAATAGAAGTGGAGTCCCTTATATGCGAGGGTGAACCGCCCGATGTGATAACTGATATTGCGGCGGGGAAGAAGGCTGACCTCATCGCAATGGGAACTTACGGCAGAAAGGGACTGAAAAGACTGGTCATGGGGAGTGTGACATCGAAGGTGATTGTCAATTCACCGTGTGATGTTCTTGTGGTAAAGAAACCATGCAGTGAATGCACAGGGCAGTACAAATCAATACTTGTTCCCTTTGACGGTTCCGAATTCAGCAAAAAGGCCCTTGAGCACGCCTGCGAGCTGTCAAGAATGGATAATGCAGAGATAACTGTTCTGTATGTAATTCCGCGTTATGAAGAGATGGTGGAGTTTTTCAAAACAGAGTCCATAAAAAAGAGCCTTATGCAGGAGGTACAAAGGATTACCGCCGAGGCGAATAAGATTGCCTCGTCCCGTGGACTGTCAATATCTACGGCAATTCAGGAAGGGGCCGCAGGAGACAGGATTATAGAGACCGCCGGTAAATTGAAGAACGATTTGATAGTTATAGGGACTTATGGATGGAAGGGGGTTAGTAAGGCGATTATGGGAAGCACAACTGAAAGGGTAATAATGAATGCCCCTTGTCCCATACTGGCAGTGAGGTAAACAACGGAATGGAGTAATGGAGTATTGAGAGGTGATAGAAGATGAAAGGATATAGGAAGATTTTAATAGCAGTGAACGGTTCAAAGGATGTGCTTACAGAAGGATTGCAGCTTGCCCGTGATGAAAAATGCTGGGTTACGGTTGTGAAGGTTATTCCTCCCTACGAGGGAGACCTTAATCTCGTGGGAATAAAGAATATTGAAGCCGTGCTGGACAGCGAAGGCACTAAGGCTGTTTCCGAGATGAAGGCTATTGCAAGAACCGAGGGGGCCCTGATAAAGACGAGGCTTGAAGAAGGCGAGGTCGATAAAAAGATTATAGAAGTGGCGGAAGATGAGAGATGCGACCTTATCATAATGGGAGCACAGAAGCGGAACTGGCTCAGAAAGTTTTTTGGCGATAATGTCGTGGAAAAGGTCATCAATCAGGCGCCCTGTCCTGTACTGGTGGTGAGCAACTGATTCAGCAATTCACTCCGGCTACTTATCATTATTTATGTTGAATAAAAAATTTGAGCGATTAACTAAAAGAGAGATTATAACCCATGATGGATTGGATGAAGTCATAAAGGAATCAAAGACTTCAGGTAAATATCCCGAAGATCTCTTGATAGAAAAAGGCATCCCGAGACACGAGGTATTATTCTGCCTTTCTGAATATTACGGCTATCCCTTTGTGGAGTATGATGAGAGTGTTATGGCCTCTTATTTCCTTACCATGCGGCTAAATATGGAGAGGCTTAAATATGCCCTCTGGTTTCCACTCTCTGTCAGACAGCATAGGGCTGAAGTAATTGCATACAATCCTTATGACCATGCTGTTGTCGAAGACATAAAAAAGACCCTCAAAATTGAGGAAATAGATTTCATCGTTGCCCTGCCTTCCGACCTCATAAGGATTATCGAACATAATTTTGATGTGAATCCCCATTTTCCCTCACCGGCAGGAAGGACGCCCCTTGCAAAGGTAAGGACATTTCTTGCTGACCGCCGCTCCACAATGGCGTGTTACAGGACATCCCTTGCAAAGGGAAGGACAGGTCTTGCCTTTCTCCGCACAGGGATATCTTTTATAGCCATTTCCTTAGTGCTTTTAAGGATTTTCGGCATAGGCTATCTCACCGTTTTTGAAGCATTACTTTTTATGGCCGGCATCGTGATGGCAATGGACGGCCTTATGTGGTATCTCCCTGCTCGTAGGACTGGCAAGAAACTGCTTGACTGCACCTCTACGGAGCCGACATGGGGAAGCACGGTTCTTAAGGTTTCCGACCCCGGAGATAACCCGTGTTTCACCCGCACCGATCCAGTAGAAGGAGCGGATAAACTGCGCTCCGGCTGGAACAACCTGTCTCCGGTGATGAGACGGAGGTTTCTTGCCGGCGACAGGACTGATATGGCTGAAGAAAGAACGGTCCTTGCATGCTATAGAACAGCCATGGCGCGGGCGCGCACAGGGCTTGCCTTCACGCGCACAGGTATTGCCTTTATCGGTCTCGGCATTGCGCTGCTGAGGCAATTCCATATCGGACCGTGGACTGCATTCGATTTTACTCTTATACTGGTAGGCATTTTGATGGCAATGGAAGGTTTCTACTGGTATCTTCCGGGGCGCAGCGCCGGAATAGAAGGCTTTGAGTCGGTGCAGAGGTCGGAGGATAACAGGAGTATATGGGATTTTGTTTTCCCTCCCTCCCTTAAACAGATAAATGCAGAGTATGTATGTGTTCCTCCTGTCAGGGCATCCCACTCTCCGGGCATATGGGCAACCACAGGACTTGCCCTCGAAAGGACAGTGCTTGCCGACAGAAGGAATGTGATGGCGAGGCTCCGCACTGTGATGGCAAGGTCGAGGACGGGAATGGCATTCATAAGAACAGGTATGGCCATATCTGCTGTTGGCATAGGACTTCTGGTTTATTTCGGGACAGGCAATAAGGCATGGACAATATTCGATGTTTTGATGATAGTGTTCGGCCTGATGTTCATTGCCGACGGGCTTTACTGGAATATCCCTGCTGAAAGGATAAAGAGGCAATTCCCGTACTGTTTCGGAGAGATGGAGATTGTTGTGCCTGATTACGGGAAGCCTGCCCGTTATTGGAGAAAGGCGATATTCAGTCATGATGACCTTTGATACGGCAACAGAAAGATTCCTTATATTGCTGGACTGGGGAGTTTTAACCGAACAGCAGCTCCGTGCAGCGGAGACTACTGCCATTGCAAGGGGCATCGAACTTGAGAGGGCGCTGATAAGGGAATTCGGAGTGCCGCGGCGCATTTTGCTTCAGGCGCTTTCCGGGTATTATAACTGTCCCTTCGTGGAATACGACGAAAAGATGCCCATCCCGCCTGAACTGCTCTCGGGTCTTGACGGAGAAAGGCTTTCCATGAGCCAGTGGTTTCCCATAATTAGAGATGGCGACACTGTTGTCATAGCTGCCAATAATCCTGAAGACCGCACAGTTTTAGATGAGGTCAGGAAATATATCAAGGCTGAAAGATACGAATTCTGGGTGGCACTGGCCGAGGATATCCAGTGGTTCATTCAGGATTTTTTACACGCAAAACCAGGACATCTGATAGGAACCGAGAGGACAGGCCTTGCATTCTGGCGCAATACAATGGCCCACTGGAGGACAAGACTCGCTTGCTACAGGAATGACCTTGCAAAGGGAAGGACAGGCCTTGCATTTCTCAGGTGGGGGCTTGGATTTATAGCAATATCCGACACCCTTATGCGCACCCATAAATTTGGTTCTATGTTTTATTTCTACTGGATTATGATGGCTGCAGGCTTTTTCTTTGTCATATTCGGATTGTCCAACTATCTTAAAATAAGAAAATCGAGGATGAGACCGCCGGAGCACCATACACTTGTGGAGGTGACCTCTGCAACCGTGCATTTTCTCGAGAATTACCATTTTATTGAAAACACAGGCGCGGAAATTTCCACAAAAGGGACAATGCTTGCCCGTCTCGGCGATTTTTTAGCCGACCACTGCACAATCCTTTATCCCTCCCCTTCCAGCAGGGAGCGAACCCACCTTGCCAGAGAGAGGAATGTGCTTGCGGGACAGCGCACCGTGGCTGCGTGCTATCGCACCATCTATGCCCGCGCGAGGACAGGCCTTGCATTTATAAGAACGGGTGTTTCCTTTTCCAGCGTCGGCTTCGGCCTTATGCACTATTTCGGTTTCAGTTTATTAACGGTATTCGATTCCATGCTTGTTATTGCAGGGATATTGATGATTACGGACGGCATATTGTGGTACATGCCTGTAAGAAAGGAGCAATCGGAAATCCCCAGATGTCCTGTGCCTGAATAATAAATATGAAAATAGAACATAAGATTATACTTTCCAATGTCTTTAATGTAGCCTTGATTGTACTGATAGGACTCTTTGCATTCCAGAACCTGAATCTGATGCTCACGAAGCTGAGATTTGTGGAGATAGCGGACGACCTGAATGCATCCTTTCTTGAGATGAGGCTGTCGGAAAAGAACTTCTTTTTGTATAAGGATGAAGCAGCGCTTTTTGATATAAGGGAAAAAATAGACAAGACCGTGGAATCGATAGGGCTTGTGAAAAATGATGTGGTTCGTGCTGTTGGCGAGAAGAATTTTGAGCTGCTAAATCTGCATCTGAAAAGCTACTCGGATGTTGTCGAGGAGATGAGGAAGAGCGCTAACCGGAATTTGCAGATGGAAGCAAAGCTCAGGACAGAAGGCAAAAAACTGAAGGAATTTTCAGAAAATATAACGCATCTTGAGAGGACGGGTGTAAACGATATTATTTCAAACTCAAAGAGGATACTCTTCTATTCTTTCTGGGCTATATTCCTGTCAGCTATTGTTGTGAGCCATTTTATTTCCCAGAAGATATTGAGGTCTTTGAGGGAGATAGAGAACCTTGCCATGTCCATATCGGAAGGAAACTTCAGGAAGATAGAGGGAATAATATTGAATGATGAATTAGGGGCTGTCATCAAGGCCATTAACTTCATGTCCGAAGAACTCAGAAATCGGGAAGAACAGATTATCCAGTCCAAGAAACTTGCATCCCTCGGTGTTCTTACGGCGGGTGTGGCCCATGAATTGACAAATCCCCTTAATAATATCTCCATGATTGCACAGACATATACGGAGCTCTACGACAAATTGAACAGGGAAGAGAGGATCGAGTTTATGAATAAGGTGGAGGGAGAGACAGAGAGAATAAAAGAGATCGTCAGGAACCTGTTGGACTTTTCAAAACCGAAGGAGGCAAATCTTAAAAAGACCAATATTAATGAGATCATAAGTAAGACCCTTAATCTCGTACAGAACATGATCGACATATCCAATATTGAAACAAGGTTAAACCTCAAAGATGGTCTTCCTCCTCTGTTTATCGATGAGCACCAGATACAGCAGGTGCTTGTAAACCTTATCACCAATGCAGTACAGGCAATGTCAGGAGGAGGTGTGCTTTTTATTTCATCGAGGGATGGAAGCAGCAGCGGCTTTGTAGAGGTGACTGTTATGGACACCGGTAAAGGCATACCGCCTGAGTTTTTGCCGCACATATTTGATCCGTTTTTCAGCACAAAAGGTGTGGGTGGAACAGGGCTCGGACTGTCGGTTAGTTACGGCATAATTAAAAAGCACAAAGGGGATATCAGGGTTGAAAGCAAGGTAGGGGTTGGCACCACCTTTACAATAGAACTGCCAGTTTATAAGGAGGAAAAGTAATGAGCAAATACAGGATTATGGTTGTTGACGATGAAAAGATTGTTGGGGACATGGCCAAGATGTCCCTTGAGCAGGAGGGATATGCTGTGGAGACATTTTTAAATGCCGAGCCTGCACTGTCAAGATTAAAGGAGGAAAAGTTCG
Organism: Nitrospirota bacterium; assembly: GCA_021791055.1. Lineage (GTDB taxonomy): Bacteria > Nitrospirota > Thermodesulfovibrionia > Thermodesulfovibrionales > Dissulfurispiraceae > Dissulfurispira. The sequence continues at coordinate 23,074 of JAJYXI010000076.1, read as the reverse complement.
ATGTGGTTGTTACCGATTACAAGATGAAGGGAATCGATGGCATGGAGGTTCTGAGAACGGTGAAGAAGTTATATCCTGAGACAAAGGTTATCATGATTACTGCATTTGCGAATCTCGACACCGCCATCGAGGCGTTAAGGGGAGATGTGCATGACTTTTTCCCGAAGCCTGTGAAGATAAAGGAATTAAAGGCATCCATCCAGCGTGCACTAAGCAAATAATGAAAGATATTTTTGGACATTTAAGGTCTATTTTCGGATTTCTAAAGAGACAAACAAGGGGTTTCGCCGGGGAGATTGATTATCTGTCTTTCAAGACGCTCTTCACCCGTTTCAGGCAGGTTCTCGATGACCACAACAGGGCTATCGAGGTTATTGCGGATATGGGTGACAAGCTTGGAGGAGACTACCTCTTCGACATCAACTACATAAAAAAGGCTTATTCTGAACTCTCCGGCGCTGTATATAGTTCCATGCAAAACTTCGATGTTCTCACGAAAAATAAATATATAAAGCTCCATGATGTATTTGAACGCATTGATAATCAGATCAAAAGGATTATATATGATGTCCCGGCATCCACAGGGCTGGTTATCTTTTACGACAATATCACATGGGATATGCCCCGTGATGTGGGAGGGAAAAACTCCAATTTAGCCGAAGTAAAAAACTATCTGAAACTCAATGTCCCCGAAGGATTTGCCATAACAACCCGTGCCTTTGATGAATTTATAAAACATAACGGACTTAATGAAAAGATCGAATCCCTCGGCAACCCCCCTATATCCCCTCTTGGTAAGGGGGAGACCCTCTTTAATTCCCCCCTTGGTAAGGGGGGGCTGAGGGGGGTTATGCCCAATGAACTTCATGATTTGATTATCAATGGTGAGATCCCTTCTGAACTAAGTGCTGCCATTGACGATGCAATCGAAAGGCTTAAGGAAAAGTTTAAAGGTGGACTTGCGTGTGCAGTAAGGAGCAGTGCAACAGAAGAGGACAGCGAACATTCTTTTGCAGGCCAGTTTGAGACCGTATTGAATGTGCCTCTGAAGGGAAGGGCTGTAAAGGATGCGTATAAAAGGGTTATCGCAAGTCTGTTTTCAGACAGGGCAATTGCATATCAAAGGCAGATGGGGTATGAACCGGGCAGATCGAAGATGGCCGTGGGATGCATGGCAATGGTTGATTCGGCATCCAGCGGTGTTATCTATTCCACAAACCCGAATGGTGACGGCAACACCATGATAATAAATTCCACATGGGGACTGGGGAAATCCATAGTTGAAGGACAGATAGATGCTGATTTCTATGTTGTGAAAAAGGACATAAATCCCGAAATAATTGAAAATAGACATGGCAGAAAAGAGTCCATGATTATTAATCTGAGAGACGGTGGAGTTAATAAGATTAAAACCCCGGACAGTATGATGGGAAGACCATGTTTGACCTCTGAGCAGGTGCTTGAGCTTGCGAGCCGGGCAATTCAGATAGAGAAGCACTTCAGAAAACCCCAGGATATTGAATGGGCGATTGATAAAGACGGAAGGATATTCATACTTCAGGCAAGGCCGCTACCCCCCTTTAATTCCCCCCTTGGTAAGGGGGGAGATGGGGGGTGTGAAAGGGAGGCAAGGGAATTCTCTAATGCAACCATTTTAATGAAAGATAGAGGCCTTGTTGTCCAGAAAGGCGTAGGTGCAGGCAGGGTCTTCATTTTAAGGCATATGGATGAGCTGGACAGAATTCCAAAAGGCTCTGTGCTTGTGGCAAAACATGACTCATCAAATTTTGTTCGTGTGATGCCCTATGTGTCTGCAATCATAACCGATACCGGAACGCCCACAAGCCATATGGCTTCCCTTTGCAGGGAATTCAGGATTCCCACTATTGTTAATGCAGGCAATGCAACACAGGCTCTTAAACACGGGCAGGAGATTACAGTGAATGCAGATGATGGGGGTGCAGCGGTATTTGAAGGGACAGTCAAAACACTCCTTATGCATGCCGATTCAAATTTTAGAAGAATGGAAGATGTCTATGAATTTCGCAGGAAAAGATATATCCTCAGATACATCGCGCCCCTCAACCTCATTGACCCATTGGAAGATAATTTTACACCGGAGGGATGCAAAACCATCCATGACATCCTCAGATTCATCCACGAGAAATCAGTCTCTGAGCTTATAGGCATCAGCAGGGCTGTGTCAAAAGAACATGCTCATGTTAAGCTGGATTTAAAGATACCCGCAGGTATTACGGTAATAGATATAGGCGGAGGTTTGAATATAAAGCCGGGGCAGAGGAGCGCCGCATTTGAAGATATTGCATCCATACCCTTAAAAGCGATAATCAAAGGAATGCTTTATCCGGGTGTATGGCATTCAGATATGGTATCATTAAAGGCAAAGGACTTTCTCACGAGCATGATGAGGATGTCCGATATAACCTCTGACGGTCTTAGCTATATTGAAAACAATGTGGCTGTTGCATCGAAGGAATACATGAACCTGAGCCTCAGATTCGGGTATCATTTCAATGTCATAGACTGTTATTGCAGTGAAAATGCGAGGAACAATCACATACATTTCCGTTTTGCGGGAGGAGCAACGGACATTGTAAAACGCTCGAGGAGGGTGGAACTCATCACAAACATCTTAAAGGGATACGGCTTCAATATAAAAACAAAGGGAGATCTCATCATTGCAAGGCTTGCCAATATAAGGCAGGACGAGATGGAGAATATCCTCGACCAACTGGGCAGGCTGATTGCATATACAAGACAGCTCGATGCAGTGCTTCATGACGATGGCGCTGTTGAACGGTATAGTAGAAACTTCCTGAAAGAAAATTATGGACTTTAACCGCCGTGAAGAAGAGTCTTAAACTCACTACAAAATTCATGCTTGGAATAGGAATAATTTTGTTGTGTGCTGCCGGAGTGGCTTCTGTTGTTTTCTATGAATATATGAAAGATCTCTACATAAAAGAGGCATACGAAAAGACCGACCTCGTATTGGGACATATCGACGCTACAATGGAATATGTCCGTGATGAGTTAAGGCCGCAGTTGTTCCATGCATTGCCAAAGGATAGCTTCATCCGCGAGGCAATGTCCACATCCTTTGTGAATAAGGGAATTATGAAGAGGTTTGATAAGAGATTTCCCGACTACATCTACAGAAGGGTTGCCATAAACCCCATGAATCCCAAAAATAAGGCCGATGATTTTGAAGCTGATTTTATAAGGAGATTCTCCGATACCCCCCCTTATCCCCCTCTTACTAAGGAGGGGCAAGGGGGGTTACGAGACCGGAATGGGTGGAAGGGCCATGAATGGAAGGGATTAACCACAAAGGGCGGCAGGAGATTTTTTGTGCATCTAAAGGCGGTTGTCATGGAAGAACAGTGCATAATGTGTCATGGAGACCCTTCCTATTCACCCGGCTCCCTTATTCAGCGATACGGCAGGGAGCATGGCCACTACTGGAAAGTGGGGGATGTAATCGGGCTGGAGTCCATTGCAATCCCTGTGGATGACACATTCTATCAGATACGCAGGGTTGCCTTTTCCGTGTTTCTTTTAGGTTTGACGGGTACGGTAGCCCTCTTTCTTATTCTCAATTATTTTTACTATGCAGTTGCAGTGAGGCCGTTAAAGAGGGTGAGCTCATTTTTTAAATCCATTGTGAGCGGCCAGAAGGGGTTGGATGTAAGGTTCGATGTTAAAGGTCAGGATGAAATATCCGAGGTTGCGGAGTCCTTTAATCAAATGGTATCGCATCTTAAAAAATCACAGGATGATCTAAGGACATCGGAGGCAAAATTAAGACAGGCGGAGAAGCTCGCATCAATCGGACAACTGGCAGCAGGCGTTGCCCATGAGATTAACAATCCCCTGAGCATAATACTTGGATATGCAGGGATGTTGACCGAGGACTGTCCTGCAAATGAGCATATAAAGGAAGACCTCTCGATGATCCACAACAATGCGCAGCTTTGCAAGAAGATTGTTGAAGACCTCCTCAACTTTGCAAGACAGACAAAGATACAACCTGTGGATGCAGACATCAACGGGATTATCGAATCCGTTGCCTCATCCATGGAGGCCCGGTTCAAGGAAAACGGCATAGAGATTGTGAGGAATTACGACCCTGCCATACCCGGAATAAAAGCGGATGTGGATAAAATGAAGCAGGTCTTTATGAACCTTCTCGCGAATGCCCGTGATGCCATCAAATCCGGCGGTGTTATTAATATATCGACACATTATGACGATGCGAAAAATGGAATCCTGATCGTATTCTCCGATACAGGGTGCGGCATTCCTGAAAGCATCAGGAACAGGATATTTGATCCCTTCTTTACCACAAAGGATCCGGGACATGGCACAGGCCTTGGCCTTGCCGTCAGTTACGGCATAATTAAAGAGCATCGTGGTGAAATTTCTGTGGAAAGCGAAAAAGGGAAGGGGGCTGCATTTAAAATATGGTTGCCATCGAAGATGAATGGAGTAATGGAGTGATGGAGTATTGCGCATGAGACAATCAATCCTTATAGTCGACGATATGCCGGATATGCGCAGGATGCTGGAGAAGCTTATTCTGAGGTCTTTCAGCAATGTGGATGTGCGTACTGCCGCCAGCGGAGAAGATGCCTTGAAGATTATCCATGAGAATAATATCGGCGTTGTCCTCGCTGATGTAAGGATGCGCGGGATGGACGGTATAGAGCTTTTGAAAAGGATTAAAAAAATAAATGAATCCGTCACGGTTATCCTGATGACTGCCTACGGGAGCATAGAAAGCGCTGTGGACGCCCTGAAACTGGGGGCTTACGATTATATAACCAAACCCTTTGATGAAGAGAGGCTGCTGCATGTCGTTATGAAGGCCATAGAGCATTACACCCTTGTTCAGAGGAATCTTGACCTTGAAAGGAGGATTAAAGAGAAGGAGGCTATTGAGGGCTTTGTTGGAGAGTCTGCCCGGATAAAGAGACTTGTGGAAACAATACAGCTCGTGGCAAATACGGATGTAACAGTGCTGATTACAGGCGAGACAGGCACAGGCAAGGATTTGACGGCAAGGATGATACATGCCCTTAGCAGCAGGGCAAACAAGCCCTTTGTTGCAGTAAACTGTCCTGCGATTCCCGAAAATATACTTGAGAGCGAGCTTTTCGGTTATAAAAAAGGAGCCTTTACAGGCGCAATACATGACAAGGAAGGCCTGTTTCAAACCGCCGGTGGAGGCACGATCTTTCTCGATGAGATCGGGGATATCTCTCCTGTGCTTCAGGCAAAACTCCTGAGGGTTCTGCAGGAGAAGGAGATAAAACCCCTGGGCGATACGCACACATATAAGGTTGATGCGAGAATAATCGCATCCACGAACCAGAATCTTGAAGAGAAAATAAAAACTGGCCAGTTCAGGGAAGACCTCTATTACAGGCTGAATGTTGTCTCCATCCAAACGCCATCTCTCAGGGAGATACCAGAGGACATCCCTTTGATTGCAAATCATTTCCTTTTACAATATTGCCCGGAATTTGGCGTTTCTCAGAAGAGATTTTCAGAGGATGTCTTGAAGATGCTCGTTGCAAGAAAATGGAACGGCAATGTCAGGGAGATCCAGAACGAGATAAAGAGGGCTGTGATATTCTCAAAGGGCGATGTAATAGCTCCCGATGAGTTTGGATTTGAGCCATTGAACCTGCCATGCCCGGATGAGGTTATTTCTACTGTCTCCGGCCTTGAATATAAAGATGCGAGGAAAAGTATCCTCGAAAGATTCAATGTTCAATATATCACGCAGTTGCTGAATGATTCAGAAGGTAATGTCACCCTGGCAGCAAAAAAAGCAGGCATCGAGAGGCAGTCCCTCCAGCACCTGATGAGAAAGTACGATATCAATTCCAATAAATTCAGGAAATAGGTTCGGTGCAAATAAAGTATAGCACTGCAAGATAATTTTTGCATTCAGAATTGTATCCTTCGATTTTTCTCTTTTTTAAATTCTTTATTTTTCAATGATTTTCTGCTTTGTTCCCTGTGGCATAACTATTGCCTTCCATGAAAATATAATTGCCCGGCGCCTCCAGGGGGAATCGGAGAATAGGAGAGGCTGAGCAATTAATAAAATAATATGGGAGGAAATGTATGGCAGAAAAAGACAAAAAGTCAGTAACAGACTACTGCGAGACAAAGGAATGCGCTGCTGAAGCGCCGCCGAAGCCTACGCATATGGGCTGGAAAGAGCTGTATCTGAAGGAAGACTGGTGGGCTATTTATCTCGGTATCGGTATTGTGGTTGTTTCTCTCATTGCCTTTCTTAACGGCAGCACCGTCGTCAAGTCGCTCGCTATTAATCCGGGGGGATTGAAATGGTCATCCATTGACCAGCTTTTCGGTCATTTTGGTAGTAACCTGCATCTCTATGTATTGCAGTTCTTCTCATGGCTTGTCATCTTTGGTGTTTCGACAAGGATAATGGGCATCAAGACATCGGAGTTTGTCCCGTCATTTCTATTTCTCTATGTACTGTCCATAATCATGTTCTCCATCGGCGGATGGGTGGATGCCCCGAAGTATAATTTAGAGCCGCCCCTCGTGGCACTTTTAACGGGACTTTTGATAGCGAATGTTGTTCCCCTTCCCAAATGGCTGGACTCGGGCTTCAGGGTTGAATACTTCATCAAGACAGGCATTGTCCTTTTAGGCGCGACATTTCCCATAACACTCGTACTGTCTGCCGGTCCTGTCGCCCTTTTCCAGGCCACAGTGATTTCCCTTGTAACATGCCTGACAATTTATTTTGTTGCAACAAAGATATTTGGTCTTGACAAACGGCTTGCAGCGGTAATAGGCACCGGAGGCGCCGTATGCGGCGTATCTGGATCAATGGCCATAGCGAGCGCAGTAGGAGCAAAAAAGGAACATCTGTACACATCCGTAACCCTCGTGGTTGTATGGGCGCTGATAATGATATTCTTTTTGCCCTTTGCATCCAAGGCGCTTAATCTTAATCCGGGAATAGCAGGCGCATGGGTTGGGACATCTGAATTTGCCGATGCAGCCGGTTTCGCTGCTGCCAGCGCATATGGCCGCATGGCAGGCAATGAGAATGCAGCCATTCAGGGATTCACCCTCATGAAGGTCATAGGCAGGGATATGTGGATAGGCATATGGTCATTCATCTTTGCTTTAATAGCATGCCTTAAATGGGAGAAGGAAGAGTGCGGCACAAGGCCAAGTCCGATGGAAATCTGGTGGAGGTTCCCGAAATTCGTAATCGGATTCTTTGTTGCTTCATTGTTTATGACAGCCATAACATCGGGCTATTCAACTCCTGATTTTAACACGGTTGTAAAGCCCGGACTGATTATGCCGATAGTCTCCTTAAGGACATGGGCATTCATATTCTGCTTCCTGAGCATAGGGCTTACAACACGTTTTAAGGAGCTCAAGGCTGCAGGAATGAAGCCTTTCCTCGCATTTACCATAGGGGTTCTGGTGAATGTGGCCCTCGGATTCACTCTTTCTGTTTATGTGTTCGGGAATTACTGGATGGGACTCGGAAAGTAGGGAGGAGAGGATATGAAAAGGTTACTTTACAGTATTACGATGCTTTATAGCTGCTCTGACTGCAGATATTTCAGCGATGATCCTGCGGAAATAGAGGATGCCTTCCCCGGATTAAATTCGCTGAGTTCTGCGTATGCCTCTGTAAGGAGCAATGCCGGAGTATGCAGTCGCCATGGGCTATTCATTTCCCCGCGAAAGCAGTGCGCGGACTTTGAGCATTCTACAGCAGGATTGCAATCCCGGGTTGATATAGAAGACAGCCAGTCTTCGCTTATGCCCCGTTTATAAAGCCAACCCGGAACCGGGCAGGAAGCCCCCCCTCCTGCCCTTTTTTACCCAAATTGAGCGATTCTTTCGCATCACATGGATAACAGGTATGCCTCAAAGCCTTTAGTAAGTGTTGGTTGCCAGTTTATCAAAAGATTACATATGCTTTACTTAATAAGTGACCACAGTCGTAGAGGACGGGAAAGAGATTGTGGTTTTAAAGTACGTGGACTAAAGGCTTTTCGGCACACCTGCTATCCATAAAATCGCTCAACTTAGGTTGTATTTTGCAGAGGTCGGGTGCAAAGAAAATTTGCAGGCTCTTTATATGTGCAAAGAGGATATTGCACTGCCTGCAATTATATTTTTGCATTTGACGCTGTTTTCATTTCTTCGGCTTTTAAAGTATATGATTTTCAATCATTTTATTTTTATCCACTCTGGCACGGGATTTGTTTAATATTAAAAAAGTTTGGAAGCGGTCAATGGAGAAGAGAATTTATACGGGCTTTGCAATAGCGCTAATTATTATGCTTATTATAGGGATAGCTTCATACATGAGCATAAATGAGCTTGTTGAGACAAACAGAGAAGCGTATCGTGAAATAATTGAAGCAATTAAAATGAACGACAGAGATGCAGCCTTTGTTGAAAAACATATCAAGAAAGCCGATGCCGATGCCGGAAAGGCGATTTCAATAATCTTTCTTGGCAGCATCTTTGCCATTGTCTCTGTCTCATCAGCCATTGTAATAATCCATAGGGATATAACAGAACGAAGGCGCTACCAGAAGGCGCTCGCTGAAAATCTCCATTTCATGCAGATATTGATTGATGCAATACCTGCCCCTATCTTTTATAAAAATACAGAGGGCAAATATCTCGGCTGCAACAGGACATTTGAGGAGTGCGTCGGCCTGCCAAAGGAAAAGACAATCGGCAAAACTGTTTACGATATAGCTCCAGGTAAACTTGCTGACATTTACCATGAAAAGGATGAAGAACTCTTTAAGACAAGAAATATTCAGGTTTATGAGATCTCTTTCCGGTATGCCGATGGCTCCCTCCACAATGTCATGGTTCATAAGTCCCCATTCTCAAGAATAAACGGAACTGTGGAAGGACTTGTTGGAGTTATGACCGATATCACACAAATCAGGAGAATGGAAGATGAACTTCTTAAGGCGAAAAAACTTGAATCCATAGGCGTTCTGGCCGGAGGCATGGCCCATGACTTCAATAATCTGCTTACGGTCATTACCGGAAACATTTTCCTGGCGAAACTCCAGACGAAGCTGCCTGATAATATACTCGAAGAACTGGCATCGGCAGAGGAGGCGTGCATCAGGGCAAAGGCATTGACGCACCACCTGCTCGTCTTTGCGAAGGGCGAGGAACCCCACAGACAAAGGGCTTCCATATATCAATTGATAAAGGATTCCGCCGATTTCTTGCTCCGCGGCAGCACTGTTGGTTATAAACTTTTCATCTCTGAAAACCTCCGGGCCGTTGAGGCTGATGCAGGGCAGATAAGCCATGCTATACATAATATCCTCCTCAATGCAAAGGAGGCCATGCCCGATGGCGGGATTGTGGGTATTCGTGCTGAAAATGTGAATATCTCTCCAGAAGACGGCATTCCGTTAAAGGAAGGAAAATACATTAAAATAAGCATAGAAGATCGTGGAGTGGGAATTCCGCAGGAGCATCTTCAAAGAATCTTTGACCCATATTTTACAACTAAAGAGATGAGCAGCATAAAGGGAACAGGCCTCGGTCTTGCAGTTGCTTATTCCATCATTAAAAATCATGATGGATACATCGGTGTTGAATCCGAAGCAGGTTCAGGAACAACTTTTCATATCTATCTTCCGGCATGTACTGAGGAGTTTGCTTCAACACAAATTTCAGGAGATAAAGGAGGAAGGTCATGAGAAAGAATCTTGCAACATTTGTAATGGTTGTCCTGTTATCGATCGTTATGGGAATCTTCATTGGCTCACAGGCAGGATGTGAGAGCAAGAGAGGTTCCGAGGTCATCGGTTTCCCGCAATCATTCGCCGATCTTGCAGAGAAGGCTAAGCCTGCAGTGGTAAATATCAGTACAACGACTACGGTAAGGATTCCTGGAAGTCCGTTCAGACATTTCTTCGGCCCCGATGAACAGGGACCTTTTGGAGATTTCTTCAAAAGATTTTTTGGTAATGATATTCCCGACAGGGAATTGAAACAGCAGAGCCTCGGCTCCGGATTTATCATCGATAAGGACGGTTATATCATTACTAACAATCATGTTGTGGAGGGCGCAGACGAGATAAAAGTAAAGCTCGCAGACGGCAGGGAATTCAAGGCAAAGGTTATAGGCAGGGATCCAAAGACAGACCTTGCACTCATAAAGATTACGACCCTGTTTAAAAACCTTCCTGTGCTTCCGCTTGGTGATTCCGACAAAATCAGGGTAGGTGACTGGGTTCTTGCCATCGGCAATCCATTTGGACTTGAGCATACCGTTACTCAGGGAATAATCAGCGCTACCGGTAGAGTAATCGGTTCGGGCCCCTATGACAATTTCCTCCAGACAGATGCACCCATCAATCCTGGCAATAGCGGAGGCCCTTTGATTAATTTAAAGGGAGAGGTCATCGGCATAAATTCGGCCATAATTGCAAGCGGACAGGGCATCGGCTTTGCCATACCGGGCAATATGGCCAAGAATGTGGTCGGCCAGCTTAAAGAAAAGGGTAAGGTGGTCAGGGGATGGATTGGTGTTTCTGTGCAGACAGTAACCCCTGAAATTGCGCAGTCCTTTGGACTGAAAGAGCCAAAGGGAGCGCTTGTTGGAGGCGTTGTGAATGGAAGCCCTGCAGAGAAAGCCGGAGTAAAAAGAGGGGATGTCATTATTGCATTTAACGGGAAAGATATTAAACAGATGTCGGACCTTCCGAGGATGGTTGCCGAAACCCCGGTTGGTAAAACTGTGGATATAAAAGTAATAAGGAACGGCAAAGAAATGGATTTAAAGATCACGGTGGTGGAATTAACAGAGGAAAGGATGAGGGCTCAGATGCCTGTATCCGAAGGGTCGCTGGGAATGAGGGTTGATGATATAACACCGCGATGGGCGCATCAATTAAGGATTAAAGACAAGAACGGAGTTGTGGTGGTGGGTGTTGCACCTAACAGCCCTGCAGAAGAGGCAGGCATTCAGGCCGGCGATGTCATCAAGGAAGTTAATCGAAAAACGATCAGAAATATGAAGGATTACGAAAATGTGATGGAGAAAACGGGGAAAGACAGGCATGTCCTTTTACTGATAAAAAGAGGTGGACAGACCTTTTATGTATCAATTAAAATATCGTGAGCCTATATGAAGACAAAACAGATATCTGTTAATGGCCGCTTCGGCGGCCTCTATTTATTTTTTGCAGTATTTATAGCGCTTTCCTTTATCACAAGGACAATCCTGCTTGCTAAATCCTTGCCTGTCCTTGATTTGACACCATGGCTTCTGGTCAAGATTTACGGTGTGGGCCTTTTCTTTGATATTGTTGCCGCAGCTTATTTTTCAATTCCTCTGGTCCTTTACCTGACAGTTATCCCTGATAAAATTTATCAAGGCAGGTTTCATAAGCCTGTAATCTACCTCTTCTCTTTCGTTATCCTGTATTTGCTTGTTTTCAACAGTTTTGCAGAATACTTTTTCTTTGACGAGTTCGGGGTCAGGTTCAATTTCATCGCTGTGGACTACCTCATCTATACCCATGAAGTGGTGAAGAATATCATGGAATCCTATCCCATGCCTGCTATTCTGACTGCAATCGCAGTTATATCATTAATAATCCTCATATCTTTCAGGAAATTGATTGATTCATCCATAGCGGTAAGAAGCAGCTTAAAACAAAGAATTAAGATCGGTTTTGTATTCATTTTTATTCCGATACTCTCCTTCGTATTCGTTGATCTGGATTGGGCAAAGATATCTGCCAATAATTATGCAAATGAGCTTTCTGCCAACGGTATATACAGCCTTTTTGCGGCATTCAGGAACAACAAGATAAACTACGAGACATTTTATGCAACAAGAGACGACAGGGCAGTCTTTCAAAAATTAAGATTCCTTCTGAGCGAGCGCAACAACTCTTTTGCTGATGACAATATTTTTGATATTACGAGAGAAATCAAAAATACAGGCGAAGAAAAAAGGCTCAATGTGGTGGTCATAGTGGAAGAGAGCTTCAGTGCAGAATTCCTCGGCGTTTTCGGCAACAGGAATAATCTTACCCCGAACCTCGATAGGCTTGCAAAGGAAAGCATCCTATTTACAAATATGCATGCCACAGGAACGAGGACAGACAGGGGTCTTGAGGCCGTTACACTATCGGTCCCTCCGACTCCCGGAAGGTCTTTAGTCAAACGCCCGAACAACGAGAATATGTTCTCGTGGGGTTTTATGATGAAAAGCAAAGGTTATGATACGAAATTCTTTTACGGAGGTTACGGATATTTCGATAACATGAATTACTTCTTCAGCCATAACGGTTTTGATAACATTGTTGACAGGACAGATTTTGCCAGGAACGAAGTTGTTTTTGAGAATGCCTGGGGTGTAAGCGACGAAGACCTGTTCAATAAATCCATCAAAGAGTTCAATAAGTCGTATGGAAATAATAAACCCTTCTTTGCGCTTATCATGACAACCTCAAACCACAGACCATATACCTATCCTGACGGCAGGATAGACATACCATCACATTCCGGAAGGGAAGGGGCTGTCAAATATGCCGATTATGCGATTGGCAAATTAATACGTGATGCGCAGAAAGAGCCGTGGTTTAAAGACACTGTTTTTGTTATTGTTGCAGACCACTGCGCGGGATCGGCAGGAAAGACATCACTGCCTGTTAAAAGATATGAAATCCCCCTTCTTATCTATTCCCCATCGCACTTTTCACCGCAGAGGATAGATAAGCTGGCGAGCCAGATAGATATTGCCCCCACTGTTTTGGGGCTTTTGAACTTCAGTTATAGGACTAAATTTTTCGGTAAAGACATCTTTAAAATGCAGCCTGAACAGGAGAGGGCGCTCATTGGAACGTATCAGAAACTCGGGTATGTAAAGAATGACAGGCTTGTAGTCCTTGACATAAAGAAAGAGGCTGCAGTGTATCAATTCAACAGGGATACAGGCGAGGCAAGAAAGTTACCGCCCGACCCGAACCTGCTAAATGAGGCAGTAAGCTATTATCAGGGAGCAAATTATTTATTCGAACATAATCTGAATAAGTTTTGATGTAAACAGCCTTTAAGGCTTGTTATGCTAAATTAGCCTGTCGGAATGTTCGGGCAAGGAGGTCAATATGTTCGGTCTTGGATTGCCTGAGATGATGGTTGTTCTTGTTATTGCCCTTGTGGTATTTGGTCCGAGTAAACTCCCATCCTTCGGAAAGAGCCTTGGAGAGGCAATAAGGGGGTTTAAGAAAGGGCTTGAGGAAGAGCCGTCAGAAGAAAAAAAGAAGATAGAAGCGAAGAATTAAAAACACCGGTATGCCGGAGATGACAGAAGATAAAAAGTCTTCAAAGGTCCGCAATCGCCGTGTGCACATGGCGAATGAGAGGACATTCCTTGCATGGATAAGAACGAGCATAGGGATAATGGCCTTTGGTTTTGTTGTGGAGAAGTTTGCACTATTCGTAAGACAAATATCGTATTTTCTGGGGAAATCAGGATTACCGGAAACCCATGTCCTTCCCCCTTCTCACGGCTATTCATCAATCTTCGGCATATTTCTTGTGGGTCTCGGCGCCTTAATGGGAGTGCTTTCATTCATCAGGTATAAGAAAGTTGAGAAGCAGATAGATAAAGATGCATACCAGCCCTCTTTAATACTCGACATACTGCTCACCATCTCTGTCCTTGCAATCGGAATATTTCTTGTAATTTATTTACTGCACAGCATTTAAAATTTATGGATGATGTAAAAGAACGATTTTCTTTTATTCCCGACAGGATAGCAGGCCTTGGAGAACTCTCATACAATCTCTGGTGGAGCTGGCATCCTGCGGCGAGGATGCTCTTTAAGATGCTGGACCGTCAGATATGGAAGGAGTGCAGGCATAATCCGGTAAAGATGCTGAGGGAGCTTCCTCATGAGGTTTTGGAAACTGCTGCAGGCGATCCAGAATATCTCCGCCATTACGATGCAGTGCTTGCAAGGTTTCATAAGGAGATGAATGCAAAGGGCGGCTGGTTTTCAGAAAACATCGCAGACCCTGAATGCCTTCCCATTGCCTACTTTTCAGCAGAATACGGGCTGCACCATTCCCTGCCTTTTTATGCAGGCGGATTGGGTTTTCTGGCAGGTGATCATATCAAGGAATGCAGCGACTTAGGAGTGCCTCTTGTGGCGGTGGGCTTCATGTATCCAGAAGGATATTTAAGACAGAAGATCCGCTCGGACGGCTGGCAGGAAAATGTGGACGAGGTCCTCGACAGGGATGCTGCTCCTATTTCAAGGGTTTTAAATGAAAAGGGAGAGCAGCTTGTTGTAAAGGTGCCTTTTATTGAGCCTCCAATCCATGTGGCTGTATGGAAGGTCCAGGTTGGAAGGATACCACTCTATCTTATGGATACGGATATAGAGATAAACGACCCATGGAACAGGGGTATATCCGCCCATCTCTATATTGGCGATATTGAACAGAGGCTGCGACAGGAAATAGTCCTCGGCATTGGAGGGAGTGAGGTTCTGGATACCCTGGGAATCAAACACTCGGTGCTTCATCTGAACGAAGGACATCCTGCCTTTGCCATTCTGGAAAGGGTCAGGGAGAGGGTAGAGGAAGGGATTAGTTACAATGAAGCTGTTCAGCATGTGCATTCCACCACTGTTTTTACAACACACACGCCCGTTCCAGCAGGCCATGATGTCTTCCCATTTCATCTGATGGATAAATATTTCGGCCACTACTATCCTATTTTGGGATTAAACAGGGATGAATTCTTAAGAATGGGAATTCAATCAGGCGACCCGGATGCCGGTTTCAATATGACCGCCTTTGCCCTTAGAATGTCCGCTTATCACAATGGCGTCAGTAAGAGACACGGAGAGGTCTCCAGAAGGATGTGGCAATCCCTCTGGCCTGACACAAAAGAAGAAGACATCCCCATCGATTCCGTAACCAACGGAATTCATGTTCCCACATGGATCGAGCCGAAGATGCAGCTCCTTTTTAATAAATACTCAGGACCCGATTGGCTGGAAGACCATGACAATCCTGCTATCTGGGAATTGATAGACGACATCCCTGATAAGGAGCTGTGGCAGACCCATTACTGGCTGAAGATGAAGCTTATTAATTTCATACATGATAGGGCGCGCCAGAGATGGGTGGAAAATCGGATCAGCCCTACAAATATTGTTGCCGGAGGGACTTTGCTTGATCCATCTGCCTTGACCATTGGCTTTGCCCGGCGTTTTGCCACCTATAAAAGGGCAGATTTAATCTTTCATAACATGGAGAGATTAAAGAAACTTTTAAATAATCGCTGGAGGCCGCTTCAGATAATATTTGCAGGCAAGGCCCATCCGGCAGATGACCCGGGGAAAAGGATTCTCCAGAGGATTTTCAATTCTGCCCACGACCCTGCCCTCGGAGGAAGGATAGCCTTTGTGGAGGATTATGATGAACAACTGGCCCAGTATATGACCCATGGAGTGGATGTATGGCTCAACAATCCCATACCGCCGCTGGAGGCATGCGGAACCAGCGGGATGAAGGCATCTCTGAATAGCGTTCCGCATCTGAGTATTCTTGACGGCTGGTGGATAGAGGGGTTTAACGGTAAAAATGGCTGGGCATTCAGCGGGAAGGGGAATGATGAGGAGGATGCAGAAGCCATTTATGAACTCATGGAGAAGGAGATTATTCCATTATTTTACAAAGTGGATGATGATGGCATACCTCACGGATGGGTTAAGGTCATGAAAGAGGCCATTAAAAGCACAGCGCCTCTTTTCAGCGCCAGAAGAATGGTGAAGGAGTATGCGAGGAAGTTCTATCAGAATGCGCTGAAATCGGCGGGAGCATGATGTATGAGCATGGACTGTCATTAATAATAAGAGAGTGAGGAAGGCATTATGGGTAAATTAAAGGTTTTATTTCATGTAAAGGGAAGGTGGGGTTATGTCAGATCGTAGCACAGGAGAGATTGAATTAACCGTGCCTCCGGTGGATAATGTCCTTGACCTGCACGGAGACCCTCTGCGTGCCGATCTCGTCATCTTTCTGAACGGCAACCAGTGGATGGTAATGGATGAATTGCTCGCAGCATTTTATCAGGAACATCCTGAAATCAAACATATCTTTTATGAGACCATCCCTCCGGGAATACTCTTGCAGCAGATCCGCCGCGGTGCAATAAGGGTAGGGGAATTAGTTATTAGTGTGCCGCCCGATATCTACACGGCAGGCAGGGAGGAGATGGAAGAGCTGCTGAAGGATGGTTTCATCAAAGAGTATTTCCAATACGCTGAAAATGAGCTGGCGATTATGGTGCCATTTGGTAACCCCAAGGGAATTATGGGCCTCATAGATCTTGAGCGCCCTGACATTCGTGTATGTATGCCAAACCCCGAGGCAGAAGGGGTTGGCAGATTGATAGTAAGGGCTATGGAAAAGGCAGGCGGCCAGGGGCTTGTGAAGACAGTGATGGAGAAAAAGGTAGACAATGGCACTACCTATATAACACGGATTCATCACAGGGAAACGATTTACCGCATGTTAAAGGGAGAGTCAGATGTGGGCCCCCTCTGGATAAGCGAGGCCCTCTATCAGAAAAGGATCGGTAGCCCCCTTGACTATGTCGACATACCTGAGGAGCATAACCAGAAGGGTAAATACTTTATAGCGATTGTGGAAAAGACACTGAAACATCGTGCTGCTGCAGAGGCATTCGTTAGATTTATGCTCAGCAAGAAGGCCAGGGATATCTATGCAAGCTATGGCTTTAGCGGTGGGTCTTGACTTTTTTTTTGGCTTAATTAGAATTGAATTAAGGGAGGGATAAGTAATTTAAAATCAGATGGAGGGAAGATTTGGAGGACTGTCATGGAAAGGAATAAATTAACATTTGCCCTGGTTATCACCGTTACATTCGCCATTGTCGGGGCAGTCGTTTCTCTTATCTTCAGCAGATTTATTAGCTTTGGTGAAGTCAAGGGTATTGAGATACCTGTACAGAAGGTCCCGTCAAAACCCGTAGCAGGGGTTGTCACCTTTAACCCACCTTTGCCACAGGATGCGCCGGCTGACATAAAAGACGCAGTCATGCTCGGATACAATATTATGATGGATACCCGGAAATATGCAGCAAAATATGTCGGCAACAAACTCAACTGCACAAACTGTCATTTTAAGGGCGGAATTACCGAAGGCGGGAAAAACGGAGGTATCTCACTAGTAGGTGTGGCGTCAACATATCCGAAATATAGGAAGAGACAAAATTATGCAGTTCACATCATTACAAGGATCAATGACTGTTTTGAAAGGAGCATGAACGGGAAGCCTTTGCCTCCTGACAGTAAGGAAATGACAGCCCTTGTCACCTATTATCAATGGATATCTAAAGGATTACCTATATATGCAGATATTCCATGGGTGGGGCTAAAGCATATCAAAAGTGCCCATCCCCCTGACCCAGTGAAAGGGAAACAAATTTTTGCTCAAAAGTGCGCTATGTGTCACGGTAATGACGGACAGGGAACCCAGGCTGCACCACCTCTATGGGGTAAGGATTCATTCAATGATGGCGCGGGTATGCATAAGCTGGAAAACCTTGCAGCCTTTGCCTATAAAAATATGCCAAAGGGAAATCCTGACCTTACCCCTGAAGATGCCCTGGATGTAGCAGCGTTTGTTACAACCCAGCCAAGACCTCATTTTGTGCCCAGAAAGGGATAGGAGGATTTATGCAGTTTCCCATCTTTCAGGTACCGCATTTAGGCAACGGCATGACAATCGCACTGGATGCAGTGCTGCATGTGATCATAAGCCACGGACTGGCTATCGGCGCAATAACGCTCATCGTAATAAGTGAATACCTGGGATTTAAGAAGTCTTCCCAGGACTGGGAAAATTTTGCAAAGGAATTTCTAAAATTCACCATTATAATCACCACAGGTGTCGGAGCGGTAACGGGCGCCGGCATATGGCTTATTACCAGCGCCCTTGCACCACTTGGCATAGGCTCTATGCTTCGTGTCTTTTTCTGGCCATGGTTTATTGAATGGATGGTATTCACCGGTGAGGTGATTTTTATTCTCCTCTACTACTTTACCTGGGATAAATGGACAGGTGAGAGGAAGAAGCAGCATATTTATCTGGGAGCTGGCTATACCCTTTTCGCCCTTTCCTCTGCCTTCCTGATTACAGGTATACTGGGTTTTATGCTTACTTCTGATGGCTGGCCCTGGGATAAAAGTATCTTATCTGCTTTTTTTAATCCAAGTTACCTGCCTCAACTGCTATTGAGGATAGGTATTGCTTTAGCGCTTGGTACCGTATTCTCTGTGGCATTTCTTCTTTTTACCAGAAGGGAAAGTGGCTTCCGCAAAGAAGCCCTGAACTTTTTCGGGAAGGTTGCCCTGCTTTCATTATCGGCAACGGTTATATTCACATGGTGGTATTTCAGCGTCGTCCCTTCATCGTTCAAAACCCACGCTAAATTTGCTGCCCTGACCTCCCACTTTTCCCAGCAACCGGAAGTTTTCTGGATTGCGAATATTACCGCTGCTTTCCTGTTGTTCGTGTTAGCCCTGTCTGCCATGAGAGGTTCCACCCTTCTGGTTAAAATTCTCATTCTCCCTGCAATTTTGATATCCATGGGTTTTGTAAGTGAATTTGAACGTATAAGGGAGTTCATCAGAGGTCCTTACCTCATGCCAGGTTACATGTATGCTAATCAGGTATTACTGAAAGAAGGCCCCTTTTTAGAAAGGGACGGTTCACTCAAAAACAGCTACTGGTATAACATGGCTGCCAATAGCTCTGATACCATAAGTCAGGGCGCATACCTTTTTGCACAGAACTGTTCAGCATGCCACACCATCGGAGGAATTAATGACATTGCAAAGAGGGTGCAGGGAAGGACAGAGGATGGAATCTTTGTCATCCTCGGCCATACCCATGATATGGTTCCCTTCATGCCTCCTTTTTCAGGGACAGAGCAGGAGCGGAGGGTAATGGCAAGCTTTCTCTATAAGCTATCAACGGGAAGGCTCAAAATGGGTGCACCTTCCCGTTTTACACCAGGGAGGTGGGAATGAATAGCCTCTTCGACATAATGCTCTCAAAACCGCTTCCGGATGCGTGGCTCCGTGGTCTCCTTTTTGCCTCCTTCACCCTTCATATGGTATTTGTTCTCTTAACTTTAGGGACTGCCATCCTTTCTGTTTACTGTTTTATTGATGCCCGATGGACCGGTAAACCGGAAGAGTTGCGTATGGATAAGAGGATCTTAAAGACCTTCATGGCCCACAAGAGCCTGGCAGTAGTGCTGGGAGTTGCACCATTGCTTCTGATCCAGATCGGCTTTACCGTCCCCTTCTTTACCGGGGTTAATCTACTTGCGCCTTTATGGATGTTAGTCATTGTATTTCTGGTAGTGGCATTTTTGTCCTTTGATGCCCTGGGGTACAAAATGTATGTGCACCCTTATTTACATCTGGCTTTTGGCATCATTGCCCTCCTCCTTCTCCTTGCAGTTCCTGCAGTATTCGTCGGGATTCTGGTGGTGGCAGAAAATCCGGAAAAGTGGTTAACAATAATCAGTGGTGGCTATAAGCTAAGGGGTTCCTTAGCCTTACACTGGCTTTTCAGATACCTGCATGTCCTCGGGGCTGCGGTTGTATTCGGTGCAGCATTTCATTATTTCTTCTCAGCAAAAGATGAAACCGAAAAGAGGTCACTGCTTAAATGGATCATTGCCGGGATATTGCTTCAGATCATCCTCGGCACAACGCTCTACAGTTCTTTATTAGAAAAACCTGATTACATCACCAATGCTTCATTATTTATTGGCGTCGTCGGTGTCGCATTATTATTGTGGATAATTTATCTCAATGTGGGTAAAAAGAGCACTTTAGATATCAGAACAGTACTACCTCTCTTAATGCTCATACTTATACCAATGCTTTTAGCAAGACAATTTATTCAGTATAAGAAGTTTCTGCCCCTTGAAAAACAATTACAGGCAAACGCTCAAGCTTACCAAAAAGAATTGCAGCCCTATTCCCAGGAAGCCCTTAATAAATATAAAGACGATTTAAAAGTGGTCTATGACAATGGCGAGACCATATATTCAAAGAGCTGTGCCTTCTGTCACGGAGAAAAGGCGGATGGTATCGGACCAGAAGCAAAAAACCTTACAATCCCTCCGGAAGACATATCGGCTATAAGAACCACAAGAACGCATCTTCATAAGATACTAGTCGAAGGCGTTTCGGGCTCTGCCATGCCTTACTTTACTTTTTTTGATAGGTATAAAATAGACAGCTTGATCGATTATCTGGATAAAAAATATCATGTTCTAAGTTTACCTGAACCTCTTCCTGTTAAAATCTCTGATACAGCATTGCAACAGGCCCAGAAAATTTATAATGAAACCTGCTCCGTGTGTCATGGAATGGATGGCAGAGGTTCAGCGCTTTCAAAAGGTTTTCAGCCCCAGCCTCCGGACTTTACCGTTTACAGCTTATCGCCTAAGAGGGCCTTTGATGTCATAACAAAAGGTTATCCAGGGACTGCGATGCCATCATTTAGCAACCTGCCGGAAGAGGTCCGATGGAGCCTGGTAAAAATTATTAATGACAAAAGAATCCCTGAACTGACAGGAAGGGGAAAGAGAAGAAAATGAAGAGCAGTAAAAAACTTTCGATAGTTCAAATGAACGACAGCCATGCCTATTTTGATTTACACCAGGAGATGTTCTGGCAGGGCGACCACGCGGTATATCGCCCTGCGGGAGGCTATGCCCGCATCGCCACGATTGTAAAACAGATTCGTGCTGAGAGCCAGGCACGTGTTCTCTTTTGCGACTGCGGTGATACTCTTCATGGCACCTATCCCGCCCTAAATACCCAAGGACAGGCTTTGATCCCTATCTTGAATTCATTGGGTATTGATGCCATGACAGCTCACTGGGAATTTGCTTATGGTCCAAAGGTGTTTAACCAGCGGGTTGCTGAACTTAGTTATCCGATGCTGGCAAACAATGTCTATGATAAAGAGACAAAAAAACAGGTCTATCAGTCGTATGCCGTAAAAGAGATCGGCGGATTACGGATTGGTCTTGTGGGAATAGCCTCAAATATCGTGGACAAGACCATGCCGCCTTCTTACAGCGAAGGCATATACTTTACCCTGGGTAAGGACGAACTTCCACCGATCATCGATAGGTTACGCACTCAGGAGAAGGTAGACTTAATCGTTCTGGTCTCGCACCTCGGGTTCCCTCAGGAGATGAAGCTTTTGTCCGAGGTGCACGGCGTAGATATCTGTCTCAGCGGCCATACCCATAACCGCCTTTACAAGCCGGTTCTAAATGGGAAAACTATTGTTATACAGTCAGGCTGCCATGGTTCTTTTTTGGGCCGCCTGGACCTGGAGGTGGAGGAAGGACAAATCGTCGATTACCGGCACCGGTTGATTGAGGTTGAAGCAGCAATACAACCCGACCCCACAGTAGATGAACTGATAAGACAGGCACTCGCACCCTATAAGAATGACCTCTCGGAGGTTGTCGGTGAAACTACCACAGCGCTCAACCGGGGAACAACCCTGGAGGCCACTATGGACAATTTCCTCCTTCAGGCTTTACTCGAAAGCACCGGTGCGCAATTGGCATTTTCGAATGGCTGGCGCTACGGCGCACCGATAGTTCCAGGGAAGATAACCTTGAATGACCTTTACAACATTATTCCCATGAATCCGCCTGTCTCAACAGTGGAGTTGACGGGAGAGGAACTTCTGGTGATGCTGGAGGAGAACCTCGAAAGGACGTTTTCGTGCGATCCGTACCAGCAGATGGGAGGATATGTCAAGCGCTGTCTCGGTCTTAATGTCTACTTCAAGATAGAGAACCCTCCGGGACAGCGCATTCAAAAACTTTTTGCAGGCGATGAAGAGGTGCAGCCCGGCCAATACTACACAGCGGCATTCGTCACGCCGCAAGGGGTCCCTCAGAAATACGGCCGCAATCGCGAAAACCGATCTGAGCGAATTATAGATGCGCTGCGAAAGTATCTGGCTGCTCATCACCCCATTCACGCAGAACTCAGGGGCGCCTTTGTGGCGGCGTAAGAGAAATTTCGATATTATTGTATAAAAGGAGACAAGGAGGAGAACATGGTAAAGAAGAGATTTACACGCAGGGATTTTTTGAGAACCGCCGGAGCTATTACTGCGATGGCAGCTATTGGCGATATCCCCTCAACTATTTTTGCATCAGAGCGGAAGCTTGTAAGGTTTCCTGAAAAGACGGATTTAATACTCCTTACTTCAAGACCACCCCAGCTTGAGACCCCTGTTCACTACTTCAAGGAATTGATTACTCCAAACGAAGCCCTCTTTGTAAGATGGCACCTTGCCAATATTCCCACATCTGTTGATTTAAACCAGTGGAGACTTAAGATTGGCGGCAATATCGCCAAAAACCTCGAACTGTCAATGGGTGACTTGAAGAGTAAGTTTGAGAAGGTTACCTATACAGCGGTTATCCAGTGTTCAGGAAACGGCAGGAGTTTTTTTGAGCCGAGAGTTGCGGGAGGACAGTGGAAAAACGGTGCGATGGGGAATGTCACCTGGACAGGAGTCAGGCTTAAAGACATCCTCAACATGGCCGGTCTCAAGACAGGCTCGGTAGACGTTGCATTCAATGGTCTTGATTCACCAGTGCTGCCAACTACGCCTGACCTTATAAAGAGCCTGCCTGTTGATAAGGCAATGGAAGAAGACATTATTGTCGCATACGAGATGAATGGTGAGCCTCTTACCATGCTTAATGGTTTTCCTGCAAGGCTTATTGTCCCTGGATGGTATGCTACATACTGGGTAAAGTCATTAAGTGAGATTACTGTTTTATCAAAACCCTTTGAGGAGTTCTGGATGAAACCCGCATACAGGATACCTGATAATCCCTGTGGTTGTATTACACCCGGTACCACTCCGA
>JAJYXI010000048.1 GCA_021791055.1 Nitrospirota bacterium | reverse complement strand
AAGGTAAGTTGGGCATAAAGGCTCGCAGAACAAAAGAGGTTAGATAAAGGGACTAAAGGCTGGAAGAACACCACAACTTTAACAGATTGTAACTTTTAGCTTGATAAACTTCGTTAGAAGAGGAGGGAATATGCCTACAACCTTTAAATGGGCCGGGAAGACCCTGAAGGGAGAGCCAAAGAGCGGAGAGATGTCCGCAAATAGCAAAGATGAAGTAGTCTCGGCTTTAAGAAGGCAGGGCATACTCCCCACAGTTATTACCGAAACAGCGCCATCCAAAAAACTCTTCGGACCCAAAAGACAGAAGATTACAGATAAGGATATCGTTGTCTTCACAAGGCAGTTTGCCACAATGTTTACTGCAGGAATACCTATAGTGCAGGGCCTTGACATAATGTCAAAACAGGCAGATAACAAGTCCCTCGGCGCTGTAATAGCACAGATAAAGGCCGATGTTGAGACAGGCACTACTCTTGCCGATGCCCTCAAAAAACATCCAAAGGTTTTCGATGACCTGTATGTAAACCTTGTAGCAGCCGGCGAGGCAGGCGGCGTCCTTGATGCGGTTCTTATGAGGCTTGCAGGGTATATCGAAAAGGCAATGAAGCTCAAGAAGAAGGTTAAGGGCGCTATGATATATCCCTCCATTGTCATATCGGTAGCTGTGCTTGTTATTGCAATAATTATGATATTTGTTATTCCCATATTCTCAAAGATATTTACGGAGATGGGAGCAAAACTTCCGGGGCCGACAAGGAGCATTATATGGCTGAGCAATTTTCTTGGAGGCATCGGAGGGCTTATTATATTAGCCGGATTAGTCTCAACAATTTTTGGGATACGGCAGTACAGAAGGACAGGGCCGGGAAGAAAAAATACCGACAGGTTTTTGCTTAAGATGCCGGTGATTGGCGACCTTCTGAGAAAGGTCGCAGTTGCGAGATTTACAAGGACCCTCGGTACTCTTATAAGCAGCGGTGTCCCCATATTAGATGGCCTTGATATATGTGCAAGGTCGTCCGGAAATAAGATTGTAGAAGAGGTGGTCTTTGAGGTTAAGAAAGAGGTTGCATCAGGCAAAACTGTCTCAGAGCCCCTTTCCAAATCAGAGGTCTTCCCTCCAATGGTAGTGCAGATGATAAGTGTAGGTGAATCAACAGGAGCCCTTGACCAGATGCTTGTAAAGATAGCGGACTTTTATGATGATGAAGTGGATAATGCTGTTGCAAACCTCACCACAATGTTAGAGCCGATGCTTATGGTATTCCTCGGCACAACCATCGGTTATATTGTCGTAGCTCTTTACCTGCCGATATTCAAGATGGGAGAGGTCGTCGGCGGCAAATAAACGATAGGCAGTCAAATGTTTTTCAATCCTGTTTTTTTGATTGTTGACTGTTGACCGATGACCGATGACTGTATTTAGAGAGCCTATACCTGAACTCCCTGAATGTTAGACCTAAAAGCTCTGCTGCCTTTGTCTTTACGCCGTCAGCCTTTTGTAGCGCCTTTTTCAGGAGATCTTTTTCGACAGATGCTATATATTCGTTAAAATTTATACCGTCTTCTAACATGCCGTTTATAGCCTGATTTTGAACCATAGCTGTCGGACATGATGTGCATTTAAGATAACCGTCTTCAGAGAGAATAACCTCCCGCTCTATTATGTTTTTCAATTCCCTTACATTACCTTTAAGCTCCTGATGCATTATGTAATCAACAAAGGCCGGCTCGATTTTGTGTATGTTTTTCTGGAACTTTTTGGAGAATAATTTCACAAAGTGGTTGATAAGTAACGGAATATCTTCCCGCCTCTCCCTTAGAGACGGCAGTCTTATTTCAAAGGTTGAGAGCCTGTAATACAGGTCTTCCCTGAATTCGCTTTTTTCTAACAACTCATTCAAGGCCTTATTTGTAGCTGCAATTATTCTCACATCGATCTCTATCTCATTGCTGCTGCCTATCGGTCTGATCTTCTTTTCTTCTAAAAATCTCAACAGTTTTGCCTGCAAAGACAACGGCATCTCTCCTATCTCGTCAAGGAATAATGTCCCTTTGTTCGCCTCGTCTATCAATCCTCTTTTTGATGCGTAGGCGCCTGTGAATGCGCCTTTTGTATATCCGAATAGTTCACTCTCGAGGAGCTCTGCAGGCAGGCTTGCGCAGTTGATAGCTATGAAAGATTTGTCTGACCTTATGCTCCTATTATGTATCGCCTTTGCAACCAGCTCTTTGCCGGTTCCGCTTTCACCTGTTATAAGGACATTGGTATCAAAAGGAGCTATCTTATCTATCATATTAAAGACCCTTTTTATGGCCTCTGACTTTCCGATTATATCCTGGTATTCATCTGCATATTGCTGGAGTTCTTTTACCCTCTTTTGGAGGATTATCTTTTCCCTTATATTCTTCAGGACAATCCTTATTTCATCGAGATTAAACGGCTTTGTCACATAATCGTAAGCCCCAAGCTTCATTGCTGCTATTGCAGTTTCTGTGGATGCAAATGCAGTAATTATCAATACCATAGTCTCCGGGTTTTGCTCTTTTATTGACTTTAGCATTTCAATGCCGGAGCCGTCCGAGAGGCGTAAGTCAATGATTGCAATATCAAAATAATGTTTGTTTATGAGATTATTTGCATCAGTTAGGCTTGCTGCCTCATGGACCTCAAAACCATTTTCTGATAGTAAGACATGCAATACCTTTCTGATATTTTGTTCATCATCAACAATTATTGCACGCATTTATTACCTCCATTACTCCATCACTCCTTTGGAAATAGCATCGTAAATTTCGCTCCACCAAGTGCAGATTTGTCCACTGTGATATTTCCTCCAAAACTGGTTATTATCCTGTATGCTATTGCCAGGCCTAATCCTGTACCGCTTGCCTTTGTTGTCACAAACGGCTCAAATATCCTGTCCTTTATATCATCTTCTATTCCTGTACCGTCGTCTTCAATCTCAATGGCAATCCCGGTTCCTGTCTTCACCCCCCCTTCGCCCCCCCTTGCCAAGGCCACCCCCCCTATGCCCCCCCTTGCTAAGGGGGGGAGAGGGGGGGTGGTGTTTCTTAGTGAAACCTTTACCTCTGACTTTGCAGCCTCAATGGCGTTTTTGATGATGTTGTTCAGTGCAACCTCAATGAATGTCCTGTTTGCAACAACCTCCGCATCATTTATTACATTTAGCGTTATTTTTTTATCACTGTTTTTGTCACTATTTTGGCGATCGACCAATGCCCTCAGCGTCTCTGATAAATCCACATCTTCCTTTGAGGCATCCGATGGACGAGAGAACAGGAGAAAGTCATTCACAAGTGTTGTAAGGCGTTTTGTTTCTGCACTCAGCATATCGATAAATTCCCTGTCATTCCGTCCTTCATTCAGAAACTGTACAGCAGCAGAGATGGATGCAAGCGGATTTCTCAGCTCGTGCGCCAAATCAGCGCTCACCCTGTACAGCCTTTCATACCCCTTCATTTTTATCTTTTCTTCCTCAAGGTGACGTATATGTTGTTCCTGTTTTTCCATTCTTTCCTTTAAATTATTCCCTGCAAGAGCTATAAGGGAAAAGGAAAGGAAGTGTAATGAGATGTTTAAAATGCTCTCTTTTTCCGCAATAACGCCGCTGGTGTAATATACTGCCCCATAAAGGACTGCAGATATAATTGGGAAGAAAAATGTCCTTTTTGTTTTTATCAGTATGGATGAGAAAAAGATGGGAAAGAGATAAAGGAGGGTAAGATATGAATATATCCCAAAACTTATATAAACCATTGCCGATATGAATACAATATCCAGAATGAAATCGAAGTAATTTATCCTTTTTGCAGGGATGACGAGTCTTAGAAATGCGATAAAGCTGTAAACGGCGAGTATAAACATCAATCTCGGAATAGCATAAGGCAGACCTGCTATCTGGAATGAGATAAACAATGCCAGCGCAAATATGAACCGACCAATCCTGTAATAGTTGAAGAAGGACGATAAATACATTTATAAATAGTGTAGGCTGACTGACAATTTTTGTCAATCGGTGTGACAGGGGTTGTCAGATGGAAAAGACATGGCTTAATTGCTATAATTCAATTAGAAATAATGAGGAGGTGTTTTTATGGCTACAGCAGCTTTAGAAAAGACCAAAAAGCAATATACCTATGAGGATTACGAGAAATTGCCTGAAGGTGCGCCTTATCAGTTGATAGGAGGAGAATTAATTATGACACCGTCACCAGTGCCTTATCATCAGATAATTTCAAGAAGAATTGAGTTTGAATTATTAAAATTTGTTGAGGATAGGAAACTTGGAGAAGTGATAGATGCCCCTATGGATGTTTATCTCTCTGAAACAGAGACCTATCAGCCAGACATTATCTTTATCTCAAATGAAAGGATGAATATTATTGGAGAAAAAAAGATAGAAGCAGCCCCTGACCTTGTGATCGAGATACTATCAGAGTCTACTGCCTATTATGACTTAAGGCACAAAAAGCGTATTTATGAATCCTCAGGGGTAAAGGAGTACTGGATAGCTGACCCTATGGAGAAGAGCATAGAGGTTTATGAGAATGTGAACGGAGAGTTTAAAATTTATAGTCAGGCAATGGAAAAGGGCAGGGTAAATTCAAAACTCCTTGAAGGATTTGGAGTGGAACTGGAGAAGGTTTTTTAGATGGCGGAAACTGTACTATCAAAAAGAAGGAGAGAGTTAAAAGAGAACCTCAGGCAAAAGGCATTACAAAGGCTGAAAGAGGCAGGGGCATTGCTTTATGATGAAGGAGCAGGAGATGTTTATGTCTTTGGCTCTATACTAAGACCTTCGGAGTTTAATGAACATTCCGATGTTGACATTGCAGTTAAAGGGATTCCCGAAGACAAAAGGGTTTATGTTACTGTAAGGCTTGAAGAGATATTCAAGGGGATGCCCTTTGATATTGTATTTCTTGAAGACGATTTGAGACCGGAAGTCAGGGAGAAGATTAAAAAAGAAGGGATGTTATGGAAGCATTAATTGCCGACATAGATGCTGATATGTCCTTAATTAAAAAGGAAACAGAGAGTATCAGGAGGAAGCTTTCAAGGCTTAAAAAAGAGAAAGACCCTGAGAATATAGACTCCCATATTAAGGCAATAGCTGGTTCCCTGCATTCCATTTACTCAGGATATGAAAACATCATTGAAAGGATAGTAAGGGCAATAGATGGAGATATCCCTTCAGGAAAAGACTACCATCTTGTGCTTTTAAAGAGGGCATTAAACCCTATTGAAGATGTCAGACCCCTCATTATATCCATTGGGACATTCAGACTCCTTGATGAGCTTAGAACATACAGGCATAAATTCAGAAACATATATCTTTATCTGTTATCTGCAAAAAGGATTACAGAGCTTGCACATACAGGATTGGATTCATTCCAGCATTTTGAGAAGGATATAAATGCCTTCAAAAAGTTTCTAATATCAAAGGCAGAATAGGCTCAACACTGACAAAGAATTGCATTTAATGACAAAAATTGTTAATACTGCGTTCCAAAGCGGTTCCATGTTTCATTAAAAATCAATCAGTTTTAAACCGAAGCCCATTGGCATAAAACATGCTTCATATTAAATGTCATTGCGAGGCTGAAGAAGTCAGCCGAAGCAATCTCTGTTAAGGGCTGACAGCTATCAGCTAATAGCTAAAAAAGGCAAAGGGGGTGAAATGAGGGTCAAGAGTTTAGAGTTAAGAGTTAAGAGTTTAGTCCGCCATTGGCGGATAAAATTAGAAAAATAAAAGATCAGGAGGTTTTCAGATGTTTCAGATCATTCAAAGAATGAAGGAAAGGGATGAAAGGGGCTTTACCCTCGTTGAATTGCTAATCGTCATTGCAATCATCGCAATTCTGGCAGCGATTGCAATACCGCAATTTGCACAGTATAGGCAGAGGGCTGTTGAATCATCTATGGTTTCTGATATTAAAGCTGCTGCTACAGCAGTTGAAGCTGTCTATGTAGATGCTCAGACATATAATGCTCTGGCTGTAGCTATTGCAGGTCAGGACGCCACTTGGTCGGTTGGAGCTAATAGTGCTACATCCAGAATAAGTACAAACAATGTACCTTCAGTTAACGCTGCTGCTGCAAATACATATTCGGTATGCGTTAATAATCCTAATGCACGCCCAACCAGACTGTTTGTTGCTACTAACCAGACGGGAGGTTTAGGTTGGGGAGCTAGCTGTGGAGCTGCTGTCGCAGCGATTCCGTAGTTAAGGATTAAAGTTTAATGCATATCAAAAAGAAAAGTAGAAAAGGGGACGGTTCTATTTTTCAAGGGGCGTTTTAAAACGCCCCTTTTTTGTTGAGGAGATCTTGAACTATCAAATCAGGTTAAAATGTAGATAATGGGACGGTTCTATTTTTCAAGGGGGCGGTAAAACGCCCCCTTTTTGTCATATCAATTCAATTTTCAGGAATTTTTTAATGTCTTTAAAATGCTTATCCAGCGTAAAGATTTTGCAATTATTTTCTGCTGCGATCATGCTGATATAGCAGTCTGTGAGATTTACAGACATTCCTTTCTTTTTTGTCGAATAGGATAATTTTCCTGCCTTTAACCATGTGTCTTCAGACTGATCAATGATATTAAATGCCTCAATAAATTCTTCAATTACAGAAATCTCCTTTTCTGATTTCGCACCCTGAATAAGTTCAGCTATGATAATTTTTGGCACATAGACATCGCAATATGTAAGGATATTGTCTACACGCTCTGCGGCTGGATTCTTTTTGTCTTTGAAATAGTCTATCCAGACAGATGTATCAATTAAAACTCTTTCACCTTTCATAATGCCTTATCTCATCAGCGGACATGTCGAATTCCAGCTTGCCCTTCATTGATTTGATTTTTTCTATTTTCTTTTTTTTCAGGTATTCGTCAATAGCTATTTTTACAGCAGATGATTTACTCTTAGCATGTGTCTCTTTTAAAAGATTGTCCAATTTGTTTTTTTCTATAGTAACAGTGGCACGCATATCTAACTCCTTTACTATGAAAAATTGTGCATAATTTATGCACAATTTTATAATATTTATTAGTGCATATGCAAGTACAAAATTTTGTAATAATAATGCATCAAAAGAAAGACATCTATATAAGGATGCGGTAGTGTCAAGATTTATGTGTAAATTCTTTTAAGGGTTTTCTTCCCCATGTATCATTCAAGTGGCTCATAACAGCATAGACTATCCTTTCAATGCTTTCAGTGTTATTGAAGCAACTCATCGGT
>JAJYXI010000031.1 GCA_021791055.1 Nitrospirota bacterium | reverse complement strand
TGTTAATGTTACTTCTGTTAATTCTTTCATAGGGTGTATCCTCCTTAAAATTGATTTGCCGATCAATGGAGAATACACCCTTCTTTTTATTAATCAAAATTTACACAGAGAATTTTACGCTACCTTTCGGATGAAAAAGTTGACACCAATAATAGCATTTGATAATATTTAACCAATGACACAGGATGTAAAAAAACATGATAAAGCAAGAAGTTATATTCCATGCATCCTGTCTCTTTCTACCCCTCGCTGTTTATGAAAAGCAAATTTAAAAAAGAGAGAGGATATTTCCATGTCAGTTCTTCTTGTTGACGACGAAACCACTATACTGCTGAGCTATAAAGATATCCTGCACCACTCGGGAATAAAGGATGTACACATACTTAACGACAGCAGACATGTAATACCTTTTCTGGAAAAACAAAATATATCCGTGGTTGTATTAGACCTCTTTATGCCTTATGTTGCAGGGATCGAGATCCTTTCCCGCATTAGATTGGACTTCCCGGAGATTCCTGTTGTTATAATGACCTCTGCTAATTATATCGAAACAGCTGTGGATTGTATGAAAATAGGCGCCTTTGATTATCTTGTAAAACCTGTGGAAATGAACCGTTTTCTTTCATGCCTCAAAAGGGCTCTGGAGTTCCGCAGTCTGCGCGATGAGATATCCTCGGTAAGGAATCTTATTTTTTCCGATGAATTAAAACATGTGGATGCCTTCTCAGTGGTTGTCACAAAAAACAAAAAGATGCTTAAAATCTTCCAGTATGTGGAAGCAATCGCACCTTCGAATCAGCCCGTCCTCATAACAGGGGAAACCGGGGTCGGCAAAGAACTAATAGCAGAGGTTATACACAAGCTAAGCCAACGAAAAGGCCGGTTTATCGCTGTAAATATAGCAGGGCTTGATGATACCATGTTTTCAGATACACTGTTTGGACATAAAAAAGGCGCATTCACAGGTGCAATGGGCAATAGAGAAGGACTGATCGCACAGGCATCAGGCGGCACTCTGTTTCTTGACGAGATAGGCGACTTAAGCGGTTCATCTCAGGTCAAACTCCTTCGCCTGTTGCAGGAACATATCTATTATTCCCTCGGCTCTGATGTCCCAAAACATACGGATGCCCGCATTATTGTGGCTACAAATAAAGATATTCGCAAGGCAGATGACTTCAGAAAAGATTTGTACTACAGGCTTAAGACTCATCACATTCATATACCGCCCTTAAGAGAAAGAAAGGAGGATATTCCTCTTTTACTGGATTATTTCCTTGGGGAAGCAGCAAAGTCCATGGGAAAGAAAAAGCCCACACCGCCGCCTGAACTGATAAACCTCCTATCGATATATGACTTCCATGGAAATGTCCGTGAATTTCAGGCAATGATCTATGACGCAGTTGCCAGACATAGATCAGGAATACTGTCAATGGAGAGCTTTAAAGAGGTCATCAAACATGAAATTCCTTCTCAACAGACAAGTCTGAAACTTTTCGGAGATGAACCGGTTCCATTGAATGCAATCTTCGGACATTTTCCTACTGCAAAAGAAATGGAGGATTTTCATATGTCAGAAGCATTAAGGCTTGCAGGCGGCAATCAAGGCATTGCTGCATCAATACTCGGCATTACCAGACAAACGCTCAATAGAAGGCTTAAAGAGGACAATGCTCAAAAAGGCGTAGGGTTGTAACAATTTTTTACAGTATGGTTTAATTTTGTAATTTGCTTAATTCTAAATCTTAGAGTTTAGCCACTCAATCCCCAATCAATCCTATGTTTAGAAAAACAATAACCTCTAAACTCTTCTTAGGCCGTTTCCCAATTTAAATTCATATCGAATTTGTAAAAAACTGTTACAACCATTTTTTATCCATCCTTTTGCAGTTTTCACAAATATTCAACAAGTTATCAACATGGCATCCTCTTTGCACATAAGTGATTATCCATTCAGGATAAAAATTATCTATTTTAACGGGAGTTTCACTTTGCAGTAATACTGCTGTAACAAAGGGCGACAATAATTCTCAATAACAAAATTCTCTATTGCAAACAGGAGGTGTATGATGGCAGGGATAGTAACATTTAAGGATGATTTTACAGTAAACCTTGTATCGAATTTTATTTACAACCTTAAAGAGGTCATCAAAAACAATGAAGAGGTGGTTATTGAGCTCACCGATGTAAAAATTATTGACGCTGCAGCCATACAAATACTGGTAGCTGCAAAAAAAGAGTGCGAGAACATAGGGCGCAGGGTTACTTTCAGGATACCTGATACGGTTGCGAGCAACCTGTCATCCATCGGGATTGAATTATGATGGCCGTCAATTCCGGAGCAGCAAAACTAATTCAGGAGATTTTCCGGCAATTCCACGGCCCGGAGATGTACCTATCCTTCAATAGCAGAGGAGAATGAATACCATGGAAATAAAAGTTCTTGTAGTTGACAACTTGCCGTCGATAAGGAATATCGTCAGAAACCTCCTGAAAGATATGGGGTTCAATGATGCAGACGAAGCAGGAGACGGGCTGCAGGCGATGGAAAAACTTAAAAGCGGAGATTATGGACTCGTTATTGCAGGCCGGGATATACCTAATATGAGCGGCATGGAACTCCTAAAAAAAATAAGGGAGAACGACAAACTGCAGTCATTGCCGTTCATCATGATAACGGCAGAGGCGGAGAGCAAAAAGGTACTGGAAGCCATCCAGGCAGGGATTAACGGATACATAGTCAAGCCCTTCACCCTTGAGATGTTGAGAAAAAATATAGACAGAGTTTTGAAAAGTGGAGGTATCAAACATGCCAAAAACAATATTGATAGTTGATGATTAGGCTGGATTGTGAAACCTTTCACGCCGGAGCAATTGATAGATGTTGTTAAAAAATTTGCAAGGTAAATATCTCATGACGGAGGCCAATGATATGGTTGGTTCAGAAACGTTTCAGAGTCACCTGATGGTTAAATCCGCGGTTTCAGGATTGAGCTTTGATTTTTCCGAATGTGAGAACTGGATGAAAAACATGGAGATACTCAGAGATGGTGGACTATAAAAAACTATACGGTGTTTTTGTAGATGAGGCAATGGAGAGGCTTGCAGAGCTTGAGGACGGCTTGCTGCGGCTTGAAAAATACCCTGACGACAAAGAACTGATCAACACCATTTTCAGGGCAGCACACACCATAAAGGGCTCAAGCGGAAGTCTGGGATTGAAAGATATATCTGCATTCACCCATCACATGGAGGAGATACTTGACCTGGTGCGGCAGGAGAAACTGCATCCTGATAAAGAATTAATCACTGTCCTCCTTGATGCCACAGACATGATAAAAGAAATGGTCGAGGCAGTAGCAGCGAACACACCA
Organism: Nitrospirota bacterium; assembly: GCA_021791055.1. Lineage (GTDB taxonomy): Bacteria > Nitrospirota > Thermodesulfovibrionia > Thermodesulfovibrionales > Dissulfurispiraceae > Dissulfurispira. The sequence goes on along the minus strand of JAJYXI010000031.1, from coordinate 35,403 downwards.
TTTGAATTCAGCAGGTGCGGGGATTTGATAAAAAGGATGGAAGAAATAAAGAATCAGGAAGAAAGGGGGTATGTCATTCGCACCCCAGAAAGTCTGCGACTTTCTGGGGACCCTGTTGCGAGGGGTTCCGAACGAAGTGAGGAAACTCCGAAGCAATCTCAAGACGAGATTCTTCGCTACGCTCAGAATGACAAAAGCGAAGGGGCTATCAATGACAGCAGCAGAACTTTCAGGATTATCTTTGTCCCTTCCCCTGACCTCCTCAGAAGGGGCATAGACCCGTCAATCATAATAAACGACCTGAAAAATATCGGCCATATTGCGGATATAAAAGGGCTTACGGATAATGTGCCTGCGCTCAAGGGAGGCTAACAAACTCGCCCAGAACACAAAGGGCATTGCGGAATCGGGCAGTTCTGTTATGGACGATACCATAAAGGCGATGGATGATATAAACAAGTCATCCAGTAAAATAGCAAACATATCAAATGTAATAGAAGAGATAGCATTTCAGACAAACCTTCTTGCACTGAATGCAGCAGTTGAGGCAGCGAGGGCAGGGGAGCACGGCAAAGGCTTTGCAGTGGTGGCATCGGAGATAAGGAATCTTGCACAGAGGGCTTCACAGTCAGCAAAAGAGATAACAGGGCTCATAGAGGACAGTGGTGAGAAGACAGGCAAGGGAGTGCAGCTTGCACAGGAGCTCAGCACAAAACTGAGGGAAATAGAGGGCAGTGTAAAGAAGGTAGCCGACCTGATGGATGAAGTGGCAGCCGCAGCACAGGAACAGGCAACAGGGACGAACCAGGTCAACACAGCAATGACACAGATAGACCAGGCAACACAGCAGAACGCATCCATTGTAGAGGAGACTGCATCTGCATCTGAGGAACTTGCAGCGCAGGCAAAGGAGATGATGAACCTGATTGCGTTCTTTAAGGTTGACGAGAAAATGACGACAAAGAGCAGACCTGCTGTCATCCATCATTCACAACTTCAGGCAGCAGCGAAGCCTGTAAAGCAGCAGTTGGTCAGAACAACACAGAAAGAGGAGAAAAAAGCATTCCATGCAGCGCATCATGCTGCACACGAGCCTGCAGGCGCAATATCGCATGGAAACGAAAAAGACAAGTCAGACGGAGGTTTTGAAGAGTTCTAACTCTAAATTATCAATGCGAGGTTCGTAAACGGGCCTCGCATAAATAACAATGATAGATCAAATTGAAGAATCTAAAGGCCTGGATTTTTATATAGACGATAAGTTGTTTTCCCTTTTTTCCGGGTTGATATACAACAACTCAGGGATAAGGAAACATGCGGTTAATCAGTAGAAGATCAGGAACAATAAAAGTGTGAGTCCTGCACCTAAAACTGCACCAGCGACTACCTCAAAAGGAGAATGCGCTTTTACAGCTATCCTGCTCTGGGCTATGAGAACGGACAACAGAAAACTGAGGAGGGAGGCAATAAAACTCTCTGTGATATAGGTAACAGCAACCCATGCTGAGAATGCTATCGCAGAATGACCGCTGGGCATGCCTCCACGCAGGGGATGCCCCTTGCCTGAATATGCCTTGAGCACCACCACAATAATCAAAACGAGGATAACAGCGATAAGCGTGATCTCTTCCTTCGAATGTTTGGCAACATCGATACCCTGCTCAAACGCCCTGCTGAAATAGGGGAACAGTATTATGTATCCAAGGACTGCAGCGCCAAATGCAGTGATTAAAACCGCTCCGGCAGCCACATCCTTTGCAACCCTTGCCTTTTCGCTGTGTTCAGGTGAAAGCATGTCCACCACATATTCGATGGCTGTATTAAACATCTCTGCAAGCAGGACAAGGATGACAGCAATGGAGATAATCAGAAAATCAGTCCGCTCCACGCCGAGGATATAGCTTAAAACAAGGACTGCAACTGCTGAGTAGAAATGGTACCTGAGATGCCTCTGGGTCTTTGCGGCATGCAGAATCCCCTCTATGGCATTATTTGTACTGTCTATCCATTTTCTTAAAGGCATAGTCTATTATAACCCAAACTAATGTGCTATCATTTATTTATGAAGGCATTATGGAAAGGCAGTATAAGCTTTGCCCTCGTAAACATCCCTGTTAAGCTCTACGGCGCATCCCACAAGAGGGATATAGGCTTCCACCTCCTTCACAAAAAATGCTCAACTCCTATGACCTATGAGAGATATTGCACTACATGCAAGACCGAAGTTTTATGGGAAGATACCACACACGGTTATGAATATGAAAAAGGGAAATTTGTCGTTATATCCGATGAGGAGATTGAACATATCCCTGTAAAGAGTTCCAAAAGCATAGACATTTTGCGATTCGTCGATACAAAAGATATTGACCCCATCTATTATGACAAATCATATTACCTCGAACCTGTTGAGGGAGGAGAAAGGGCATACGCACTCTTAAGGGAGACAATGAAGGAGGCAGGAAAAGTCGCCCTATCAAAGATTACATTCAAGGATAAAGAGCATATAGCTGTTCTGAGGGTATTCCACGATACACTCATGTTACACACACTATTTTATGCAGATGAAATTGTAAAACCAGAGGCCCTGAATATCCCTAAAAAAATTACACTCGACAGCAAAGAATTTTCCCTCGCAACAGAACTCGTAAGGCACTTCCTCGGCAAGTTCAATGTCGATGCCTATCATGATGAATTCAGGGACTCTTTAATGGAATTAATCAAGGCCAAGATAGCAGGCAGGGAGATTAAGATTGCTCCGAAAAAAGAAGTAGAGAAAGTCGTCAGCCTGATGGATGCCCTCAAAAAGAGCCTCGAAAAGAAGAAAAAAGCGGTTTAAATTATACACTCTTCCGGCCCCTTATCATCCCTGATGCCTTTAAATACAGGAATTCTCAACCTATTATCCTTTGTCCATTCCTGATACCCCACCCTTACGACAACTTCAGGCCTGCACCAGAATGCCCTTCTCTTTAATTCAGGAATTATGTCAAAGGGAGCCGTGTCTGTTTTCATACTGCTCAATATATTGAATAGATGTTTTATCGTCTTTTCATCAATACCGGTGCCTACCTGACCGATATGTATTAATTCCCCGTTATCATACACACCAAGGATGAGAGAGCCGAAATAATCCTTTCTGCTGCCCTCCCCTTCAAGATAACCGCACACAACCGCATCGATATCAAAGGACTTCTTAATTTTTAACCAGTATCCTGACCTTTCACCGGACAGATAGGGGCTTGTCTTTTCCTTTGCCATGATACCTTCGAATCCTTTTTTCAACGCCATCTTAAAAAGTTTTCTCCCTTCGCTGTAGGATTCTGACAATATGACATTCTCAGACATGGGAAATAGTTCTTTAAGCAAGTCACGCCTCTCTATAAGAGGCTTCTTCATCAGGGACTTTCCATTTAAATACAGAAGATCGAAGACCACATATGCGGCAGGGATAAGTCCTGACAATATCTCGATCCTTCCTATATCCTCTATATGCTCCCTCTGCTGAAGTCTTTCAAAATTCGGTATGCCTTCCTTTAAAACGATAATCTCCCCGTCAAAGACAGCAGATTTTACTTTTAGATGTTTCTTTAGTTGTTGAAATTCCGGATACCTGTGGGTTATATCAAGGAGTCTCCTGTTTTTGAGACTGAGATGGCTTTTATCCACAAAGGCAATACAGCGTGTCCCATCCCATTTCAATTCAAAGATGTGATTCTCAGAGTCGAACGGATTGGATGATTTTGCAAGCATGGGCTTAATGTTTAGGTTATAGGTCATAGGTGACACCTATCACCTAATACCCATGACCTCAAGCAGTTCCCTCTCCATCTCCCTCATCTTCCTTGCCTGATATTTGCTCTTTTCATGGTCATAGCCCAAGAGGTGAAGAAGTCCGTGGATTAAAAGCCATGAGACTTCGTCATAAAAGCTTAACCCGTGCTCCTTTGCCTGCCTCTTTGCCTGATGGAGGTTAATGACTATATCGCCGAGGGGGATAGGGGATAGTTCAAGTTGTTCAAACCGTTCAAATCGTTTAATCTGCGGAAATGAAAGGACATCGGTGGTTTTATCCTTCCCGCGATACTGCCGGTTCAGTTCCCTCATTTTCGTGTCATTTACAAAGAGAACGCTTACCTCGGCAGATTCGAGAAAGCCATAGCATTTCCTTGGATGACTATGAGCCAGGTGCTTCAGGGCTTTCTTCAGTATGCTCTCTATTCTCTGCCGGTTTATCCTTATCAGTCTTTGGCTGTTCTTTATTATTATTTCCATTGTCCTGTGTTAATGATACGCCGGGGTTTTTAGAAGCGCCTGCCTCGGCTATTGTCTTCTCTGTCCTGTGCGGTATGGCTTTTACATCAAGCTCCGGATATTCTATCCTCCTGTGGAAGATGCTGGTCAGGATATATGTGAATCGCTTCTTTACTTCTGATATATCTTTCAGCGTGAGCTCGCATTCATCTATCTGTCCATCAAGAAAGATGTTATTTATTATCCTGTCCACAAGGGCTGAAATTCTTGCAGGCGTGGGCTCGGTAAGAGTTCGTGAGGCTGCCTCCACAGCATCCGCCATCATGACAAGGGCTGCCACCCTCGTTTGCGGTCTTGGACCGGGGTATCGATAGTTTTCCTGAGACACGCTCGAAGCCTGCTCTATCGCCTTCTGATAGAAATATGTTATGAGACTTGTACCGTGGTGCTGCTGTATGATGTCTATGACCAGTCTCGGCAATTTATACTGCCTTGCCAGCTCAACGCCCTCTTTGACATGCGAGGTCAGTATCATACTGCTCATATGTGGCATAAGCCTTTCATGTTTGCTTACCATGCCTGCCTGATTTTCCACAAAATACTCGGGCATCTTCATTTTACCGATGTCATGATAATATGCAGTTACCCTTGCAAGGAGAGGGTTTGCTCCCACTGCCTCTGCTGCTGCCTCGGCAAGGTTTCCAACAATAACGCTGTGGTGATAAGTTCCTGGTGCTGCTATCATAAGATTGCGCATCAAAGGCTGATCAAGGTCGAGCAGCTCTACAAGGCTTATGTCGGTTGTTGTTCCAAAAACATATTCAATAACAGGAAGCATTATAGAGACCGTTGCAGAAACCATAATTCCGGATATGGCAGCGAACAGAAAAGAAGACGGTGATATTGGAGAGATAAGATTTCCCTTAAGAAGCAATATAATGCCCACGGTAACGATATTCACAGCGCTCACATATACGCCGCCCTTTATAAGCGCCGAGCGCCTTCTGCATCTCATAACACTGAATGAGGCAGTCAGGCTTCCGATAAATACATATACCGTATATAACGGATCGTTAAACCATATGCCGGTCAGGAGGCTTATTGCGAATGAAAATATTATGGATGTATGGAAATCGAATATGAGTTTTACAAGCATCGCCCCTACAGGGATAGGTATACCGTAGACAAAGGCATTGCTAATGGGGAAGCTGAGACCCCTATGGAGCCCCGAAAGCAGATATTCAAATATCCTTCCCAACAGGAGTGTGCCTGTCACAAGCAGGCCTAAAAGAAGCAGCATCTTGTAATCCTTCATATAGCCCGGCTTGTAACGCTTTATGTCTTTGTAAAAGATGAACAGAATTACCGCTGCCATCAGAAAGCTTCCAGCAAAGCGGTCAATGCCAAGCCTTTCCTGAATTGCCAAGGCTGAGATAAGGCTAAGAACAACCAGTACCCCTGTCCTGCGCATATCGTCTTTATGTTCTTCGCTGTATTCCTTGAGCCTGCTCCAGAAAGGCTTCAGATGAAAAAACTTCTGGAGACCTTTACTGCTGCTCTTCTGAGCTCCGTTTTTCATATCTTTCATATGCCCTTACAACTTCCTGAACAAGCCTGTGTCTGACAACATCTCTCTCAGAGAAATAGACTATCTTTATATTTTCTACATCTTTAAGTATCCTCATCGCCTCAACAAGCCCTGAGACCCTGCCTGAAGGAAGGTCTATCTGTGTAATATCTCCTGTGATTACTGTCTTTGAGCCAAAGCCAAGCCTCGTCAGATACATCTTCATCTGTTCCGATGTTGTGTTCTGAGCCTCGTCAAGAATTATAAATGAATCATTAAGCGTCCTGCCCCGCATAAACGCAAGGGGCGCGATCTCGATAATGCCGCGCTCTATCAGCTTAGAAGCCTTGTCTATCTCCATCATATCGAAAAGCGCATCATACAGCGGCCTTAAATAAGGGCTGACCTTTTCCGCTATATCTCCCGGCAGAAAGCCTAATTTCTCGCCTGCCTCGACAGCAGGCCTTACAAGTACAATCCTCGACACCTGTTTCGAGAGAAAGGCATTTATGGCCATCGCCATTGCAAGATATGTCTTTCCTGTGCCTGCAGGCCCGATGCCGAATACTATATCGTACTCGTTTATAGAGTCTATGTATTGCCTCTGCATCTCTGTCTTCGGAATTATAAACCTCTTTTTTGATGCAATTGGAATGCTTCCATGGAAAAGCTCTTTTACAGAGATATCCTTGCCTTCTGACATGGATTTAACGGCATAGCTGATGTCCTCGGGTTTTAAAATATATCCGTTTCTGTTTACTTCCCTTATTTCCTGAATTAACCTTTCTGCCCTTTCAACATTTCCGTCTTCGCCCTGAATTAAAAGTCTATTACCCCTGACACTGACAGCAACACCGAGTGAGTTTTCAATAATCTTCAGGGTCTTGTCTATTCCGCCGTGAAGAAATGGATATTCCCTTTCTTCGTCAAGCTCAAGCTCTATGGTCTTCGTAAAAACCTCCTACTTTATAGTTACAAAGTTTTGCATACCGGTCTTTTTCTGCAATGATACCGCTGCAAAATCGGCCTCTCTCTTGCTTTTGAATGTCCCCGCCCTGACCCTGAAATAAGGGTCGCTGTCGCTCCTGCTGACAATATATGCCTTGATGCCCTTTGCCCTCAGGCTCTGCTGCAACTGCTCTGCCCCTTCTTTATTGGGAAAAGCGCCAAACTGGATAGTGTAAGCCTTCTTTGAGGATACGGCACTCTCGCTGTTTGCCGCTTTGCCGTAAGATTTTGATGCCTTCTTCTTTGCAGTCTTAGGAGTCTTGCTCCTTTTTTCTTCGGAGACTTTCGGCTCGGGAGAGATTTTATCAACAGGCTGTTTAATGTCAGCCTGCCCGGTCTTTTCCTCGGCAACCTCTATGCTCTTTTTATCTATCTTGTTCTTATCTATTTGGGCTTCAACAGATTTTTGTTCCTTTGGAGGCTCTTTTTCAGGCTCATCCGGTTTTTGTGGTTTGACCTCATGAGGGAATTCCGGAGGCTTGATAGAAGGCGCTATGGATGAATCCTTGGGAGCAGGCTCCAATACCCTTTTGTCCTCCGGAGGTATGTTTACTCTCGATTCAGCGCTGCTCGCAGTCTCTTTTTCTGTATCAGCAACATCGCTTCCCTTGTACCCCCAGAAATAGCCCAGACCGAAACTGAGCAGGGTAATAACAATGGCACCGATAATTACGGTGCTTCTGCCGAGGAGTAAAATGGAAGACCTCTCTGGACCTCTAACCCTCATAGAATGAGCATAGCATCACCATAGGAAAAAAATCTATAACCCATGGCAATCGCCTCCTTGTAGGCATTCAATAGCTTTTCGAAACTGCAAAATGCAGATGCAAGCATAAGAGGTGTTGAGCAGGGCAGGTGAAAATTGGTTACAAGGCTGTCCACTGCCTTAAATTTGTACCCAGGACAAATAAATATATCCGTATATCCATGCAAAAAACCGTTTAAAGAGCCGCATCTCTGATAGATACCGCTCATAAAACCCTCCACTGCCCTTGTTGCCGTTGTCCCGACAGTTATAATCCTGCTATCCGACTCTCTTACCCTCTCTATTTTTTCTATCAGTGACATTTTTATCTCAAAATATTCCGGATCCATTTTATGTTCTTCTAAAGACTCTGTTTTTATAGGTTTAAATGTACCGGCGCCTACATGAAGTGTCAATGCCTCAACATGTACCCCTTTAGCTTTTATCCTATTAAGAAGATCTTCGGTAAAATGGAGCCCTGCTGTTGGGGCAGCTATTGATCCCTGATTTTCCGCATAAACGGTCTGGTATCTCTGTTTGTCTCCTTCATCAGGCATGCGGTTTATATACGGCGGCAAAGGCATATAGCCGTATTGCCAGAGCGCATCTCTTACCTCTGATGGCTCAATATTTAAAAATCTCAGAAACTTCCTTCTGCCATCTCCATTCTTTTCTATCCGCACTTCTGCCTTAATATCGTTTCCTATAGCCAATACTCCGCTGAATCTTCCCCTGTACATTACCTCCCATGTCCCGTCTCCATCCATTTCTCTAACAAGCAGGATATCAACCTTTCCGCCTGAAGGTTTTGTAACAATAATCCGCGCGGGAAATACCTTTGTGTTGTTCAGCAAAAGCATATCCCCTTCTTTCAGATATTCGACAATGTCAGAAAATCTCCTGTGTTCGACAGCTCCATCCCTGTGGAGAACGAGAAGCCTCGAATCATCTCTTTTTTCAGGAGGTCTTAATGCAATCGAATCTTTTGGCAGGTAAAAGTCAAAATCAGCGGTTTTCATATAGTTCTATAACGGCTCCGGGATAGAACTTTGAAAGTATCTCTCTGTAATTCATTCCCTTCTTTGCCATATCAAGGGCAGTCCACTGGCACATGCCGACGCCGTGACCATATCCTTTGCCCTCAAATATGAATATATCCTCATCCCTTGTGATACTTGTTATCATTGTGCTCGGCAGCTTATCCCATCCGAGGTTCTTCCTTAAGTCTTTGGCAGGGATTTTATATTCGCCGCTCTCTGTAATAATCTTCAAGTCCTTTGCGCGATTCGAAACCGTAAGAGAATCTATAATGATCTCCTTTATGCCACTTATATTCGATATCCTTTCGACCTCCGATACCGGTATGCGCTTTTCCCACATATAGAAAGGAGAAAGCTCGCAGCTCGTTTCAACAGGCTTTAAATATGGATAGCTCTTTCCAAATACCTCGGCAGGGTCTTCTGTCATGCCGCCGCTTGTGGAATGATAATATGCAATTATCGGCCTGCCTTCATATGTCAACACTTCATCTTTTGTATCATTTACAGCCTTTGCTATGTTTTCAGGGATATTGCCGCCTTTATAAACCTGATGTAAAACGGATGATGTAAGATGATAAGGCATCTTGCCGTTATTCAATTTTTGGTGCAGCGCATAAGTCCTTGCCACAACAGCCTGTGCCTTCAACGCCTCTATATCCCAGCTGTTTCCCACCTCGCCTGCAACAACGCCTTTTATATAATTCTCAAGAGGAATTTCATTCACGATATAAAGACCGCCTTCCCCTTTCCAGACCTCAATAACTCCTGAATATTTCAGTCCGCTCAAAAGCACATCTCCTTTTGCATTGCCGAATCTCTCAATCCTTTCATCCTTCTTTGGAATCTTTGAGTTTTTTCCGTCTACAAGCAAAACCCTTATGGTAGTCTCGGCGAAAGAGACAGTAGCAAGTAGCAAGTAACAAGTAACAAGAAAATAAGAAAAAACAAATATCCTAAAGTTTTTTGCTTGACCCTTGACCCTTGACCCTTGACCCTTCCTCATCATCTCCTCCCTAATATCCATACCGCTCCATCTCCGAATATATGCATCCGCAATACTTCTGCCTGTAAAGCTCAAGCTCCTTTGACATCCTCCTACCGTCATTGAATCCCTTCCTGTAATCCTCAAAGTAAAACTCGATAGAATACCTGTCCTGCATCATCCTTCCTATATCTATAATCATATCAAATTTTTGATACGGACTCACCAGTAAAGATGTGGTGAATGCATCGGCATTAATCTCTCTGGCCTTTTTAGCAGTCTCCTCCAATCTCACTGTATAGCAATATTCGCACCTGTTGTCTTCGTTGCCGACAACATTTCGCAGATATTCTTTTAACCCGTAGTAGTCTATATACTCCACATTCAGAACCCACAGGGCTTCGAGCTTTTTAAGGGCATCCAGTCTGCTTTTATATTCTGTGTATGGATGGATGTTGGGATTAAACCAGAGACCCTTTACATCAATGCCCTTCTGTCTTATGACGGTCAGCGGATATAAAGCGCAATTGGCACAGCATATATGCATCAAAAGCTTCATTGATAAACGCCCATTACTGTCATTGCTCCCTTTCAAAACAACCCTTGAGGCAGACTCCTCCCTAAATGCTCGTAAGCCAGTCTTGTGGCGAGCCTTCCTCTCGATGTCCTCTCAATCAGGCCTTCCTGCAAAAGATAAGGCTCATATACATCCTCTATTGTCTCTCTGTCCTCTCTTAAAGATGCGGCAATAGCATCAATTCCTGCAGGCCCTCCGCTGAATTTTTCTATTATTGTCAGAAGCAGTTTCCTGTCTATCTCGTCAAGGCCAAGACCGTCAACATTAAGGGCAAGGAGGGCATCCTTTGTTATTTTCATATCAATAATTCCATCACCTTTTACCTGAGCAAAATCCCTTATCCTCTTTAAGAGCCTGTTCGCAATTCTTGGCGTACCTCTCGACCTCTTTGCAATCTCTATGGCTGCATCGCCTTTTATCTCTATCTCAAGAAGATGGGCAGAACGGCTTACTATCTCCTTTAATTCTTCTGGATTATAAAACTCAAGCCTGCATATAACGCCGAATCTGTCTCTTAGTGGCGATGTCAAAAGCCCTGTCCTTGTTGTTGCGCCTATCAGGGTAAATCTCGGTAGATTGAGCTTCAGTGTCCTTGCGTTAGGCCCCTGTCCGATGATTATGTCAAGTTTATAGTCTTCCATCGCAGGGTATAGAACCTCTTCCACAATCCTCGGCAGCCTGTGAATCTCATCTATAAACAGGATATCGCGGTCAGAAAGATTGGTGAGTATTGCAGCCAGATCACCGGGTCTTTCGAGCACAGGCCCGGATGTTGTTTTTATATTGACCATCAGCTCATTGGCTATGATTGTGGCAAGGGTCGTTTTTCCAAGTCCCGGAGGCCCGCAGAAAAGGACATGGTCAAGGGGCTCATTTCTGAGCCGTGCCGCAGCAATAAAAACCTTGAGATTCTCTTTAATCTGCTCCTGTCCGATAAATTCATCAAGTGAGCGTGGCCTGAGGTTTATCTCATATGTAAGCTCCTCCTGACTTCCTTCAGGAGAAAGTGGGCCTATTTCACTGTCTTCTATTCTCATATTATTAGTCGCATATGAGTAAATGTGTTGATGAGTAAATGAGTATACTTTGAAATATTATCAAAACGCACATGCTCATCCACCCATTCACTCATATGCCCATTTACTCCTTTGTTAGATATTTTAATGCCTCTCTCAAAAGACTTTCAATATCCTTGTAGCCGATGTTGCATGCCTTTTCAAGGGCGTCCTGAGCAATGTTCTTTTTATAGCCAAGGTTTACAAGGGCTGACAGCGTGTCGTCATAGATTGTGTCTTTCTTTTCTTTAATGGATGGAAGCTTTCCCTTCAGTTCAAGGATTAATCTGTGGGCTGTCTTCTTGCCGAGTCCCGGCACCCTGCAGAGGATGTCCACATCCTCGGAATTTATTGCATTGTGAAAATTATCCGGCGGAATAGTTGAGAGTATATTTAATGCTACCTTCGGCCCTATTCCTGATATGCCTATGAGCGTGGTGAATATCCTTTTCTCATCCGCTGTCTGAAAACCATAAAGCTGTATGGCATCCTCTCTCACATGTGTGTGTATGTAAAGAAAGACATCTCTATTCTCCTCAGGAAGGGATGAAAGGAGGGTTAATGGAACCTGAACGCTATAGCCGACACCAGCCACATCGATTATCAGGCTGTCGGGCTTTTTTGATATGAGCTTTCCACGCAGCGATGCAATCATAGCATTAGTATACAGTATACAGCAGCCAGTAGTCAGCAGCTAAAGTCAGGACAGAAATTCAAAGGGATTGTCAGAGTGAATTCGCAGTGAAATTCACGGGTCTGTGATCCGAACTTTTGCCCTGAAGGCAAAAGTGGGATTTGCCTATCTGCTGATTAGCTGTCTCGTATTCGCATGGCAGACTGCCAGTGCAAGGGCATCTGCGCTGTCGGGAGATAATGAATTATTTATTCTCAATATCTCCCGAACCATCTTCTGAACCTGATTTTTGTCTGCCCTTCCATAGCCCACTACTGCCTTTTTGACCTCAAGGGCGCTGTATTCATAAATCGAGAGCCCTGTTAATGCAGCGGCGAGGAGCACAACTCCCCTTGTATGACCAAGGCTGAGCGCTGCCTTTGTCCCTTTTGCAAAAAATATCTTTTCTATCGCTATTTCGTCAGGCTTATATTCTGAAATTACATCTACAAGAGATGCGTAAAGCTCTTTAAGTCTTGCATGGAGTGGCTTGCTTGCAGGCATAACTATCCTGCCCGATGAGAAATATTTTAGTTCAGAGTTCGCTGATCGAGAAGTTGAGAGCTTTTTTTCTGACTTCTGAAAAAGAATTAGCCCGTATCCGCAATTCACGCTTCCGGGATCGATGCCGAGGATCCTCATTCCCCCATCTTTTATCTGGCCGTCATCTTTTTCTCGGCGCTTCAAAGAGTATCTCTTCCACCATCTGGCATAAGACATGTCCAAGGGTTATATGGGTCTCCTGAATCCTTGGAGTGTCGTCAGACGGAACAACAAATGCATAATCGCTTTTTGAAGCGAATTTATCGCCCTTAAGACCTGTAAAGGCAATCGTCTTGAGGCCCTTTTTCTTTGCCACATCAACGGCCTTGAGAATATTCTTTGAACTCCCGCTTGTGCTTATTGCTATGGCGATGTCTCCGGGCTCCGACAATGTCTTAACCTGCCTTGCAAATATTTCTGAATAGTCGTAATCATTCGATATTGATGTCAATACAGCAACATCTGTGTTCAATGCAATCGCAGGAAGTCCCGGCCTGTCCTTTTTAAAGCGATTGACAAACTCTGCTGCAATATGAGATGCATCGCAGGCGCTTCCCCCATTGCCGAAAAGCAGAATTTTTTTGCCTTCATTAAAGGCATCGGCTATCAATTTCGACACCTCTGCAATAAGCGCTGCATTCTCTTTGACGAATTTTCCCTTTACCTGTATGCTGTCTTCAAATGCCTTGATTATCTTTCTTTCCATGAAAATAGTCTACTAAAGATAAAACTTCATAGTCAAGGGAAAAGGGGAGGATTAAAAATCTGAAAAAGCTTATCGTATGTCTCGAGTATATGCTCGGGCACAACCCTCACCTCACCGAGCACTGTCATAAAGCTTGCATCTCCTGCCCACCGCGGGACAATATGGATATGGATGTGCTCTTTTATTCCGGCGCCTGCAACCTCGCCGATATTAATCCCGACATTAAAACCCTCCGGATTAAAAGCCTTTCTGAGACAATCAACAGAATATCTGGTAATCAGTGCAAGCTCTGACATAACATTATCGGAAAGACAATCTAAAGAGGATGTGTGAAAATACGGGACGACCATGAGATGGCCGTTATTGTAAGGGTATTTATTCATTATCACATAGACATTCTCGGACCTGTAAAGGATCAGGTTGTCCCTGTCATTACTCTCTTTGGGCTTCACGCAGAACAAACACTCCCCTCCCTTTTCAGAAAGGATATATTCCATTCTCCATGGCGCCCAGATAGTCTTCATTCTTCTCCTTTTAGTTTTTTCAACACTGCCTGTGCATCAGCCCATGTCAAAGGCTTATCCTTCGGATTTCTCAAAAAATATGCCGGATGGAATGTCGGCATAACAGGTATTCCCCTATATTCAAAAAATTTACCCCTTGCCTTATTTATCGAGAATTTACTCATCGGCCCTTTAATGCCCAAAAGCGTATATGCAGATACCTTTCCAAGCGCCATTATTACTTTCGGAGAAATTATCTCTATCTGTCTTTCAAGAAAGGGCAGACAGGCGGCCATCTCATCATCTTGCGGGTCGCGGTTCATAGGCGGCCTGCACTTCACGATATTGGCGATATAAACATCTTCCCGCTTGAAATTAAGTCCTGATGCCTTGCCCATATTATTGATGAGGCTTGTGAGAATCTGTCCTGCATCTCCCACAAACGGTCTTGCCTGAAGGTCTTCTTCCCTTCCTGGCGCCTCGCCGATAAACATTATTCTGGCATCTGCATTGCCTTCGCCAAAGACAATGTGCGTCCTCTCTTTTGAGAGCTTGCATCTCCGGCAGTCGCCTATCTCCTCACGGAGGGCTTCCAATGCGCTGGCTTTATCGTAACCGCTAACCTGCGGTGGCAAATTGGGGTGTTGGAGTATTGGAGTATTGGATAACCCTCTACTTTCACCCATCACTCCATCACCCCAACACTCCATACTAAGGGGTAGTCTCTCAAAACCGAGTTCTTTATAAAACTCAAGCACGATTTTCAAGCTGTCTCGTGTATCCATAATTTCAGTCAATCTTCGCCTTTTTGTATTTCTCTGCCCTTAAATAGTCTCTGTTTTTTTCAGAATTGTTTATGAGATTGTCTATGAAGCTCTGCTTCATGCCGAATCTCTCTGCACGGCTGAGATTATTCTCAAGGATTTCTATGGCAGAGGCATATTCTGCCTGAAGCGCATAATTATCCGCCATCTCCAGAAGGCCTACAATCTCGCCTCCCTCATTCCCCAGGTCCTTGAATATATTCATCGCAATGCTTATACTCTTCTCCGCATTTTTATAATCAGAGAGCTTCTTCAATGCACGGCCTATGCTCAGGTATTCCTGAGCAATCATATGTCTGACGGTTCCTATTTCGATACTTATCTTCAGGGAATCCTCATAATACTTAAGTGCAGCCCTGTATTCCCCTTTATCCAGCAGCACATTCCCGATATTGTTCAGCGCCACTGCTTCTCCTTCCCTGTTCCCTGTCTTCTTCACGCTATCAAGGTATCTGTTGTAATAATACAATGCCTTTTCGTATGCCTTCTTCTGTTTGAAGATATTCCCTATAAGGTTGTAGACCATGCCAAGCCTCGTTTCGTCATTGCCTTTTTCAGACATCTCCTGAGCAAGCAGTGCATGATCTATCGCCTTGTCGTACTCATCGATGTTTATAAATGACATGGCAAGGTAGTAATTACCGCCGAATACTCCTCTCTTATAACCTAATCTCTTTGCTGTATCAGCGGCGTCTCTTGAAATCCTCTCCATGTCTTTATAATCGCCCCTCTCATAAGATGCCCATGCCTCGTCAAGCCTCCCGTCTATATCGGATATCTCCTTATGCATCTCAATATCTGATGACTTCAAAGTGCTTACAATGCTCTTCTCAAGATTAAAATCGTGATTCACCATTAAGGCATACTCAAGTCTCTCTTTGGCCTTATCCTTTTCTCCCATGTCAAACAGAATGTGGGCAATCTGCAGTGAAACAAGCGCCTTTATATCATCTTTAACTGCGAGATTCAGGAATATCTCCTTATTTGCCCTCTCAGAGGCTATCTTAAAAATTTCTGCCGAGCTTCTTTTGTCTCCTTTAGCAGCAAGCACCCTGCTCTTGTCAATCAGGGCAAGGATTTCGAGCTCTGAGTCATTTAGCCTTGCAGCGATGTTGACGGCATTGTCAAGATGTTTTTGGGCCTCATCATATCTATTTAACCTTGCGTAGCATTCTGCCACATTGTAATGGAGCTTTCCTTCAACTGCAATATTGTTTTGTCTTGAGGCTATTTCGATGGCCTTCTCATTGGCATTGATAAAGTCCTTACACTTTCCCTCCCTGTAAAATATACCTGCCGCATCCAGCAGTTCCTGCAGGGATTTTTTGTCTGACTTATTTTTAACAGTTTTTGCAGAGGCTTGTTCCTTTTGTCTGCCATCCCTTTTTGTTTTTTCCTTAACTCCTTTCTCCTTTATCTTTTCCTCCGCCCTCGTTTCCACCTTCTCTTCAGCTTTTAAGCTGGCAGCGTCAGCCTTTTTAACTTTATCCTGATTATCTTCTGACTTAAATGACGACAGACTGACAACCTTATCTTTTATCCAGCCTTCCCGGCCGTCAGAGGTTTTCACCCTATACCATTTTCTGCCTTCGCTGTCAGTAATCTCACTTATAACATCAAATACTGCTCCCTTTACAGCCCATGTGACAGGCTGGGAGCCAAAGGATGGTCTTGACCTCAGAGTTGCGGAGTTGGTTATGATTTTTATGTTTTTTTTGCCCTCTGATTTCGGTTCTTCGCTCTTCGCATTTTCTTGCTTTTTGGGAGCAGATACCTTTGCGCCGCCGGGAAGAAGGATAAGATAATCACGCACATCTTCCGGGACTTCGAATACTACAACATCTTCTATCCCTTTATCAGGGGCTATCTCCATTCTCCCAAAACTCTCTGTGCCAAGCCTCATAGAGCCTGTTGCGCCCAAAGAGTAATCCCAGCGCTTCTTTTTGCCGTCAATCAGCATAAGGTCTGTAAGGGTGTTTGTCGGAATCGCAATGCTGCCTTTGTTGTGGACCTTAAACCTTACAACTATAAACTTTCCATCAGCCTTCTTTGAAAACACTCCCTCTCCGATGTATCTTGTCTCCTTGATTTCGGTAATTATATATGCCGCTTTGATAACATGCTCCTGCTTGGCGTCAATGTACCGTATCTTCTGGAGGATTGTCTGATTGGTGCCGTATTCTGCCGAGGCTTCGTGGCATAAAGTAAAAATCATCAGAAAGAGTGGGAGCATATAAATAAAAATCCTTTTTAAATAAATCATAATGCAATTCATTATATTTTTATCCTTACCTTTCACCCCATTTCAGCTTTGTCCTTAAGACCTGAAAATAATCCCTTTCACACGGCATGAGAAGCTTGGTTGTAAACTCTGATTTTTTGACTTCGATAGTATCGTTCTTTCTCAGAGAGAATCCAACCTGCCCGTCGAGAGTTAAAAAAACATCTTCGCTCTCAGACCTTAGAATAATCTCTATAGTGAAATCATCAGGCAGGACAATAGGCCTGTTTGTAAGGGTGTGCGGACAGATAGGCGTCAGGGCAATGCTGTTCAGCGTGGGATAAAGGATAGGACCTCCGGCAGACAGGGAATAGGCTGTCGAGCCTGTGGGTGTTGAAATAATGAGACCATCGGCCTTAAATGTCGTCACATAAGAGTTGTTAATATATGTCTCAAGGTCTATTATCCTTGCCAGAGCGCCCTTGTTTATAACAACATCGTTTAAGACCACAAAGTCGGCAATCCTTTCACTATGTCGATGGACGACGGCAGTAAGCATTATACGTTCTTCTATGGAGCAGCTCCCTGCGAGCACCTTCTCCACAGCATCAAATATCTCATCCTTGTTCACCTCTGTAATAAAGCCGAGTCCTCCGAGATTGACGCCGAGAATAGGGACTCCTTTATCGCCGACAAGTCTGGCAACGCCGAGCATTGTCCCGTCGCCGCCGAGGACTATAACTACATCAACCAGAGCGGGTATCTGAGGCCTCGAATAACCCTCCATATTAAGAAGTCCTGCTGTTTCAGAATCCAGAAATACATCATAGCCCCTTTCCCTGAGCCACGGGAGAAACTCCTTCAATATCTCTAAGGGCTCCGGTCTTCCGATCTTACATATTATTCCAATCTTTTTCATCTATCCCCTCAATGATTATCTCTCTCGATTTCTCATCTATATAATTTATCTTTACCGTAATTGCACCTTCAGGGATTTCGGAAAGCCTTTCAGCCCATTCGATAACAGCAATCCCCCCCGAATTTATATATTCCCAAACTCCCAATTCCTCGATGTCATCTTCCCTCTCGATCCTGTAAAGATCTATATGATAAAAAGGAGGCGAGGTCTCGTATTCTGCAATTATAACAAAGCTGGCGCTGCCTATATCTCTTTCAGGGATGCCGAAAGCCGATGCAATTCCCCTGATTAGAGTTGTTTTTCCAGCGCCGAGGTCTCCATAAAGACAAACAGTTGCCCTGCCGTGTGTTTTTAAAAACATTCCGAGTTTAAAACCAACACCCTCGGTCTCTGACGGCGATTTAGCAATAATTCGCAGCTCATGGCTCATAGCTCATAGCTCATAGTCTTTTGCTATCAGCTATCAGCTATCAGCTATCAGCTATCAGCTATTTCACCATCCCCTTGATTAAGTCCATCTTCCCGATTATGCCACAAACCTTCCTGCCATCCACAACAGGAATCAGATGTACCTTCTTCTCAGACATGATAGTGGCTATATCCTCTACCAGCATATCTTCGGTAGCGGTTATAACATCCTTTGTGCATATATCATCCACTGTAACTGCAGCCATTTTCTTTATCTCTTTCTCTATCCTTCCGGGGCTTTCGAGCATAATAAAGGCGTCAAACAGTCTCACGACCGTCGGGATATGCAGTCTTTTGTTCTGGCTTATGAGGTCGTTCTCTGTGACAATACCGATCAAATCGCCATTATCATCAACAACAGGCGCACCGCTGATATTCTTCTCTATAAATATCCGCGCCAGATCTTCTATGGTAGTGGCAGGCTTTACTGTTATCACATCCCTTATCATTATATCCTTTGCCTTTTGCATTTTATCTCCTTTGGGTCGATTTTAGATTCTTTATTATAAACAACATAATCAAATCACACAATTCCTATAAATCCGCACTGCCTGCCTGTAGTCCCCTTTGCATACCTGTATGAGTAATATTTTTCAGGAAGGCAGAAGGTGCATTCATCGGACACCCATATATTTTCCGTTTTGACGCCTGAAGAAATGGCCTGATATTTATTGGCAGTGGGTAAATCAAGACAGTATTTTTCACCTTTTCTAATTATGTAGTCTTTTGAACTTTTAACTCTTAACTCTGAACTCGTCACTTTCTCAACCGCCTCTATTACCTCGTAGCCGACCCCGTAACAACACCCTCTTATGGCAGGGCCTATGGCGACCAATATATCACCCGGCAATGAGCAGAATCTCTCTGTCATTGCCTTTATTGTATTTTTCAGGATCTCTGCTGCAGCCCCCCTCCAGCCTGCATGTACAGCTCCGACAACATGCTTTTTAATATCATATAAGAGAACAGGGACGCAGTCTGCTACCTGGACTCCTATCAAGATGCCCTTTCTGTTTGTAATGACAGCATCGGCTATCTTCGGCTCAAAATCATAATCCAATACTAAGGTCTTATCCGTATGTCTCTGTACCGGGAGGTATATATTATTCAAGGGCACATCAGCCATCTTAGAGACGGTCTCCTTGCTGCTGCCCGACATCTTCGTGGTAAAAAAAGCCTTTACAGAAAAACTCTGGAAGATAGGAGGGACAACTATTCCGGAGGTCATCATATACTACCTTGCCATTGCATCCTCAACCTTGCTCAGCAGCTCCGTGTGTTGAAAAGGCTTTTGTAGGAAGCCGGCTGCACCTGCTTCGAACAATTCATAAAAATACTGTTCCTCTCCATATCCGCTGCATATAAGCACCTTTGCATCAGGCTTTAGAGTTCTTATCTCCTTAAATGTCTGTCTGCCGCCTTTTTCAGGCATTACCATGTCAAGAATTACAAGATTAATCCTGTCCTTATTTTCGCTGAATATACGCACTCCCTCGTTTCCGTGAACAGCAAGAAGCACTTCATAGTCGTATGCCTCAAGAATATCTTTTCCGAGCTCCCTTACCACCTCCTCATCGTCAACAAGAAGGATTGTCCCCTTTCTGGGTCTTTCATTCATAACTCTATCCCTCCTTTTCTCCTCCACTGTCCCGTCTGCCTTTGGCAGATATAAGCGCACAGTGGTTCCCAGCCCTATCTCTGAATAGACAGTGATATAGCCCTCATGGTTTTTGGCTATTCCATATACCATGGCAAGACCGAGTCCTGTTCCCTTTCCAATACCCTTTGTTGTGTAGAACGGTTCGAATATCCTCTTCCTAACATCAGGAGGCATTCCAACTCCGGTATCCGTGACGCTCACCCTCACATATCCGCCGGCAGGGATCTGGAAGAAATCGACCACTTTTTCATCGTGAAGCAGGTAATATTCCGTCTTTATATAAAGCCTTCCCCCTTCAGGCATTGCATCCCTTGCGTTTATGCAGAGGTTCATTATTGCCTGATAAAGCTGATTGCTGTCACCCTCCACAGGCGGGAGATTTTCTTCGCAGTCTAAAACTATGGTTATGCTCCTGTCAAATGTCTCCTTTACGAATGATGCAAGTTCTTTCACGAGGTCATTTATTGACAGCTTTGTCATTATATATTTGCCCTTCCTTGCAAAACCAAGAAGCTGCTGCGCAAGGTTTGCAGCCCTTGAAGCAGACTTCTCTATCGTATCTATATATTTGTATGTCTTGTCTGTCTCAGACACTGTGCTCTTTAACAAGGATGCATATCCCAAGACACCTGTAAGAATGTTGTTGAAGTCATGAGCGATTCCGCCTGCAAGCATACCGAGGCTGTCCAATTTCTGCGTCTGTATAAGGGTCTCCTCAAGCCTCTTCTTCTCTGTTATATCAACAAAGTAACCGTCAAAGCCTGTAATATTGCCCTGCTCGTCAAATTCCGGGTACACGCTCATAAGAACAATAAGCTCGTTGCCATCGCTGCCAATAATCCTTTCCTCGGAATTCTTCATCCCATTGGATATTGCCTTCTGGAGCCTAAGCCCTTCCATGTTGGATGAAAACAATCCGCAGAATCTGTTTGTTCCGCCGCAGAGCTCGTCGAATTTCCTGTTGGTCTCAACTATATTGCCGTCTTTGTCGAGCCTGAAGATGGCATGTTCAACCCTTTCGAAGAGATCTCTTATCTTTTTTTCGGACTCGATAAGTTTCAATTCCCTGTCTTTTATAGCCCGTGTCATCCTGCCAAACTCCACAGAGAGTTCTCCGATCTCATCGCTGGTAGGGTCTATTTTTATCTCAGGGTACTCTCCCTCTTTAAGCCTTTTCACAGCTCCGGAAAGCATCACCAAAGGTCTTGTGGCTATTGTTATTAAAATAGAAACAATAATACTGCTGCCTATCGAAAATATAAGGGCAAGCATCAGGCCTCTGAAGACAATACTTTCTTCAGTCTCTTTCATTGTGGATTTTGAAAAGCCTATCCTCACCCATCCGATTGTCTCCTTTGTTTGTTTTAAGGCATCTTCCTGGAATATGCCTATGTCCTCCGATGCCCTGACAGTAAAAACAGGGGCGTAAAAAATAAAGAACTCGCCCTCCTCAAAGAAAGACATCGGCGAGCTCGAAGACAACTCTGGAAGCTTTCCTGCAAATGAAACGCCGTCGTGCATCAGGAGGTTCATTTTTTTGTCGTAGAAGGAGACAAATGCGACATCAGGAGAGTTTTTGATAAATGATGCGGTCTTCCTCAGAAGCTCGGCATTTCCTGAAAGAATCGGCAGCTCTCCTGTTTTGCTTGCCAATGTCGTTATAACCTCTGACCTCTTTATAAGCTCTTTTCTTGTCAGTTTTTTCTCTGTTTCTATCGCATCATAGGTATACACAAACGAGACAAGAACCAGTATCGGTATTATGAATAAGAGAGCCTTTTTTCTGAATGTCAATCTCATGGGTATATCCTCTTGGCCTTTCTTAAAAGCTCGGCAGGGATGTGGATGCCCATTTTCCTTGCCGTATCTGTATTGATATACAGTTCAAACTCGCGGGACGGAGACGGAGGAATCTGTCCCACATCCATGCCATTAAGGGCCTTTGATGCCTTTTCGCCCAACTGCCTGCCAACGCTTACAGGATTAAATGCAAGGGCAAAGAGAGCGCCCTGTTTTACATGCTTTTCCGAGATGCCCAGTATGGGAATATTTTTCCTGAACGACACCAGATAAACCTCTTCTATGGTTGTGGAGGTAAGCAGACCTACATCAGGCAGAAGCAGAATAGCACCGTCTGAATCAACCCGTTTGACAGCGCTCACGAACTCAAATGAGCTTCTTACGCTGTAGGCTAAAACCTGCGGGTTGGCAGTCCCGTCCAGTATCTTCATCAAATCATGACTGCCGATGACCGCTATCCGCCTGATTGACGGCAGGTAACCCTTAACAATGTCGACATATTCTCTCACAGGCGTGGCCATATAAACGCCTGTCGTGTTCGGCCTGTCAATCTCCGGGGGTGTTATGACAAGGTCATAAATCACGGCAATGGATGGCGAAAGCTTAAGCGCTTCCTCCATGGCTTCCCTCCCCAGCGCTATGACAACCCTTGCCTCCTCCTTTGCTGCAATGCCCTTTAACCTGCCTTTAACATCTGATGGATTATATATCTTTACAGGAGAATCGAGTTTCTCCCTTACACCCGAAATAATATCGTTTACAGGTTTAAGATGAGTATCGCCAACAATAATCACATCCGCTGATTCGCAGGGAGATGCGGAAAACAGTACCGCGCAAGCGAGAACCAGCAACAATAGAAAATTACTACTATTGACCAAATATTTTTTCTTACGTATAAAGTTTCTCAAGTGTTTCAACTCTCGATTGAATTGGCGGAACCTCTTCCGGATCTATTATCACATCCAGAACAGTAGGAGCCCCTGATGAAATTATATCATCTATCATCTTTTTATTAATTTCTCCAGGTCTGGTAATCCTGATTCCCCTTGCGCCAAGTCCTTCTGCAATCTTAACAAAATCCACCTGCTTAAATTTAGAAGGAATACCTTCAGGACTGGAGAGAAGCTTCAATCCGTGGTATATCATTCCGAGCATGGAATTGTTCATTATCACCCATATCACAGGAATATTATAGTTAACCGCTGTGGACACCTCCATACCATTCATCAAAAAACCTCCATCGCCGACTATGGCGACAACAGGCCTGTCAGTCATAGCCAGCTTTGCTCCAATAGGCGCCGCTACGCCAAAACCCATCGAGGCAAAGCCGAGGGGTATATAAAAAGAATATGGCCTTACGATATTAATATATCGTAAAGCCCACGCCATATTGTTGCCGATATCTGTGAAATATATAGCATCAGCCGGCAAACTGTCCATGAGGTCTTTCATCAATCTCTGCGGCTTATACGGCACCCTATTCGATTTTATGATTCTCCTCTCTGCGACTGTCCAAAATCTCTCTTTAAGTTTTTTCACCTCTCTCTCGAAAGAACATCCACATTTATTTTTGCCTGACTGCCTCTTTAACTCGTAAATAAGCTCCCGCAAAACAACCTTTGCATCTCCTGTTATACCAACAGCTACAGGATAATTCTTTCCGATTTCATCAGGATATATATCGACCTGAATCATCGATTTCTTTGGGCGTAACCTTTTATCCCAGCTCGATGTCATCCATTCATTAAAACTCGTACCTATAGCAAGCATGACATCGATATTATTTGCTTCGATTATATACTCTCTTGCCGCAGGTGAACCTGCAAAACCAAACACGCCCAGAGAAAGGGGATGGAGTTCATTAAAAATACCTTTCCCTTTCTGGGATGTGGCAACAGGTATGCCCATGAGTTCTGCCAGTTCCTTAAGCTCCCTATCAGCCCTCGAAAGCACCGCACCCCATCCTGCTAAAATCACCGGTCTTTTTGCCTTAAGAAGGATGCTCGCAGCCCTTTTCACGCCCTCTCTGTCAAAAACCATCGTCTGTCCTATATAATTTACGCTATCTCTTTCTGCGGTCTCTCGCTTCATAATATCGGTTGGAAGATTTATATGCACCGGTCCGGTCTTCCCTGTTAATGCAGTTCTCAATGCCTTTGATATCACATCCCGAGCCTTTTTTTCGTTTATTATGATATCACTGTATTTTGTGATCCTCCTGAACATATTAACGATACTCAAACTTTCACCCGCAAATTCCTGCACCGCTCCCTTGCCAAATACAGCCGTAGCAACCTGAGCCGTGAGTGCAAGCACAGGAATGGAATCTGCATGAGAAGATGTGATGCCTGTTATGAGATTCGTAGCACCGGGGCCTGTTGTACCAAAACATACTCCTATCTTGCCGCTTAATCGCGCATACCCGTCTGCCATAAATGCAGCGCCTTCTTCATGTTTTGTAACGACTACTTTGATTTTGCTTTTGTATAAGGCATTATTCAGAGGTTCTAATGCCCCGCCAGGTATGCCGAAGATATATTCGACTCCATAATTTTCAAGGCATTTGACTATAAGCTCTGCAGTGGTCATCTGAAGGAAATATAACAAAAAACTTCAGACAAAGCAATAATTTGCAAGTTTTTCTGATAAAATTAATATACTCTCTACAATAAAGGAGATTGCCATGAAAATGAGGTCTGTGGGAATTGTGGGAACAGGTATCTATGTGCCTGAGGAGATAAGAACCAATGACTGGTTCAAACAGTTTGACTTATTGCCTTTTGATGATCTCTTCGACAATGCAGGAGTTATGAAAAGAAGGGTCTGCGCAAAGGGAGAAAAGTCCTCTGATATGGAGACAAAGGCACTTTTGGCAGCAGTTGAAAATGCAGGTATCAGCATTGAAGATGTGGAGTTAATACTCGACGGCCCGAACCTCCATGATCAGCCGCAGCCGGGCAATGCTGCCCTTGTGCAGTATAAATCAGGGGCCAAAAACGCCGCTGCGATAAATGTGGAGAGCGCATGCACATCCCTGCTCTCGCAGATTACCATTGCTTGGGCACTTATAAGAAGCGGCATGTACAATACCATAGCATGCATAGGTGCATCGAACTGGACTGTAACAGCAGATTATACGGAGAAGAACTGCATGTTTCTTGGTGACGGCGCAGCAGCCCTTATAATGCAGCCGGTAAGCGATAGCAGGGGAATAGTAAGCACCCATCTCGAGACCGACGGGAGTTGCTGGAGCGCTGTAGGTAGAAACTTCAGGCTTCCAAGGGCACTTATAGAAAATTATAGAGCAGGCAGTTATCTTGAAGGACCGAGAGAAAAAGTATTCTTTTACATCGACCGAGGCGATTCCGGTATCGAAAAAATAAGGCGCTACGGCCCTACTAAAATACCGGAAGCTGCTAAAAAAGCCCTTGCAAAAACAGGAAATACAGAGAAAGACATAGATTTTTTAATACTGCATAATCCGACCCAGATACTTGTGGATACATGGCAAAAGGCACTGGATGTTCCAGATGCAAAAATGCATGTCACAATAGAAAAATACGGCAATATGAGCGCAGCCTCAATAGGCGCAAATCTGCACGAAGCTGTTACAATGGGAAAGATAAAAGACGGCGATTTAGTAGTTATGTGCGGCCCTGGCGCAGGATTCCATTATTCAGCAGTCGTCATGAGATGGGGCAAGTAATTTAAAACTTGTAACTAATACTTATCAAAGCAGAAATGCCTTCCCGCGGAAAATCATTGAGTATAAGTTTTGAAGAACCCGATGTATCTGGATCCCTGTATCTCTTATCAAAGAGATTGTGCACAGAGCCTTTTATCTCAAGATTTTTATAGATATTTTTGGCAATAAGGTTTAAATCCACAGTGGTATAAGATGGAGTATTTCCCCTTGTATCCCCCGAAGCCCTGGGTCTGGAGCCTGTCCATACTACATCGATATGTGAAATCAGATACTTTGAAAGCCCGTAATTCAAACTGGCTGTCGCCCTTTGAGAAGGCACATCAGGCAGCCTCTTCTTTGTGTCGGAGTCCTTCGGCTCCTGATATGTATAACTCACCTTCCAGTAATTCGAAGGGGTATAGTTTCCTGTCAGATCTATCTCAATGCCCCTGATCCTCGCTCCCTCTTTGTTTGCATATTGTGCGGGAGATACTGTTGCATCTCTGACAATAAGGTCATCAATCAAGTTTATAAAATAATCCATATCAACTCTGAAGTTATCCGTAAACCGGTAACCCACACTCGCTTCGTAAGTCCTTATTTTTTCCGGTTTCAGGTTTGGATTGCCTATAACAGTGGGGTTATTGGCATTATATAATTCAACAAAATTCGGCGCCCTGAATGCCTGTCCATATAGTAGTTTCAAATCTGCATTCTCCATAAAGCCCCACACAACACCGACCCTCGGATTAAAGGTATCCTTGAAGTCGCTGTAGTGGTCGTATCTGCCCCCTGCTGTAACATTCAAATTATCCATGATGTCCCATTCATCCTGAATAAATGCAGCCCATATTTCCCTCTTTGTATCCTTATTGAAGTTTGCCCATGATGTCACATCCTGAAACGAGCCGAGGGGAAGGAGATTTGCTGTAGTAGTCGTCGGATCATAGTTTGTGTAGAGCTTTACATCAAACTGCCTTATATTTTCATAAAGGCCGCCAATGATTAAGTGATTATCCTCAAAGAGATCGAAATCGATCTGGAGTTCTGTGCCGAGTGTCCTGTTTTTAAGGAGAGGTTTTGCAAGCGCACCATCGGGGAATACGTTTGCACCACTACTTGAGGTAAATCCTTCGGGGAAAATCTCAAGCCTTGCGTCCTGCTCAAACTGGTCAAGATACACCCTTAATTTTGCAGAAAGGCTATCTGTAATGGATTGGTTATAACTTAATTCATTCCAGAAGTCGATAAAATTTATCGAGTTTTCATCCGTGAGGGCATAGGCATTACCGATGTACGCCCCTCTGCTTTTGTTTATATACTGGCCTTTAAAGCCAAGATTGCCGTATGATGCCTTTAGAAAGATATCCGTCTTTTCGAGGCTCGCGTCTGTTCTTCCCGGAGCTGCCGTATATGATTGTCCCGCAAACCTGTCTTTGTCTATTACGAGCTTTGGCCCGTTGGTATTTATATAATCAACAGCGCCCGATATTTGAAACTCACCCAATGACTTGCCGCCGAGGACATTGAACTTTTTGGTATCGAAACTTCCTCCTGTAGCAGATACAGCCACACCTTTTATATCATCCGCATCTTTTGTAACAATGTTTATGACAGCCGCAAAGGCATTTGCTCCATAAAGTGCAGAACCGGGGCCTCTTATTATCTCTATCTGTTTTATGTTCTCTATGGGAAGGTCATTGTAGACATTGGCAAGAGCGCTTCCTGTATAGGATTCATTCAATCTGTGTCCATCTATCATAACCAGTATTTTCTCTGATGTTGCTGTCCTTATACCTCTCACCTCAAACATGTATCTACCGTACTCATTTATAGAGACTCCCATTCCTGGAACCATCTTCAATACATCCATGAGGTTCCTTGCACCCATGTTCTTAATCTCATCGGCAGTTATGACTGTTGCAATTGCAGGCGCCTTACCGAGAGGTATTTTCCGTTTTGTGGCCACCACAAGGTCTTTTTCTTCATAGAATAAAAGCAGTTCTTCCTTTGTGGTGTTTTTAGTCGGGGAGTTTTTTGATGCAAATTTTATTTTATCCTGAGATGGGTTATTCGTGGCTTCTGATGCGATGCTGATACCGGGGAATAGCAAGGCAAAAACTATCGATAAAAACCATAATGCTCCTGCCATTAAGCCTCCTTGTAATGTGAATTGTGTTTAACATATCATGAAATGCCTTACCTGTCAAGCAATTGCACAAATGCATCCGGCAAGGAATCTATAATATCTGTAGCAATCAAGGAATGCTCCCCTTTTCCCTTTGCTGCCATATCTCCTGCAAAACCATGAATGTAGACTCCAAGCAAAGAGGCATTAACAGGATTTAAACTTTGCCCTAACAGCGAGGCTATCATTCCTGTTAAGACATCGCCTGAGCCGGCAGTGGCCATTCCAGGATTTCCTGTAGTATTTATGAATGCCCTGCCTTCAGGCTCTGTAACAATGGTAGGCACTCCTTTTAAAACAAGATATGTCCCTGTCTCTTTTGAAAATGACATTGCGGTATCAATTCTGTCTTTCTCTATTTTTATCTTTATTTCTTTTTCTGACTCCTGACTTAAAAGTCTTGCCATTTCCCCCGGATGAGGAGTAATAACAATAGGCGACTTTGCCTTTCTTAAAAGACCTATTGCCCCTTTAGAAATACCCCCCCTTTGCCCCCCCTTGCCAAGGGGGGGATGGGGGGGTGCTATCGAGTTTATAGCATCTGCATCTATCACCATCGGAACTGTTGATTTCTGGATAAGCTCGTTCATAATCTTTTCTGTATCGTTTGAAACTCCAATTCCAGGACCAATTGCAATAACATCGATTTTCTGAGCAGCAAAATTTAAAATGACATCTATCGCCTTTGATGAAAGCACACCGCTGCCATCATCAGGCAACGGTAATGTCATCTCTTCTGTGACCCTGCCCTGAAAAATATTCATCAATGACTCAGGGACAGCCAAAGTTACAAGGCCGGAGCCGCTTCTTAAACACGCCTTTGCAGCCATCAATGCAGCGCCTGTTTTGCCGCGCGAACCTGCAACAATAAGGACATGGCCATAATCGCCTTTGTGTGAATATTTCGGTCTTAGAGGAATCAAGCCTGACACCATTTCCCTGTCAATCATATCAACATTTATTTTTTCTGATGCAAGTATCTTCGCAGGGAATCCGATGTCTTCAACAAAAAGCCTGCCCGTATATTCTGCGCCGGGATAGAGGAGATGGCCTCTCTTCGCCAAGCCAAAGGTTACGGTGTAGTCAGCCATTATAGCCTCTCCCAGAATCTCTCCTGTATCGGAAGAGATTCCCGATGGAATATCCACTGCAACAACAGGAACATCCGAATCATTTATAAAGGCAAAAACTCCGGCGAGACTTCCTTTTACAGGCCTGCTGAGACCGGTGCCGAAGACTGCATCAATCAAAACAGCGCCATGAACATCTCTCTCATTCAAATCCTTACGGAATTCAACTGGAATACCAATCTTTTTTGCTATTTGATATTGAGCATTACAATCAGGACTAAGAGAGTTCTTTTTTGCAAATATTAATACACTTACCTTAAATCCCCTGTTATGGAGATTTCTCGCTGCCACAAGTCCGTCTCCGCCGTTATTGCCGCCTCCGCAAAGGACAAGAATTTTTTTATCTGGATAGAACTCCTTTACTTTTAAAGCAACTGCAAGCCCGGCCCTTTCCATGAGGACAATGCCCGGAATGCCGTACTCCTCGATGGAAATCCTGTCAATCTCTCTCATTTCATCGGCAGTGATGACTTTCACGGTTTCAGCCCCGTCTGCATATACCACGGAACCTCTGTCGGCTTCTGGAAACCGCAGAGCTTGTAAATGTAATCGCTCACCTGCTCTGCCGTAAAAGGCCTGATAAGAACGCCGCTCACTATCTTTGACTGGATAAAGGCTACTATCTCCTCCTTTGTAGTCCCTGAAGAAGCTATTAGAAGGATTTTGAGGGACGGCTTGTCATTCTTTATCTCCTTTGCAAAGTCAAGTGTTGACTCATCCCCGATAATGGAATCCAGTATAACGGCGCAGCAGTTCTCCACATCCCCAAGAACCATCCCGAGCTGTCTTGTCGTATCAAAATACCTTACGCTTATCTGCTTCTCAAATTCTCTCAATGCCCAGCTTATGGGATGAACTATATCCTTCTTTACGCATACTAAAACAGATTTCTTTGACATACCTTCTCCTTTGAGGGCTTGCCCCTCAATCTTCCTTTTTAAAAACCTCTTTAAAGGTATTCATCTTCTCTCTTAAAAAGAGTGTTCTTTGCCAGGGAAGATGCCTTTCTCGACTTCCTCTTTATACTGTTTAATTGCTTTTAGAGCCTCTTCCTTCAAGTTTGCATAGCGCTTTACAAACTTGGGCACAAACCTTTCAAACAACCCGAGCACATCATGAATAACCAAAACCTGTCCGTCACAGTGAGGACCTGCGCCTATACCGATTGTGGGAACAAACAACCCGTTTGTTATCTGTGCCGCAAGTTCTGCAGGGATTGCCTCAAGGAGCAGCGAGAATGCGCCTGCATCCTGAAGAATCTTTGCATCCTCTAAAAGCGTCTTTGCTGCCTCCTCTGTCCTGCCCTGCACCTTATATCCTCCCATCCTGTGGACTGCCTGCGGAGTGAGCCCTATATGAGCCATCACAGGAATTTCTGCCTTTGTCATTGCCTCAACCTTTTCTGCTGCTTCCCTTCCGCCTTCGATCTTTACGGCCTGTGCGCCAGCCTCTTTAATAAACCTGCCTGCGTTTCTTACTGCATCTTCAACGCTTACCTGATATGAAAGATACGGCATATCACCGATAACCATAGCCCTCTTCACCGCCCTCGAAACCATCTTTGTATGGTATATCATCTCATCCATAGTAACAGGCAGGGTGTTTTCGAGCCCCTGAACAACCATTGCAAGGGAATCTCCTACGAGAATAGCATCCATACCCGCCTCATCAACGATCTGGGCAAAAGGATAGTCGTATGCAGTAAGCATCGTAATCTTCTTCCCCTCCGGTTTCATCTTCAAAAAATCATTAATTGTAACTTTCATCACTCCATTACCCCATTACTTTGATTCGGCCTTATCGCCTTCAGATTCAACTGCAGGTATCTCCCTCCGTCCCACTCATTTATTATCGGCAGAAAGGCAGCGTCAATTAATGGATTATCTTCAATGCTGTCCAATAATCCTCCGAAATCAAAACCGATGCTGTCTATTCTGCGGCCGTTCTGTTTCAGATGCATTTTGAGATGGTTATTTCCTACAACCCTTGGTTTTATTGCCTCCAGCCCTTTTGCACCAAACAACGGCTCCTCATTGCCGCAGCCAAAGGGCTCAAGCCTTGCAAGCTCATCTATAAGTCCAATGCTTATATCAGAGATATTGACAACAGCATCAATATGCAAGGCAGGAATGAAGTCATTATCCGAAAGGGCATTATTCACAACCTCGGATATCCTTAATCTGAATCTCTCGATATCCTCCAAAGAAAGACTCAGTCCCGCTGCCTGCTTATGGCCGCCAAATCTTTTGAGAATATCCTTGCAGAGCGTAAGACCGCAATGAATATCAAAAGACGGTATGCTCCTTGCAGAGCCTTTAGCCACGCCGTTTTCTATGGAAAGTATAAATGTCGGCCTGTAGTATTGCTCTGCAATCCTCGATGCCACAATACCGACCACACCATGATGCCAGCCCTCTGATGCAAGGACAATAGCGCCGTGGCTGTTGCCCATTAGATTGAGCATCTCTATCGCATCATCATAAACGGATCCCTCTATCTCCTGTCTTTTGGAATTCAGTTCATTAAGCCATTTGGACAGCTCTTCAGCTTCTGCCTCAGATTTTGTGGTTAAAAGCCTGACAACATCGGTTGCATCCGACATCCTGCCTGCAGCATTAATTCTCGGTATAATGGTGTAATACAAAAAGGATGTTTTAAAGAAGTCGGGCCTTATTCCCGATGCATCCTTGAGCGCCCTGATACCAGCCCTCTCTCCTGACTGTATTAGCTTGATGCCTTCTTTGAGGATAACCCTGTTGTCTCCAACCACAGGAACCACATCAGCAGCAGTTCCAATAGCAGCGAGGTCAAAGAGTTCATATACATCATCGATGTTATTCTCAAAAAGACCGTGTATGAGTTTAAAAGCAACGCCTGCACCGGAAAGAATTGAGAGTTGAGAGTTATGAGTTAAGAGTTTAGGATTTACTACGGCAATTGCCTCTGGCAGTAAAAACTCCAATTCTTCTTCACTCTTAACTCCGGACTCCAGACTCTGGACTCTGAGTGGTTCATGATGGTCGGTGATTATCACATCTATCCCGAGAGAGTTTGCTTCGGAAACAGCATCAAAGGATGTAATGCCGCAATCCACAGTGATTATGAGCTTCGCATCCACCTCTTTTGCCTTTTCAATTCCTGCACTGCCAAAACCGTAACCGTGGGACATCCTGTTTGGTATGAAATAGTGGACATCCAAGCCAATCTTCCTGAGACCCTCAACCATTATGGCTGTCGCAGTAACACCGTCTGCATCGTAATCTCCATGGACAAGCACCCTCTCTCCCTGCCTTTTTGCCTCTCTGATTCTATCTATTGCAATTTTAATACAAGGCAGTTCAAACGGGTCTGACAGTTTGTTAATATCAGAATTGAGAAAGGAATCGAGCTGTTCAGGAGTTTTTATTCCCCTGTTGATCAATACCTGTGCAAATGCCGGAGATACAGTGGCGACCCTCGAAATATAATCAACATACTCAGGATTGGTTCTATTTACCAGCCATTTGCATTCTGTGCTGTTAAGCACCTGGAGCTCCTTACCTCTTTTTGCCAAGAAGCACAACAACAGGGCTTGCAACAAAAATAGAAGAATATGTTCCGATTGCTACGCCTATTAACATGGCGAGGGCAAAGTCGTGTATAACCTCTCCGCCGAACAGAAATAATGCAAGCGCTGAAAGAAAAACGGTCAATGATGTGACAATTGTCCTCGAAAGCACTTCATTGATGCTCCTGTTTATAACAACCTCAACAGGCTCCTTTATATATCTCTTTATATTCTCCCTTATCCTGTCAAATACAACAACTGTATCGGTAAGCGAGTAGCCCGCAATTGTAAGCAGTGCGCTTAAGAGGATAAGATTTATCTCCTTGTTGAGAATATAGAAAATTCCGAGCACTGCAAGGACATCATGGAATGTTGCAATGGTTGCACCCACTCCGAATCTGAACTGGAATCTCCACGCAACATATACCAGTATACCTCCTGTAGCCACGAGTATAGCCCATAAAGAATCCTTTCTCAATTTCGAACCCACCTTTGGCCCTATCTCGGTCGTGGAGTCAATCACAGGTTTTTTGTCAGAGAACTTCTGCGAGAGTATCTGGGTTATCCTCTCAGAGAAGCCGCCGAGCCTTTCTTCCTGCTTCTTCACCCTTATCAGAACCTTGTTTTCTGTGGGCAAATCCTGAAGGTCAAAGTCCTTCAGTCCGCTCTCCTCTAATGCAATCCTCACATCATGAAGCTGGACAGACTGGGTAAATTTAATCTGGACGGCTGTGCCGCCTGCAAAATCAACACCTAAGTTTGCCTTATCGAGCCCTATCTGGACTATGGCTATAATGCCGAGCACTGAGAAAATACCGGATATAATAAAGGCATATATCTTCTTTCCCATGAAATCTATTTTCGTGCCTTTTACTAACTCAATCATTATCTGTCCTCCGCTTTTTTAAGGGGGTTATCACAAGGGGGACAGAGTCCCCCTTGTGAGTTCATATGCTCAACCTCTTGACCTCTTTCTTGGATTGGATGATGTCAAAGACAGTCTTCGTACCTATGAGCGCTGTGAAGAGATTTATGGCAACGCCGAGGCTCAATGTAACCGCAAAGCCTTTTATGGGTCCTGTGCCGAACTGGAACAATACGGCAGCAGTGATAAGGGTTGTTATATGGGAATCGAATATTGTCCAGAATGCCTTTTTATATCCGCTCTCCACTGCAGCCCTTGGGGTCTTGCCTGCCCTTATCTCCTCCCTCATCCTCTCGAACATAAGGACATTGGAGTCAACAGCCATACCTATTGCTAAGATTATACCTGCAATACCTGGCATTGTAAGGGTTGCGTTGAGCGAAGCCATTGCGCCCAAAAGGAGTATTATGTTCAGAAGGAGTGCAAAATCAGCTATAACTCCTGAAAGCCTGTAATAGAAAATCATGAATGCGATAACAAGGATTGTGCCCACAATACCTGCCATTTTGCCTGCCTCGATGGAATCCCTTCCGAGGGACGGTCCTACTGTCACATTCTGAAGGGTTTTGAGAGGCGCAGGCAGTGCACCCGCCCTCAATACTATTGCAAGATCCTTTGCCTCATCCATTGTGAAGCTTCCTGTTATCTGGGCATCTCCTCCGCTTATCCTCTCCTGAATCACAGGTGCGGAATACACATTTCCATCGAGGATTATGGCAAGCCTCTTCTTTACATTCTGTCCTGTTATATCCTCGAATATCTTTGCGCCTGCAGGATTAAATCTAATGGAGACATACGGCTCGTTGAACCTCTCGTCTATGTTGATCCTTGCCTCTGTCAAAAGATCGCCTGTAAGGAGTGTTTCCTTTTTAAGGAGCACCGGTCTCTTGGTAACAACGCCTGTCTCCTTGTTTATAACCTTCTGGAAGAGCATCTCATCCCCTTCAGGGATTCTATTTTTGAATCTTTCGAAAAGCTGCGTCTCTTCTCCTGGCATGATGGAAGCAGGCAGTTCTGCAGCGAGAGGTGATTCGTCATCGGCAAGCTTGAATTCAAGCAATGCTGTCTTACCGATAATCTCCACCGCCCTTTTGGGATCCTTTACTCCCGGAAGCTGTACAACGATTTCATTTTCCGCCTGTCTGTGAATGGTCGGCTCTGCAACGCCGAACTGGTCTATTCTGTTCCTTATAATCTCAAGCACCTGATCTGTGGCTGTATCCTTAATCCTCTGTACTTCCTTTGCAGAAAGCTTGTATTTAAGCACATCCTTGCTATCCACAAGCGTCAACACTGGATATGTCTCTTCTATTGCCTTTCTGACATCCATATTTGCAGGTGTCACTACAACAAACAGTCCGTCCCGTCTTACGCCGGCCTTGATTTTCTTTCTTTCAAATACACCGTTTAAGGAAGATGCAATCCTTTCGGTTGCGATTTCAGTAGCCTTGTCTCCTTCAACCTCAAAGACGAGATGCAATCCGCCTTGCAGGTCGAGTCCAAGGACTATGCCTTTATTCGGCATGGACTTCTTCCACCAGTCAGGCATACTTTGAAATAACGGAATGTTAGGCAAAAAGAAAATTATAGAAACAACAACAGTAAGAGCTATAAGGATTGCCTTCCACAATACACCCTTCTTCATCTATATCATATCCTCCGGATTTAAAATCCTAAATTCGAATATTCAGAATCCAAAACAGTTCAGGATTTAGGATTTCTTATTTAGAATTTGCTTCATTTTAGTCTTCGTCAGATGCTGGTCTTACAGCAGCGATATAGCCTTTCCCGAACTTCACCTTTATATTCTCTGCTATCTTTAAGACAATGGTGTTATTGCCGACGCTGTCAACAACCCCATAGATTCCGCCGGCAGTTACCACCTTATCGCCTTTCTTAATGTTTTCGAGCATCTGTCTGTGTTCCTTTGCCTTTTTCTGCTGGGGTCTTATGAGAAGAAAATAAAAGACCACAAAAATAAGTATTAAAGGAAGAAGACTCGCAATCATGCCCTGCGCTCCACCTGCCTGTCCTCCTGCCTGCGGAGCAGGTCCCATGGCATACGCCTCTGTAACGAAATTAAATAGGGAAAACATTCGACACCTCCAATTGTTTTTGAGTTAATGAGTAAAAGAGTTAATGAGTATATGGGTAAAAAACTCCGCTCATCTACCCATTCACTCATACGCTCATTCACATTTTAAATTGACTTATATACTAACAGTCTTATATAAAAATCTCAAGGTTTTTGGAGAGGGTTGTAGAGAACACATAAACTGTCCGCATCTGTAGCACATAAACTGTCCGGTTAAGATTGGATAGCAAGGAGGGCTATCCATGAAAAGGACAAAAATACTGCAGGAGGTGCGGAAGATGAGATTTGAAG